>CAZNUD010000004.1:21307-67793 GCA_964576195.1 uncultured Oscillospiraceae bacterium | reverse complement strand
CGCCTGCCCTCAGGCAGTGGTGAAAATTATAAAGAAAATCTATCCCGAGTTTTAAATTATCTTCGCTCTTATGGGCGAGGGGGATATAAACTTAGATCAGGCTTATCCAACGGAAAAGGGGCTTCTCTTTCTTGCAAGAAAGAGAAGCCCCTTTTTGGGCTGGGCAAGCCTTAAGGCTTGCCCATATAAGATTAGTCGGTGGTACGTCCGGTGTTGAAGTTGTATTCGCGCTCGGGGAATGCAGTGTTGGGCTGACGGACTTCGGGTATAACACCATCGTTGAAGTCGTAGTCCCTGAAGTCGTACTCCTCGATAAGGGGGGTGGTCAGGATCTGATCCTTAAGCCACTGACGGAAGTCAGGGTGAGCTATCTTGATGAGAGCCTTGATGCGGTCAACATATGTCTTAAGGTAAACATCAGCAATGCCGTGCTCGGAAACTACGAACATGACATAGTTCTTGAGCATGGAGATGATGGAGCCTGCGGGCATCCAGGGGACAACGTTAGACTGGGTTACGCCGTCATGATCAACATAGGTTGAACGCAGGCAAAGGAAGCTGCGGCCGCCTCTGCAACGCTGTGTTCCCCAAATGTAAGCCATGGAGCCGCCCATGCCGGTATAGGGCTTGAGACCCTGAGCTTCGGAGCAGGCCTGACCGAGAAGGTCAACCATGAAGGTAGCGTTGATTGCCACCATGTTCTCGTTTTCCATAACGCCGAGAGATTCGATGCACATGGTTCTGGGCATTAGCTTAACGTCATACTTCGAGCAGTTATCAGAGAGCCACTTAAAGGTGTACTCTGTGCAGGCTCCGGGGCTGGAAGCGCGCAGTTTGGAGATCTTGCCGGACTCTACCAGGGGCATCATGCTGTCGCAGAGAACCTCGGAGAAGACCTCAAAGGAGCCGGATGCCTTATCCAAATGGGACAGAACAGCTTCGCCAAGTCCGCCGAAACCGATCTGAACCCTATCACCCTCTTTGATGTAGGGCAGGATAAAGGAAGCGACCTTCTCATCAACTTCTGTGGGCTGAGGAGTGGGAAGAGCAAACATCTCCGTGTCGTTTATAATAATGCAGTCAAACTCGGTTATGTGGATGTTACTCCATTGGATTTCGTCTGTAGGTACGGGGAAAACGCCGGTTGAGTCGATGAAGCCGAATTTCTTGGTGATTTCGGGCATTCTTTGGGTCTGTGCATTGGTGCAGACACCATAGCCGCCTACGTTGCACCAGCCGCTTTCATCGGGAGGAGCTACCTGAAGAGCGGTGCCGTTCACGCCGTACTCCTTCATGCAGTTGGTGTAGGAGTCATAGCCTGCGCCGAGGACTTCCACAGTGTGGGCGTCGATACCCATGCGGTCTAGGGGAAGGTTATAGATGTTTAGGAGGCGGAAATGATCCTTGATGTCATGGTCGAAAACCATGTTGGTAGGATAGTTCATCACGTTGTACCAGAAGGTTACATTATGATAATCTTCCTTGTGCTCGTATAGGTAGTCGAGAAATGCATAAGGGATCTGCGTTGCCTGCCCGAGGAAAATAACGTCGCCCGGCACAATGTGCTTAGCGGCTTCTTCAATGGTCATTAAATGCTCATCGTAGTACTTTTTCCAATCACAGTTTAAGTTCATTTTTGCCAATTCTAACACTCCTTTAGTTCTGATTTTCTAATATGTAAAAGCCAATGCGCTTTTCATACTGTTAACAAAATATGGTTCTTTTAAACAAAACAAATTAAAGTCTTTTCAACTTCGATAAAATTTGATATTATTAGACACGTAAGAGTACGTAAGAAGAAGCCGCCTTGTTTTAGTCGGCGGCATAACTACTATTTAATTATAATAGATTTGTTATAAAATAAAAAGTATTTTGTCAATTATTATCTTATAATCATTTGATTATAAGATAAGCATGAATCGGCGTGGTAAACAGGAGTGTTTTATGGAATTAAGGGATATTAGATTTTTTTGTCTCACTGCGGAAATGGAGCATGTAACGAGGGCGGCTGAAAAGCTAGGCGTTGCCCAGCCGTTTCTTACAAAAATTATTGGTCAGTTGGAAAAAGAAGTGGGTGTGCCACTTTTTGACAATATTGGCAGAAAAATTAAGCTTAATAGATTTGGTGAGATTTTCTATGGTCACGCAAAAAAAATTATGCTGGAATTAGACAATCTTCGAGATGATATGGACAACATAATCGAAAGACAGTCCAGAAAAATAACCGTTATGACAAACACGGAAAGACTGTTTCCCGAACTGGTTATCGAATACAAAAAGGCACATCCTGATATTGTTTTGTCCATTTCTTACGCAAACAGAGAGGACATGATTAACGCTTTACGCACAGGGGAGGCGGACTTTGCCGTATGCTCGCCTCCGATCTTTGAGGATAGCGCAAAGGGAATTTACACGGAGGTGGTGTTTGAAGAGCATGCCTGTGCCATGTTGCCGCCGGGGCATCCCATGCTGTCAAGAAAGCGCGTTACATTTGAAGACATGGAGGGTACCGACCTTATCGCAACCTCACCCGGTTCAGCACTGAGGGCAAACCTTGACCCGTATTTGGAGAGCATAGGGCTGCACCCAAACATTGTTTGTGAAACCAACGATTATAGCTTGATCGTTAAATACGTTATGAGTGGCATGGGCTATGCTGTTATTCCGAGAACACTATTTTTCAGTATGCCGGAAATTCGGGATTTCTGCGTGGGTTCGGCTTACAGTGACACCATAGGACAAGTGGGAATAAGCAGGTCTGTTATGCAAAACGATGTTAACGCATCATTAGACTTTATCCCCTTTGTTAAGGAATATGTGGAGAAGAACATTAACCAGTATTTTACCGAGTTTGGAAGATAATTAAAAACCCCCTTATTGCCGGCTGCAATAAGGGGGTTTTTAAGTTGTGGGTAGCTTATAGGCGGGGCCTTTCATCGAACTGCCATGTAAACCAAGGGCGGCGCTCACGCTTACCCCGGCTGTACTCGCCTTCCACCTCGATGAGAATTATGTCGCTGCCGATGCGGCGGATATTCTCCCAAGGAAGTATGTAGTCTTCCTCCCGCCATAATAGCCCAAGAAATTTACAGCGGCCGGGGACTACCAGGGCCTTGACCGTGCCGGTGGCAATATTCATAATTATATCGCACACGCAGCCAAGGCGCTGACCGGTGCAGACGTTTACGACCTCCTTGAAGCGAAAGTCCTCTACGCGGCATTCCATATTATCACCTCCAAGAAAAAAGAGCCTTCTGCGTAAAGTATACGCAGAGGGCTCCTTGTCCTATTCTAATCACAGCCAATGCTTCTTTTAATTTGGCCTATAGCGTTTTTTTCAAGGCGGGATACCTGGGCCTGACTTATGCCAACCTCAGAGGCCACCTCCATTTGGGTTTTGCCGTCGTAAAATCGCAGGGCTAAAATCTGCTTTTCGCGTCGCCCCAAGGCGGCGACCGCTTCGGCAAGGGAAATCTGCTCTATCCATTCGTCGTCGGTACTGTGTGAATCGCGAATTTGATCCATAACGCAGATGCTCTCGCCGCCGTCGGAAAAAACAGGCTCATAAATAGAGACCGGCTCGGAAATGGCATCAAGAGAAAAATAGACCTCCTGACGGGAAATTCCTAGATGGGCGGCTATTTGGCCCAGCTCCGGTTCCCGCTGAAGCTCGGCGGTGAGCGCCTCCTTTGCCTGAAGGACTCGGTAGGCGGTGTCACGCATGCTGCGGCTTACACGAACGGAACTGTTGTCCCGAAGGTAGCGGCGGATTTCTCCCGCTATCATCGGGATGAGTGTCCGGCAGTATAATGGCACTTTTCATATACCCGCCCATAGCGGGTATATGGCCGGGATATATAGGAAACAGAGGAAATGCAAGGGCCGGAATTGCCGGGCAGGACCTTCTCCCGGACGGCGGCTAATAAAGCCCGTCAAAAAAGACTCATTTGGCTGGTATCGGGCATTTCTCCCAATGCTCCCAGCTCCTTGAGTTGCTCGATATGCGTCTTACTGACCTTGGGGCAGGCTGCCATGACCTCCTCAACGGAGATGAATTTCCGGCCACCTTCCCGGCAGGCCTCCAGCTCTCTGGCGGCTGTCTCGCCTAAACCGGCGATGGAAATAAACGGCGGAATTAACGTGTTCCCTTCAATGATGAATTTAGTTGCCATGGAGCGATAAATATCAATTTTGCCAAACTCAAAGCCTCGCATATAAAATTCGTAGACCGACTCAAGGGTGGTCAGCGTGTCGCAGTCCTTGGCGGTTGGGCTGGGGTCCATTTTAATGTTCTTAATTTTTTGACGCACCGGTTCTATTCCCTTGGTCATCAGTGCAGCATCAAAGCTGTCGCTGCGGCGGTAAAAATAGCAGCTATAATAGGCCTGAGGATAGTGAACCTTAAAATAGGCAATGCGGAAGGCCATCATAACGTAGGCCACTGCGTGGGCCTTGGGGAAAAGGTACTGGATTTTCCGGCAGGAATCAATATACCATTCTGGCACGCCTAATTCCCGCATTTCCTCTACTATACCCTCCGGCCAGGGCTTACCCTTGTGAATGACGCCCTTACGAACGGCCTCCATAAAATTAAAGGCTCGTTTTGGCTCCATACCCTTTGATATGAGGTAAAGCATTATATCATCCCGACAGCCAATAGTCTCATTAACGGTTGCAGTGCCGCTTAATATAAGATCCTTGGAGTTTCCCAGCCACACGTCGGTGCCGTGAGAGAAACCGGATAGGCGAACAAGGGTGTCAAACTCCTTAGGCTGGGTGTCTACCAGCATTTGGCGGGTAAAGCCTGTTCCGAACTCGGGGATACCTATGGAGCCGGTTTTACCGATTATGGGATCGCTGTCGTCCAGGCCCAAAGGTTCGGGGGAGTAAAAAATTTCACGGGTTTTAGGGTCATCCAAGGGGATATTCTTCGCATCCTCGTCGGTCAGATCCTCCAGCATGCGTATCATGGTGGGGTCATCGTGTCCCAGCTCATCAAGCTTGAGGAGATTTGCCTCCATGCTGTGGTATTCAAAATGGGTGGTGATGATGTCACTTTCGGGGTCATCGGCAGGGTGCTGAACGGGGCAGAAGTCCGTAACGTCCATGTTCTGGGGAATTATTACAAGACCCCCTGGATGCTGTCCGGTAGTGCGTTTAACGCCAACGCAGCCTTGGACAAGGCGGTTTTCCTCGGCCTTTGTAACCTTTATGCCCCTCTCGATAAGGTAATTTTTAACGTAACCGTAGGCAGTTTTTTCAGCCAGTGTGCCAATGGTGCCGGCCTTGAAGACGTGGTCTCGACCGAACAGAGTCTCAGTGTATTTATGGGCCTGTGCCTGATACTCGCCGGAGAAATTCAGGTCAATATCAGGGACCTTATTACCGCCAAAGCCCAGGAAGGTTTCAAAAGGAATATCAAAACCTTCCTTACAAAGCTTCTCGCCGCATTGGGGGCACACAGCGTCGGGCATGTCCGCGCCGCAGCCGTATTCAGAGGCATGGGAAAAGTCTGTGTATTTGCAGTTAGGGCAACGATAATGGGCGGGCAGGGAGTTTACCTCCGTAATACCCGAGAGAAAGGCCACCAAAGAGGAACCAACACTGCCTCTCGAGCCGACTAAATAGCCTGCCTCAAGGGAATTTGCAACCAGCTTCTGAGCGGACATGTATATAACGTCATAGTGGCGGCTTAAGATGTCACCCAGCTCTGTTTCCACCCGGGAGCTTACGATTTCAGGCGGATTTTCGCCATATAGGGCGTGCATCTTGCTGTAAACAAGATTTTTTAAATCCTCTGCGGAATTTTCAATCTTAGGGGTATAAAGGTCCTTGGGCAGAAGCTCGATTTCCTCGCACATTTGGGCAATGGCGTTTGTGTTTGTTATAACCACTTCTTTGCACTTTTCCTCGCCCAAGTAGGAGAATTCCTCAAGCATTTCCTCAGTGGTTTTAAAGTAGATGGGCAGAGGCTTGTCAGCGTCGGCAAACTTTCTTCCTGCCAGCAGTATACGTCGATAGATTTCGTCCTCCGGCTCAAGAAAGTGCACATCTCCCGTGGCAACAACAGGTTTATTAAGCTTCTCACCCAGTGCAACTATACGTTGGTTAAAGCTTCTAAGCTCATCCTCGTCCTTTGCAGCGCCATTTTCAAGCATGAACATATTGTTGCAGATGGGCTGAATTTCAAAGTAGTCGTACAAAGCCGCCAGACGGGCTATCTCATCGTCGCTCTTGTGTCGGGCCACTGCATCGAAAAGCTCCCCCACTTCGCAGGCGGAACCGACAATAATGCCCTCGCGATATTGAAGCAGCAGACTTTTCGGAATAATGGGGTTTTTCTTAAAGTGTTCTAAATGCGCCTTGGAAATGATTTCGTAAAGGTTTTTAAGGCCCTTTTTATTTTTTACCAACAGGATGATATGGCGGACCCGTTGATTTTTACCATGCCCGTTGCGCTCCTTGCGGGTAAAGGCCTCCAGCTCATCCCGGCGGGTGATGCCCCGTTCTGCCAGCATATCCACCAGCTTTACCATTATACGGCCACAGGCGTAGGCATCGTCGTCGGCTCGATGGTGGTTAAATTCAGGAAGACCCAAGCGGTTAGATACCAAATCAAGCTTGAACCTTCTCAAATCCTTTAACAGGCTTTGGGAGAGCACCAGTGTGTCCATATAAGTAGGAGCGTACTCTATACCGTGGCGACGGGCACAGGCGCTTATAAAGCCCATATCAAACTCCGCATTGTGAGCCACCAAAGGACAGGAGCCGACAAATTCCATAAACCGGGCAAGGGCAACTTCCTCCTCAGGTGCGCCTATAACATCGTGGTCAGTAATACCCGTTAGTTCAATAATCTCTCTGGGAATGGGGCGATGGGGATCAACGAAGGTCTGAAAATGTGCCTGGGGCTTGCCGCAGACAAAGCGCACAGCGCCTATTTCAGTGATGCGGTCATTAATGGGGGAGAGTCCTGTGGTTTCAATGTCAAAGGCAACAAAATCATCAGACAGCAGCCCCTTGTCATCCCCGTAAATGGCGAGCTTGTCATCCACATCGTTTATGTAGTATCCCTCAACGCCGTACAATATTTTTATATTATTTTTCATACCCGCCTGCCACATATCGGGGAAAGCCTGAACAACGCCGTGGTCTGTTATGGCGATAGCTGAGTGTCCCCATTTTTTTGCAAGCCCAACGGCGGAGGCGGGGCTTACCAGGGCGTCAAGAGCTGAATACTTTGTATGCAGGTGGAGCTCCACGCGCTTTTCCGGGGCGCTGTCCATCCGTTCAGATTTTTTGCCCAGAACAATGTTTCGGGGTTCAAGGGCCAGATCTTCGTCATAGCGGTTGTATACAACGTAGCCGGATACGGTTACAAAATCGCCGGGTTTTAAGCTTGCAAGCTCGCCCCTGTCTTCACCATCCTTAAAATATTTTGAAACGCGAATAGAGCTGGTGTTGTCAGTCATGTCAAAGCACAGCACCCAGCCCTTGCGTTTTTCTATGTCTCTGTTTTTAGAACAAAAAATCTGACCCTGAACCACAACGTTCCCCGACTCCATATTGAGGGTGTTCATAGGAGCGGGCCTGCCCTTAATGGAGCGACCGTAGACTATCTTTCCGGATGTGTTCCCACTGGAAGGTTTTTTGCCGCCGGTGCTGCCCGATGGGGCCTTTTTTAGCTGGGACCTATCAGAGGGTAGGGGGCTCGAGGATTTAAGGATTACGGAGGAAAGACCGTATTCATCTGCAATGCGGCCTTCTATGGTATGTATTTCGGCGGGGGCGGCGGCTCTAACAAAACATGCCTTAATAGACATGGACATTTTTTGACGGTTCACCGTTGCGGAAAGGACGCTGGCCTTATCAAGCCCGCCGCACATGTCGGAAAGGTCCCGGCAGAAGGGAAACATATCTAAGAATATGGTTTTGGTTTCTTCACTCATAAGAATTGCTTTTCCTCCAAAAAAAAATTAGATGACCTCGCTTCGCACCAGCGCGCAGAGCTCATCGGCAAGCTGGGCCTCCGGTACTTTTTTTATTATCTGACCTTTTTTAAAAATAACACCCTCGCCCTTAGCGCCCGCAAGGCCATAATCAGCGTGGGCGGCCTCACCGGGACCGTTAACTGCGCAGCCCATAACGGCAACGGTAATAGGCGCTTTAATGAGGCAGAGCATTTGCTCAACCTTTTTCGCGGTGTTTATAAGGTCGATACAGGTGCGGCCGCAGGTGGGGCAGGAAACGATGTTTATGCCCTCCTGCCGAAGGCCGCAGGCCTTTAAGATGGCGATGCCTGCCTTTACTTCCGCAGTGGGGTCAGCAGTAAGCGACACCCGGATGGTGTTTCCCAAACCGGAGAGGAGCATGGCTCCGAGACCTGTGGAAGATTTTACCAGCCCCATGTATTCTGTGCCGCTTTCGGTAATGCCCAAATGCAGGGGATAAGCGGTTTTCTCGGATAGAATACGATAGATTTCCACAGTGTCGGAAACGCTTGAGGATTTGGCGGAAATACAGATGTTATCAAAGCCGGCCTTTTCAAGAAGCCTCACATGACCAAGGGCGCTTTCCACCATGGCCTGCGGGGAGGGGCCGTATTTGTTAAGCAGTGCCTTTTCAACGCTCCCGCTGTTAACGCCGATGCGGATGGGGATACCGTTTGCCTTGCAGGCATCCGCCACCAGCTTCACTTTGCCCTCGGAGCCTATGTTCCCCGGATTTATGCGGATCTTATCAAAGCCCGCTTCTGCAGCGGCCAGAGCAAGGCGGTAGTCAAAATGAATATCCGCAACCAGGGGCATGTCAGTCCCCCTCCTAATTGCGGGCAGGGCCTTGGCGGAGGCCTGGTCGGGTACAGCAAGGCGGACTATGTCGCAGCCGCCCGCTTTCAAGTCGCTTATCTGGGCGAGAGTTGCCTGAATATTGTCGGTTTTTGTATTGCACATGGACTGAACCGTTACTGGGGCATCGCCCCCGATTTTAAGGCCGCCCACGGAGATCTTTTTAGTGTTTTCCCTGTTCATGTAATGCTCCTTACATACTCACGCGGACGCAGTCAGCTGCGTCCGCGTAAATATCAGTTTCCCTATACAAACAGCTTGTAAATATCGTTAAACATAACAATCGCCATAAGCCCCAGCAGCAGAACAAAGCCCGCTGTGTGTATATAACCCTCGTATTTTGGGTTTAGCTTTCGCTTGCTAAGTCCCTCGTAGGCGGCAGTTATGATGAGGAACAGCACTCGTCCTCCGTCCAGTGCGGGAATGGGCAAAAGGTTCATAACTGCAAGGTTAATTGCTATAAAAGCCGCAAGGTAGGCAATGCTGCTAAGAGCAACCGAAACGGTACCTGCGCTTGCGCCCACGTTATTAATAATTTCCACAATTCCAACGGGGCCGGAAAGCTCCTTTAGCCCCACGGCACCGGTAACAAGGTCTGATAGCCCCAGCCATACAAGGCGGGCAAAGTCCTTTGATGCATCCCATGCGTAGGCAAGGTTTGCAGCGGCACCGACTTTCTTTTCTCCGAAATATATGCCTATACGAGTTTCGGTCTTGCCGTCCACAGTGTATTCTACCGGGGGCATTTTAAAGTCCCCAAGCTCCACTTTTTCACCATTACGTAGGAGGGTAATATCATATACCGTATCCTCCGAGCGATCAAGAAAGTAACTGACATTGGAGGTAAAGTAGATTCTGTGGCCGTCAATCTCGTAAAATATGTCGCCTTCCTGAAGTCCCTGCTCACCCACATAGGGGCAACCCTCAGAAAAGCCTGTTAGCACAGGTGTGGCAAAAGAGGCAGATTTTGGCATCAGAAACAGCAACACGATGAAGCCAAAGAGAAAGTTCATGAAGGCACCGGCAATGAGAATAAGCATTCGCTTCCACCAGGCCTGATTTACGAAGGCGCGGGGATCGTCGGAAGCCTCGTCCTCCTCCATGGCGCAGTATCCTCCCATGGGTATTGCACGCAAGGCATAAAGGGTTTCGCCCCGCTGCTTTTTTATGAGGGCAGGCCCCATTCCGATGGCAAACTCATTTACCTTAACGCCGCAGAGCTTTGCTACCGCAAAGTGCCCCAGCTCATGTGTGGCGATAAGAATACCGAAAACCAAAATACCTAAAATAATATACATAGATTACCTCGTTACAGGGATTTGGACAGATGGGCTGCCCAAGGGTATTATATGCGTGTTGCTCCGTTAGTTTGGTAATAATCTGTTAAATATCACTTATTGCCGGATAAAACAAAGTGTCGGGCTTCGCTATCTGCCCTTTGAAGCTCAGAAATGGTGGGCTTATCATAGCTTGCAAGGTTCTCTACGGCGGCGGCAACAACATCATAAATGCCGTTGAAGCTTAGCCTCTCTTGTAAAAATAGGGCAACTGCTTCCTCGTTTGCGGCGCTCATTACAGCCGCTGCGGTGCCGCCGCGGCTTGCGCAGTCCATAGCAAGCGTTAGGCATGGAATCTTTTCAGGTTCAGGTTCAAAAAAGCTCAGCTTTCCAAGGGATACAAAGTCCGGCGCTGAAATGCCGCCGTAAAGCCTATCTGGGTAAGTGAGGGCGTTTTGAATGGGCAGACGCATATCTGCAACGCCCAGTTGGGCAATAACGCTGCCATCCACAAACTCAACCATAGAATGAACAATGCTCTCCGGATGAAGCAATACTTTAATTTCATCGGGAGACGCTCCAAAAAGGTGCATAGCCTCAATAAATTCCAGGCCTTTATTCATCATAGTCGCACTGTCCACGCTGATTTTTGCGCCCATGCTCCAATTAGGGTGATTGACGGCCTGAGCGGGAGTAACATTTTGAAGCTCACTTCTGGCCTTGCCTATGAAGGGACCACCGGAGCCTGTGAGCAAAATGCGCTTTAGGGCGCGCGTCCTCCCCTGGGCCTGAAGGCACTGAAAGATTGCACTGTGCTCGCTGTCCACCGGCAGTATCTCAGCGCCCTTTTCCCTGGCCCTAGCCATGACCAGCTCACCGCCGCAAACCAAAGTTTCCTTATTGGCCAGGGCGATGCGCCGACCAGCATCTATGGCAGAAAGCGTCGGGATAAGCCCCACGGAGCCCGAAACGGCTGTTACCACACACTGAGCATATTCTGCCGCGCATTCGGACAGAGCGTTCAGACCTCCGGCCACCTTGACCTTGGTATCTCCCAGCGCGATTTTAAGCTGCTTTGCTGCGTCCTCATTGCAGACGCATACAAAATCAGGCTTAAACTCGCGGGCCTGGGCCTCAAGAAGCTTTATGTTTTTATTGCCGGAAAGGGCTTTTACCGGAATATTAAGCGTTCTTGCAACCTCCAGGGTTTGGGTGCCGACGCTGCCGGTAGAGCCTAAGACGGATATACTTCCTACCATAAGGGTTCCTTTCATGGGGCGCTGCCCTTAAAGGCAACGCTGCTATTTTATGGCGGGCAATAACAGCACCAGTAATTCAATCATCGGCGCCGTGAAATGCATGCTGTCGAATCTATCTAGCATTCCTCCGTGCCCCGGGATGAGCTTGCCGTAATCCTTAATGCCGTACTGACGCTTGATAGCGGAAAACGCCAAGTCCCCAAACTGACAGGCAAGAGAACCCAGCAGGCCGTACAAGGCAAGATAAAGGTAGTTGACCACAAATCCGTAGCCGGTAAGTATGTAGCCGTAAACTTCCATGATAACAACGGCGCTTACAAAGCCACCAATGCAACCGGCAAGGGTTTTTTTGGGAGAAAGGTGGGGAAAAACTTTTCTCTTTCCACAAAATTTTCCGGCAAAATACCCTCCGCTGTCGCTTGAAAAGGCGGCAATAAAGGGCAGCAGCAAATAAACGGGTGGATATTGCTTGTCAAGTCCCACCCGAACCAGGGCCGAGAGCAGCAGCGGCATTACCCCGCCTGCAAAAATGACCGCCAGTGCGGTTTCCACCTTAACTCGGCGCTCGCCCCAGTAGGAGAGCATGATTTCGCTGAACATTATTAGCAAAAGGGCGTATATGGCCGTGTTTGTAACCACGCAGCTTTTGGCAAAAACGCAGGCCATGGGTATAAGGTATCCCACCGCTGAGGCATAGACGCGAAAACGAAGGGGCAAGTTCCCGTCAATGCAGCGCAGCAGCTCCCAAGCTGCCCCTGCGGAAATGAGCCCCACCAGAATAGAAAAGCCCCATAGGGGAGCAAAAAATATAAGAAATACAATTAGCGGGATTGCAATTACTGCCACAATAATTCTCTTCGCCATAGCAAGTTCTCCTTCCGCTCTTTGAGCCGGTTTTTAAGATCTAAATTCCACCGTAGCGGCGGGTTCTCCCCTGGTACCATGCGATGGCCTCGTTAAGATCTGTCTTTGTATAATCCGGCCAGAGGGTGTCGCAAAAATATAGCTCAGAGTAGGCCGACTGCCACATGAGGAAGTTTGAAAGACGTTTTTCTCCGCCGGGACGTATGATAAGGTCAGGGTCGGGTATGCCCGCTGAAAACAGGCGGGAGGAAAGCTCCTGCTCCGTCAGCTTTCCGGCGTTGCCTGCGGCGTAGTCCTCCATATAGCTCTTTGCTGCTCTTAATAGCTCGTCTCGTCCTCCGTAGTTGAGGCAGATGTTGACTTGACAGCCGCTGTAGCGGGTGCTTAATTCATCGGTTCGCTTAACTAGGGATTTTAGCTTCGGAGAAAGCACCGAGGTGTCCCCTAAAAACTTCATTTTGACCTTGTCACGCTCCATGCGCTCGATGGCCTCATAAAGATATTTTTCTAAAAGAGACATTATGGAGGCAACTTCCTCCGGGGGCCGCTGCCAATTTTCTGTTGAAAAAGCATAGACAGTAAGGTACTCAATGCCAATTTCCTTGCAATGGGTGGCAATGCTGCGGAAGGTCTCCGCACCTTGGGCGTGACCAGCGTTTCGGGGAAGGCCGCGCTTTTTTGCCCATCGGCCGTTACCGTCCATAATAATGCCAATATGGCGAGGGAGATTATTTAAATCTATCTCCCTCGCCTGTTTAGCTTTGTTTTTACGAAAAAGCATCATCAAATGGCCATGAGCTCCTTTTCCTTCGTGGCTGTAATTTCGTCTATCACCTTGATGTAGTCGTCAGTAAGCTTTTGAAGGTCTTTCTCGATCACCTTAAAGTCATCTTCTGTAATCTCGGACTTCTTTTTCTGGTTTTTGTACGTTTCAATGGCGTCCCGTCGGACATTACGGATGGCAATCTTGGAATCCTCGGCGTATCTCTTAATCTGCTTGATAAGTTCCTTTCTGCGCTCCTCGGTAAGCTGGGGAAATACCAGACGGATTATCTTGCCGTCATTCTGGGGGTTAATGCCCAGATCTGACTCCAAGATAGCTTTTTCGATGAGCTTTAGAGAGGAAGCGTCCCAAGGCTGGATAGAAAGGCTGCGGGGGTCGGGAGTTGCAACGGTGGCGATCTGCTGAATTGGGGTGGGGGTGCCGTAGTATTCCACCTTTATCTGGTCTAGCACAGCGGAGTTTGCCCGTCCCGCGCGCACAGAATCAAACTGGGCGCTGAGCACCTCGGTGGTTTTTTTCATTCTGCTGACAACTTCAGGATAATTGTCTGCCATTGTTTTTCCCTCCTGTGTGTTTTATGGTTACTATATGTTCTTTATTGTACCACAGTGCCAATTTTTTCACCCATTATTACTCGGATTATGTTCTCTGGGTTCTTAAGGGCGAAGAGAACAACGGGGATTTTGTTGTCCATGGATAGGGACGTGGCGGTGGAGTCCATAACCGTCAAGTGCTGGGCCAAAATGTCGTCATAACTTATGGCATCGTACTTTACGGCTGTGGGATCTATTTTGGGGTCGGCGGAGTATACACCGTCAATATTTTTGGCAAGGAGAATTGCGTCCGCTTCGATTTCTGCGGCCCTGAGCACCGCGGCGGTGTCCGTTGAGAAGAAAGGACTGCCGGTTCCGCATCCGAAGATAACCACTCTGCCCCTGCTCAAATGGCGCATAGCGCGAAGGCGGATGTACGGCTCGGCAATGGCGCGCATTTCGATGGCTGTCTGCACACGGACCTCAACATTCATCTGCTCAAGCATGTCGGCAAGGGCTAGACAGTTCATAACAGTTGCCATCATTCCCATGTGGTCAGCGCGGGTACGTTCCATCTTTCCGCCGCCGTCCTTAACGCCACGCCAGAAGTTCCCTCCGCCTACGACAACGCCAACCTCAACGCCTAGATCCGCGCATTTTTTTATGACCTTGCAGACGCTTTCAATAACTTCAAAATCAAGACCGCGGCCGGCTTCACCGGCAAGGGCCTCACCGCTTATTTTTAGTAGTATACGTTTGTATACGGGTTTTTGGTCACTCATTTAAGAAACCCCCGTTCCTGTTTAATTACGGCATTGCCGCTGAAAGTTGCATATAGCTATTTTAATATAATTTTCCGTATATTAAAAGTGCTTTTACGGAAAAACAAAAATTTTTTTAGTTTCCCCTTGTTTATGTACCGAATATGGACAGATGGTCAGATACTTTTCAGGCAAACGTCTGCACAGCAGCAGCTATCGCAACGGGGCCTTCTGGCGGGACATACCGCTCTGCCGTGGATAACCAGCCGGTGGCAGAAGTCTGAGGACTTTTCCGGGGGAAGAAGCTCTCGAAGGGCCTGCTCGATTTTGGCTGGGTCTTTAAGTCTGTCCACAAGGCCCATACGATTTGAAAGCCGGATGCAGTGGGTGTCTACCACAACCGAAGGCTTTCCGTAAACATCTCCCAGAATAAGATTTGCGGTTTTTCTCCCTACGCCCGGCAGTGTAATCAGCTCCTCCATGTTATCCGGCACAACGCCGGCGTGTTTTTCAAGAAGCACTGCTGCACATTGGATAATATCGCGGGCCTTAGTATGATAAAAGCCGCAGGGCCTTATATACTGTTCAAGCTCCGTCTGCTCGGCTTGGGCGATGTGCTCAAGGCTGGGATAGCGGGCAAAGAGAGCGGGGGTTTGTGCATTTACCCTCTCGTCGGTACATTGGGCGGCAAGGCGGGTTGCAAAAAGAAGCTGGTAGTCCTTGTCGTATTTTAAAGAGCATACAGCTTGGGGGTATTCCTTTTCAAGACAGTTTACCAGCGCTAAAGCCAGCTCTTTTTTGTACATAGTGGTTTTCTCCAATTTAATAAAGGATTTTTCATAATTAGTATAACACGGGGGCAGGAATAATCAAAGTATTTTATCTTTTAGTCAATTGCTTAAGGTTTTATCCTCGGGTATAATTATAATAGCAACCATATTATAAAGAAATAAACGGAGGGCAGTGCCATGATAGTTGACAGCGGGATTGAGCTTATTGCCGCGCAGGACAAGGCCGTAGCCGAAGCCATATCAGCAGAGCTTCAAAGACAGAGGGACAACATCGAGCTGATAGCGTCGGAAAACATTGTCAGCCCCGCGGTTTTGGCCGCTGTAGGCAGTGTGCTTACAAACAAATACGCTGAGGGCTACCCAGGAAAGCGATATTATGGCGGCTGCCAGTGCGTTGACGTGGTTGAGGAGTTGGCAATTGAGCGTTTAAAGCAGCTTTTCGGCTGTAACTATGCGAACGTCCAGCCCCACAGCGGTGCCCAGGCGAACTATGCGGTGTATCTAGCTTTATGCAAGCCCGGCGATACGGTTATGGGCATGGATCTGGATGCCGGCGGTCACCTGACCCACGGTTGCAGGGCAAACTTCTCCGGTAAGCAGTATAACATTGTACCCTACGGCGTAGGGGATGACGGACGCATTGATTACGACTCCGTTCGCACCCTTGCTTTGGAGTGCAAACCAAAAATGATAATTGCCGGCGCCAGTGCCTATCCCAGAATTATAGATTTTGAGAAGTTTTCCTCTATCGCCAAGGAGTGCGGAGCGTACCTGATGGTAGATATGGCCCACATTGCGGGGCTTGTGGCCGCTGGACTTCATCCCTCACCCATTGGCCTTGCAGACGTTGTTACATCTACCACCCACAAGACACTTAGGGGTCCCAGAGGCGGTGTAATAATGACAAACGACGAGTCCCTGGCAAAGAAAATTAACAGTGCTATTTTCCCCGGAAGTCAAGGTGGTCCGCTTATGCACGTTATTGCGGGCAAGGCTATTGCTTTTGGCGAGGCTCTTAAGCCGGAATTTAAGGAGTATCAGAGACAGCTTATAAAAAACTGTGCCGTACTTGCCGATGAGCTTAAAAGGCGAGACATTGAGCTTGTTTCAGGCGGCACAGACAATCACCTTATTCTTATAGACCTGAGAAACGAGGGTTGCTCCGGTGCGGACCTTGAAAAGCGACTGGACGAGGTCCATATAACCACCAATAAAAATAAAATCCCCGATGATCCCCGTTCTGCCAAGGAAACCAGCGGTCTACGCGTGGGAACCGCCGCAGTTACCGCCAGAGGCTTCGGAGAGCCAGAAATGGTAGAAATTGCGGAGCTGATAGAACTGAGCATAAGAGACTTTGACAACAAACGTGACATAATAAATGGACGGGTAGAGGCTCTTTGCGCCAAATATCCCTTGTATATGTAAAGAAAGTGCCATATACTCTTCTGCAAGATAAGCGAAATATGGGCTGCGATAATCAGCAAAGCAAAGGTCGGCGGCGCATAACCGCCGGCCTTTTTGTGGACGCTTATTAGCCATGATAAGGAGACAGATATGTATAGACCCTTGGCCGATGAGCTACGGCCTTCAACGCTAGACCAGGTGGTTGGGCAAGACCACATTTTAGGCGAAAACTCTGTGCTTCGGCGCATTGTTGCCTCGGCGCAGATACCAAATATGATATTCTATGGCCCAAGCGGCACAGGCAAAACAACAGTTGCAAGGATTATTGCGGAAAAAACCAACCGAACTCTTCGCCGCTTAAACGCCACCACAGCCGGAATTGCCGATATAAAGGCCATCATTGACGAGTTGGATACTCTTTTGGCGCCCTCCGGCGTGTTGCTTTATCTGGACGAGATACAATATTTCAATAAAAAACAGCAGCAGAGCCTGCTGGAATTTATTGAAAACGGAAAAATCACCCTTATAGCATCTACTACGGAGAACCCCTACTTTTATGTGTTTAACGCAATTTTAAGCCGTTCAACGGTATTCGAATTTAAGCAAGTGGGGGCACCTGAGGTGGAAAGGGCCGTGCTTAGGGCAATTGGCTTTTTGGAGCAAAGGGACCTTGTTAAGATAGGCCCGGAACCGGGCGTTACCCAACACATTGCACAGAGCTGTGGTGGAGATGTGAGAAAAGCCATTAATGCGGTGGAGCTACTTTACTCCGCCAGTCGGGGAGCCACTGCGGAAGTTCATATTTCTCTGGAAGACGCCATGCAGGTATCTCAAAAAAGCGCCATGCGTTATGACAGGGAGGGCGACGCGCACTTTGACATTTTGTCAGCCCTAATGAAAGCCCTGCGGGGTTCCGACCCGGACGCTGCGCTGCACTACTTGGCAAGGCTTTTGGAAGCGGGGGATTTGACAGGGATGTGCAGAAGACTTTTGTGTTCGGCAAGTGAGGATGTTGGTCTTGCATACCCTCAAGCAGTGTCTATTGTTAAATCCTGTGTTGACAGTGCCCTACAGTTAGGGCTTCCGGAGGGGAGACTGCCGCTGGCGGAGGCTGCGATTTTCCTCGCCACCTGCCCGAAATCAAACAGCGTTTGTGTGGGCATAGATGCGGCGATTTCCGACCTTAGGGCGGGGAAAACCGGGGATATTCCCAGAGAGCTTCAAAATGTTCATGCCGACTCCTCGGAGCTTAAGCGCGAGCAAAACTACAAATACCCCCACAGTTACCCCAACCACTATGTTAAGCAGCAGTACCTTCCCAATGAGCTGGTCGGCTCCCGCTACTACGACTTTGGCGAGAACAAGGTTGAGCAGGCAGCACGGGCATACTGGGACGCCATAAAAAAGGAGAGTTAGACCGTGGATATTCGCGTAGGCGACGTTTTGACAATGAAAAAAGAGCACCCCTGCGGCGACAAGCGCTGGCTAGTGCTGCGAACGGGTATGGATTTCAGGCTGCGCTGCATGGGCTGCGGTCGTGAGGTTATGGGTCCGCGCAGTAAGTTTGAGCGAAATATAAAGTCCACTTTCCGTAAGGAAGAACCACCCTTGGTTTGACAATTAAACAAATGCGATGCACCATCATGTTTTAAGCTGGAATAATTTGAGTTGCTTTTATATAGCAGTATTATATAACAGATTAGAAAGCATCCGGGACATTTAGCATTTTTATAGAAAATAGCCAAAAGGAGATTGCCTCATGAATACAATTACAATAGTATTTAGCATTTTACTATTCCTGTTTTTTGGTGCATTCAACTTTTTTGGCTTCGTTTTAATTGAGCGCCTTTTAAATGGAAATAAAACTAAGCGCTGGGTATATGCACTTTTGTCAGCAATTAACGGTGCCTGCAGCTTGATACTGACGACAAGTTGGCCGGTGGCTGTCATGTATTTTGTTGCGCTGCTGATAATGATCGTTGAGATTATCCTGTTCTTTAATGCAAGCCCTGCCAGCGCTATGTATGGCTCTATGGCTATGCTAATCAACAGCATGTGTCTTCACGGAATGACAGCGGCTGTGGTCGCCTTTGTAACGGGTTTGCCCTTTAGCGCTTTTAGCGATTATATGGAATATTTAGTTCTTATTCCTATGGCTACCTCTGTGCTGGAACTAATGATTGTTCTGCTAATTTTAAACCTTGTCCCCCTAGACAGTGTAAATGCGGCAATTAAGCTTCCAAAGCAGAGGCTTTTTATGTTGATCTGGATGGGGATATGCCTTTCCTTTATGTTCTGCAACACCGGCGTTTATACAATGGGCATAATATCAAATCAGATTGTTATTAACCAGTTGCTTTTCTGCCTGGCGCTACTTATGAGCTGCTATTTCATGCTGTTTAATTCATTCAAAATGAACCAGACTCTCAAAATTGCAGAGCAGAATAACCGGCTTTCGCGGGAATTAGATAACCGCAAGCTGTTGCAAAGTGCTTTTTTGAAGGACTCGGTGTTTTATATGCAGGTAAACCTTTCGAAAAACCGTGTACTTTCCGGTTCGGAGATACACTACAAGAGCTTTGAAAGCGCAAACTTTGAATACTCACTCTGGTTCCAAAGACTTGAGTCTCATATCCATCCAGATGATCGGGAATACTTTAAAAAATTTGTTAACCGTGAAAATCTTTTAGAGTTGGCGGAGACCGGCGTTGAGCCGCCGCCCTTCATTTACCGCAGGGGTGAAAGTGGCAAATACCGCTGGATAAAAATGAACATTCGGCTGTTCCACTGCGAAGAAACCGGGGATACTTTGGGCTTTGGATACTCCTTCGATGTTGATGCGGATATTAACCGGGAAAAAGAGCTTTTGGAGAAATCCAAGACAGACGGATTTACGGGCCTGCTGAACAAGGCAACGGCCCAGTCCTTAATCCGCGAGCAGATCAGGCACGGAGTCGGCGCCTTGTACATATTAGATATAGATAACCTTAAGCAGGCCAACGATACCATGGGCCATGAGGCAGGCGACCAAATTCTAAAATATGTTTCCAACACACTTAAAGCCGCTTTTTCTTGCTCAGATATTGTGGGTCGGGTTGGCGGGGATGAGTTCATGGCCTTTTGCGTCAAGGATACAAGCGTTGACGACGTAAGCACCCGGGCAGCCAGAATCCTAAGCACCCTTGCGGACATATCCTGCCCTGCCAGACCTCCTTACGACTTCACTGCCAGTCTGGGCATTACGCTTATCAGCAAGCTTACGCCGGACTTTTCCTCAGCATACCGACAGGCGGATTTGGCCCTTTACGATGTTAAGCACAGCGGTAAAAACAGCTTTTCTGTCTACGGGGTTCAGAGCTCATTGTTCGATTACGCATAAAAGGGGAAACTATTACAGCGCCTTCCACATGTGGAAGGCGCTGTTTTTGCTATGAAAGGCCGTTTTAATCGGTAAGACGGATCGTGTCGCCTGCTTTAAGCTTAAGCTGGTATGTGGTTACCACCATGTCTCCGGGAAAGATGTCGCCGGAAACTGCGGCATTTTCATCGTCCCGGGATAGCACCTTAACGCTTACGCGATCTATAAAATAGCGGGTTCCGAAAAGGCCCCTCTTTTCCAACACGCGCAAAACATAGCAGCCCTGACTGTCCTCACGAAGGGTACTCAGCGGTACTACGAGGGCATGGTCCTCGTCGGGCTTACTGACGGATACGTTCAGCTCCATGCCGCTATCAACATCACCGGAAAGCTCAAAAACCAAGAGCTTGCCGTAACCCGGGGTGTCCGGATCGTTTTTTATTTCCGTGAGAATTGCACATATCTCCGTGGGTTCAAAGCCCTGCGTGACACTGCCGCTCTCGCCGGGAGAAACAAGCTTGCTTTGCTCTAGGCTGACGGGAATACTAAGAGCATAGCCCATATCTGGAGCCTCAAGAGTCATGATAACTGTTCCGGCTGTAACGCTGTTGCCGGGGGTTATGGAAATTGATGTGACGATGCCGTGCACCTTGCTTAAAATTTCAGTGGGCTGCCCTCCATTAGTAAGCTCCTCAAGCTCTGCCCTTTTTGTGTTGATTATTTGCTCATCTGCCGATAGCTGAAGGTCCTCCTTCTGACCGGCTTTTTGGGTGGTGGCCAAAGCCTCGGTCGCTGTGTCCACGGTTTTGCGAAGGGATTCAAGTCCCGAATTTGCCGTTTCCCAGTCCTGACGCTTGGCCTTCAGTTTTTCCAGGTGGTTTTCTGCGTTGGTTTTTTCTCTATTTAGGTTTATAAGCTCCTGCCGGGCTGCCAAAAGGCCGGTTTGCTGCTGGGCAGCCTTGACCTTGTCCTGAGCGGGCTTGACCTTATTGAAGGAATCAATGGAGGCTTGGGCCTTGTCTATCTTTTTTTGGACATCCATAGGTATATTTGTTCCCGCGTCTTCTCTAAGCTTTTTTATGTACTCTTTTTGTTCATAAACTGCCAAGACCAAGTATTTTTCGCGATTTTCGTCCTTTTCGGCTGGGGTTTCGTACCCCGCCTTTTCCATAAGCTCATCAGCCTTGGCAGTAATGATGCCGTAGCCTTCGCCGTAAACTATCATAATAGCATCAAGCTCTGCCTGAGCCTGCTCAAGGGGAATAGCGGAGCCCCCGCCTAAAGCCTCCAGTTGGGCGATCTGGTCCTCCTTGGCAATGACCTCGTTTTCAAGACGAGTGACATTATTTTTTGCAGCAATGAGATCTTCATCGCTTACCACAAGGGCTGCGCATCGGGCTTTGGCCTCATCAAGTTTGTTTTGCGCCCGTTCTATTGCTGCCAGCTCCTCTGTATAACGGCCCCCGCTTTTGTCTATTAAACTCTGCTTATACTGAACCAACAGGTCGTCAATTTCATTTTTGAGGTTTTCTGCCTCCTCGGCGGAAACATGAGAGCACTTACAAAGCACATCCCCGGCATTGACAGTGTCGCCCTCGTTAACGGGGACGGAGTAGATAACGCAGGAGCTTTCGGAAAGCACTTCGATGTTGGCGTTGGAAAGAACGCTGCCGCTGCCCCGAAGGGTTTGGGATATAGTTCCCGGACCTACGTATTCAGCCTCCACCTCCGTTCCGGAATTGGAGATTATAATGTTAATAAGAACAGATGCCAAAACGAGCGTTGCAAGAATAATGATTATCCGGTTCTTGGCACGCTCTGTCATGTTAATCCTTTTAAGCTGCATGGTTAATATCCTTTGCTTTTTATTGGCTTACACCTACACAATGATAAATCATAACACATAAATATTCAAACTGTTTTTTAGACGCAAAATTTCCCGGTAAGTTTCAAATATATATAAAAAACGGCAAAATAGACTATCTGACGCAAAAAGCTAAAATCTGCGATCATTTAAATATGAAAAATCCCCCTTGCCTAGGGGGATTTTTCTGTAGACTTAATTAGCGCCCCTTCTGCAGAGCTATTTTTGACCGTAATAGGCGCTATTGCCATGCTTTCGCAGATAGTGCTTATCCATAAGCTCTCTTTGTATTTGGGGAAGCCCACTATCAAGCATTAAGGCATGAAAGTCCATAAATGCAAGCTGCTCCATTACAACAGCATTATCAACGGCGTCCTTGGGATTGGCTCCCCAGGCAAAGGGGCCATGACTGCAAACTAGAATTCCCGGGATTTTTTCCGGGTCGAGCTTGCGGCCCTTGAAGGTTTCCACAATAACGTTCCCGGTTTCAAGCTCATAACGGCTTTTTCCCGCACCGTCAAAGGGGCTGCCAATTTCCTCGGGGGTCATTTTACGGGTGCAGGGAATGTCCCCGTAAAAGTAATCCGAGTGGGTTGTTCCCAGGTTGGGGATGTCCCGTCCGGCTTGGGCAAAGCTTGTAGCCCAATTTGAGTGGGTGTGGACAATGCCGCCGATATTGGGCCAAGCCTTATATAACACAAGGTGGGTGTCGGTGTCGCTGGAGGGTTTGTATTTTCCTTCAACTACCTTGCCTTCCATATTAAGAACCACCATGTCCTCAGGCTGCATTTGTTCATACTCAACACCCGAGGGCTTAATGACGATTAGCCCCTTTTCTCTATCTATGCCGGAAACGTTCCCCCATGTAAATGTGACCATATTGTGTTTTGGTAGCAGAAGGTTTGCTTCACAAACCTGTTTTTTAAGTTCCTCAAGCATGGTATGCCCTCACTTTAACTTCCAGATAAGGTCGTTGATCTGCAGTTTTTCCTTAAAGGTGGAAAGGGTGGTATCCTGGGAGATGTGAACAAACTCTATGCCCATTATCTCAGCCCAGTCCTCAAGCATTTGAGCGGTAACCTGCGTTGTAAGCACACTGTGATGGGCGCCGCCTGCCGCTATCCAACATTTAAGGCCGGTTAAAAGGTCGGGGGCTGCCTTCCACATTACCCGGGCTACAGGCAAATTTGGCATCTTCATCTTTGGCTTAACACACTCGATATCCTGCACTATAAGGCGCATACGCCCGCCCATGTCTACAAGCGAAGCCACAACGCCCTTACCTGCCGCGCCCTCAAAAACAAGGCGTGCGGGCGGCTCGCGGTCGCCGATGCCTAAAGGATGAACTTCTATGCGGGGCTTTCGCGCGGCTAGGGAGGGGCAGACCTCAAGCATATGGGCGCCCAAAGACAATTCATTGCCCGGGTCTAGATCGTAGGTATAGTCCTCCATAAAGGCGCTGCCGCCCTTAAGTCCTTCACCCATGGCTTTAACTATGGCAGTCATTCCGGAAACCTTCCAGTCTCCCTCGGCACCGTAGCCCATGCCGTCTGCCATGATGTTCTGACTGGCAAGACCGGGAAGCTGTTTCATGCCATAAAGATCCTGGAAGCTGTTAATAAAGCCCTTTGCGCCCTCGCGCTCTAATATTTTACGAATGGCTATATCCTCGCGGGCCTGATAGCGAACAGTTTGAATATCGTCGGTAGCCATGGTGTAGCGTTCTTCGTATTCAGCCATTTTACCGTCGATTTCCGCCTTAGTAACGGCCTCCATAGTTTCTACCAGATGACCCACAGGCCAGTAGTCCACCTGCCAGCCAAGCCTCATCTCGGCCTCGACCTTGTCGCCCTCAGTAACAGCTACGTCGCGCATATTGTCCCCAAAGCGGATAAGGCGAAGTTCCTTTGAAAAGGCCGCTCCAACGGCAGAGCGCATCCAGTCGCCAAGTTCCGCACGAACGGGTGCGTCCTCCCAAAAACCGGCGACTATTTTTCTCGGCAGGCGCATACGGGCACCGATGAAGCCGTGCTCCCGGTCACCGTGAGCCGCCTGATTGAGGTTCATAAAGTCCATGTCGATTTCATTATCGGGAATGTGGCGGTTATACTGGGTGGCAAAATGGCACCAAGGCTTTTGCAGCAGGCCGAGACCGTGGATCCACATTTTGGAGGGGGAGAAGGTATGGCACCAGGTGATAACGCCTGCGCAGTTTTCGCTTAAATTTGCCTCCTTCATAACACGTGTACATTCCGCCTCAGATTTTACGGTTATTTTATAAACAACCTTGCAAGGGATTTCGGCAGCTTTGCTAAACTTTTCTGCCATTTCTTTGGCTCGAGCGTCAACGGTGGCCAAAACTTCGTCACCATAAAGGGACTGGGAGCCTACCACAAACCAGAATTCATAATCTTTTAGCATAATTGTACCCCTCTCCTATTGCAGACAGGCCCCTGCTGCGGCTTCCGCCGGCAGTGCTGCCTTAAAGCTATCCATATATGCGGCAAAGCCTGCCGCATCGGTTTTATCCGGCTGAGTGATTATTTGCCGCGCATCGGCAAAGACACGCTTTTCTAAAAATTCCTCTAGGCTTCCCACTTTGTCCTTGCTCATATAGTACAGCGCAAGTAAGGCCATGCCGTAAGGCCCGCCAACTGCGGCAGTTTCCATAGTACAAACGGGAAAGCCGGTTGCAGCAGCCAGAAATCTTGCTCCCACGCCCCCATGACGGAAAAGCCCGCCATGACCTGTTAGTCTGTCGCAGGTGACATCTTCCTTTGCAAGAATGTCCATGCCTATCTTAAGGGTTGCAAGGGCTCCATATAGGCTTGCCCGGCAAAAATTTCCCAGGGTGAAGTGGCTGTCGGGCCTGCGCAGAACCATGGGCCTGCCTTCTTTAACTCCGGAGACCGGCTCTCCTGCCATATAGTTATATATTATTATTCCGCCGCAATCCGGTTCGCCTTCAAGTGCTTTTTTGTAGAATCGGGGGTAGATTTCATCAAAGTCTGAGGGAGCGCCCATAAGGTCTGAAAACTCACCCAGAACGGAAACCCAAGCGTTCATGTCGTTGGTGCAGTTGTTACAGTGAACCATGGCAACGGGCATACCATCGGGGGTGGCAACAACGTCTATTTCCGGGCAGTGGTTTTTAAGTGCACGCTCCAGAACCACCATGGAAAAAATGGAGGTTCCGGCGGAGACATTGCCGGTTCTTATGGCAACGGAATTAGTTGCGGCCATACCTGTTCCCGCATCCCCCTCGGGAGGGCAGAGAGGAATCCCCGGGCACAGCCTGCCGCTGGGGTCTAGCAGCCTAGCGCCCTCGTCTGTAAGCACACCGGCACCCTCACCGGCTGACAGGGGTTTCGGAAGAATCGCTTCAAGCGTCCACGGATAATTCCTATCTGAAATGAGCTTATTAAAGGACAAGAGCATTCCCTTATCGTATTCACAGCTACCTGCGGTGATGGGGAACATACCGGAGGCGTCGCCCACGCCCAAGAGCCTCTCGCCGGTAAGCCTCCAATGGACATATCCGGCCAGGGTGGTCATAAAGCGGATATCTTTAACGTGCTCTTCACCGTTTAAAATAGACTGATAGAGGTGGGCAATACTCCACCTTTGAGGAATATTAAAGGAGAAAAGCTCCGACAGCTCCGCCGAGGCTGGGGCTGTTATGGTGTTTTGCCAAGTGCGGAAGGGGGACAAGATCTTGCCCCCGCCGTCAAAAGGAAGGTAGCCGTGCATCATGGCAGAAAATCCTATGCAGCCCACACGCTGCACTTCCTCGCCGTATAGGGAGAAAACCTCATCGGCCATGGCTTTGTAGGCAGCTTGAAGCCCTGTCCAAACCTCGTCTATGGAATAGGTCCAAACACCGTTTTCAAAGGTACTTTTCCAGTCGTAAGCTCCGGAGGCTATAAGGGAAAAATCCTCACCAAGGAGCACGGCTTTGATTTTTGTAGAGCCAAGCTCGATGCCGAGGGCGGTTTTGCCGTGGGCAAATGCTCTTTTTATTTGTTCCTTTTCCATAAAAGGGCCTCCTATTTGTTACGGTTTTTGATATAGGCAAACACGCTTTGCAGGATAATAAAGAAACACAATAGAGCTGCCGTTGCAATGTTTGCCCAGCTGGAAAGCAGCTTGCCGTTGGTTGTGACAAGGGTGTTAATTGTACCTGTTGTAAGCACGCCGAAAAGGGAGCCGATGACGTTACCAACACCGCCCGTAAGCAGCGTTCCGCCGATTACAGAGGAGGCGATTGCGTCCATTTCAAAGCCCCTTGCCTGCTGCACGGAGCCGGACATGGTGTTAAGACAATAGCATATGCCGCCGATGGAACAAAGGAAGGAAGATAGCACATAGGCTTTGAGCTTTGTGCGCCGAACGTCCAGGCCCATCATAACGGCTGAGTCCTCGCTGCCGCCAACGGCGTAAAGACTGCGGCCAAATTTGGTGTATTTAAGAACTAAAAAGATGATGGCAACCACAGCAAGAGCTATAAGTACCGTGGGGCGGATAAAGGGAATTTGCAGTTTTCCCTTGCTGTTTACATAGCCCAGAAAGGCGGGGAGATATATCTTTATGTTGGCCAAGGAATAGAAGGTTGCATTGGCCTGTTGGGTAATGGAGATCTGGTCGGTGCAGATAACAGCCGTCATGCCCCGGGCAAAGAACATACCCGCCATGGTAACGATGAAGGGCTGAATTTTCATGTAACCTACCAAAATTCCCTGAACCAGACCGAAAACAAGACCCACCACCAGCACTAAGATGAGCATGGGGATGCAGGGAAGACCCAGAACGCCCATGCCGTAGGCCAGTATCATGCAGTCCAGGGCGATTAGGGAACCGACGGAAATATCTATGCCGCCGGTTAGCATAACGCAGGTCATGCCGCAGGCAACGCAGATAAGTCCTGCGTTGGTAATAAGCAGGTTTAGGAAAGTCTGCACATGGGGGAAGCCCTTATTGGCATATACTATGCAGCCGGCGGCGTACATCACAACGAATAGGGCGATGGTTATAAGAAGCAGAAGGTTATTGCTGCTTATGCGCTTTTGGCGTCTTAAAGTGTTTTTCTCGTTCATTACTGCTCCAGCTCCTTTCCGTCGTCCTCAGCCCCGGCGCCTGCCAGCGCCAATTTACGGGCGGACCTGGTCTCAAGCCATGTTTTAAAAACAGGGGCCTGAACCACAACAATAACAACAACTATGATAGCCTTAATTACCGGAGCCTGGTCTGTTGAAACGCCCATGGCAAGCAAGGTCGTGGTGATGGCCTGAATGGTGTAGGCGCCGATAACCGAGCCGGCAAGATTAAACTTGCCACCGCCAAGGCTGTTGCCGCCCAGGGCCACGGCCAGAATGGCATCCAATTCGTAGTTGAGACCTATGTTGTTGGAGTCTGCCGAATATATACGGGAGGAGGCAACGATGCCCGCGATACCCGCGCATATGCCGCAGATAGCGTAGCACATAAAAATCATGCGCTCGGAGTTGATTCCGGCAATGCGTGCCGCTCTGCCGTTAATACCCACCGACTGAATGTATAGTCCCAGCGAGGTTTTTCGCAGGATTATCGACACAACCACAA
This sequence comes from uncultured Oscillospiraceae bacterium, assembly GCA_964576195.1. Taxonomy (GTDB): domain Bacteria; phylum Bacillota; class Clostridia; order Oscillospirales; family Oscillospiraceae; genus UBA2658. The sequence continues at coordinate 40,454 of CAZNUD010000004.1, read as the reverse complement.
TTACGAATATAGACACGAAAATTGCCGTGGGGAGCGGAACTCCGGGGATGAAGTTGCCCAAGTATTTGTATGGCTCGTAGCGGATGTAGGTTATCTGGTTGTTGCACAGCAGAAGACCGATACCCCTGGCAGCCGTAAACAGAATGAGAGTTGCCACCATAGGTTGAATTTTCAGCTTTGATACCAGCGTGCCGTTAAATGCGCCGCAAACGCCGCCCATCAAAACGCCGCCCAGCATGCCGACTATCATAGGGGCCTGAAGCTCTGTTGTGGAGTTGACACCAAAGCCGGCTAGGAGCATGCAGCAGAAGCAGGCGGAAAGGCTCATAACAGAGCCTACGGAAATATCTGTTCCTGCTGAAACCGCCACAACCAGAGTTTGACCAACGGCAAGGATGGCAATTTCACTGCCGCGATTTAAAATATCTATTAGTCTTCCGTAAAGCACGCCGTTATTAACCGCAATAGAAAAAAATGCCGGGCTTTTTATAAGGTTAATCAGCAGCACCAGTATCATACAGAAAATAGGCAAAAACAGCTTCTTCTTTGTAAGCTTCGTTACAGCGTGCATTCTTCGGCACCTCCCGCAATGGCATTCATGACACTTTCCTGAGTCATTTCGCCCTCAAGCTCCCCAACCTTTTCCCCATCGCGCATAACGCACATACGCGAACAGGTGCGGAGCATTTCCTCTATTTCCGAGGAGATAAATACAACGCTCATTCCCTCCTCGGCGAATTGAAGCACCAGCTTCTGAAACTCAGTTTTTGTGCCGATGTCAATGCCTCTGGTGGGCTCATCTAGGATGAGAAAATCCGGATGAGTACAGAGCCATCGGGCAAGAATGACCTTTTGCTGGTTGCCGCCGGATAGCTGGTTTAGAGGAGTTTCTCTGGAGGCAGTCTTAATTTTCAAAAGGTCAATAAATTTGTCAGCAATTTCGTTCTGCTTTATCTTGGGCAGGGTTTTAAATAGGCCCGCTCTGGCCTGAATAGCAAGAATGATGTTCTCTCTAACCGATAACTCTCCGATGCAGCCGTCGGCCTTGCGGTCGTCAGGCAAAAAGCCCATACCGGATTTGATGGAGTCAATAGGTGCGTTTGCCTTCAAGCGCTTGCCATGAATGCGGAGCTTTCCGGTATGTGCCTTATCGGCACCATAGATACAACGAACCATTTCGCTGCGTCCGCTGCCCAAAAGACCCGTTATTCCAACCACCTCGCCCTTATGTATTTTAAAGTCGAAGGGCTTGATGGTGCCCCGGTGGCTCAAATTTTCCGCGTTCACAACTAGCTGATCACAGCAAGTAGTGGCGCCTTCGGGCTTAATAGCCGCAAGGTCGTCAAAGTCCTTACCGAGCATAGCGGCAACAAGCTTTACTCTCGGCATTTCAAAAACGGGGTATTCACCCACGAATTTGCCGTTTCTCATGACGGTTATACGATCACACACCTCATATACCTGCTCAAGGTAATGGGTTACAAACACTATTGCCACACCTTTTTCTTTAAGACTGCGCATAAGGGTGAAGAGCTTTGCCACTTCCTTGTCATCCAGGGAGGAGGTGGGTTCGTCAAGAATAAGAATTTTCGCATCCATATCAACAACTCTGGCTATTGCCACCATCTGCTGAATGGCTATGGAGTAGTTTTCCAGTGATTTTGTAACGTCTATTTCAATCTGCAGGTCATTCATGATTTTTTTCGCCCTGCGGTTTGTTTCCTTCCAATTGATGAAACCGAGCTTTGTAAGGGGAGCCCGGCCAATAAGCAGGTTTTCTGCAACTGACAGGTTGGGACAGAGGTTAATTTCTTGGTAAACGGTAACTATGCCCTTTTCCTGAGCCTCCTGGGTGGAGTGGTTCCATATATCTCCCTCAAAGCCCTGCATATGAACCTCGCCCGTGTCCCGCTCATATACGCCGGTGAGGCATTTAATAATAGTTGATTTCCCTGCGCCGTTTTCGCCCATCAGCGCGTGTATTTCGCCCTTGCGCAGCGTGAGTTGGGCGCGATCCAGCGCCTTGACGCCGGGAAATGTTTTGCTTATGCCCTTCATGGTCAGGATTACTGAATCGTCCATTTTTCTCTCCTTTGCAGGCAGCTAAAGTTTTTCTGCGCCGTGGGCAATGGCTCCGGCGCAGAGGGCCCTGTCATTTTTACACAGAGGGGGAGGCTTCTTTGAAGCCTCCCCCTAAAGTCAGTGCTGATTAATAGGGAGCGTTGGCAAGCTCCTCTTCGTTGCAGTAGATGAGGTTTTCGGTGACTTCCGCACCGCTGTTGTTTACATAGGTTATGGTATCCAGAATGTCCTCGGCAACATACCAAGGCTCTACCATAAAGGTTTCCTTAGGAACTTCTTCGCCAGCAGCAAGCTTTGCAATGATGTCTGCGCAGTAGGGTCCCTGGAGAGGATAGCACATGAAGTCAGCGTTGATCTTGCCTTCGTTGACCATCTGAAGAGCTGCTTTGCAGGCGTCAAAGGAAATAAGGATAACGTCCTTAACTTCGCCGGTAGCCAGGTCAACACCATAGGTAACGCCGGCTGCGTCCATAGCATCCATAGCGCCGAAGGCTTCGTTGTCGTTCTGGCAGACAACTACGTTGAACATGCCTTCATAAGACTTGCAGTAGGACTCCATGACCTTCTGGCCGCCGTCCTGAGTGAAGTCGCCACTCTGGGAATCAATGATGTTCCAGCCGTATTCGTCAGCGTACTTCTTAAAGCCGTTGGTGCGGCCAATCTGCGCGGATGAGCCGGTGGTGCCTTCGATAACAAGGATGTTCAGATCGTCTATGCCCTTAATTTCGGCATAAGCCTTCAGCCAGGCGCCGGCGGCAAGACCTTCGTTGGTCATTTCAGATCCAACCCAGGATACATACTTGTCGGAGTCGTCGATGGTGCGGTCAATGACGATAACGGGAATGCCCGCTTCTTCAGCTTCAATAAGAACGGTGTCCCAACCGGTGGAAACGATGGGGTCAATTACTATGTAGTCAACGTCCTGCTCGATGAAGTTACGAACAGCTTCAAGCTGAGCTGCGGAATCGTTGTCGCAATCCACAAACTGAAGATCGAAGCCGTTTTCAGCAGAGAAAGCGGCCTGAACGGAGTTGGTGGAAGCAGTACGCCAGTCAGACTCATGTCCAACCTGTGCAAAGCCAACGGTGATGAGCTCATCAGCGGGGGCTACGGGGGCTGTGGGGTCCTCGTCAACGGGATCTTGGGCTTTGGGGCCGCAAGCTGCCATCGCAAGGAGCATAATCAGAGCAAGTGCAAGTGCAAGATACTTTTTCATAGTGTTACTCTCCTTTTTTAATTTGGTTGACCTTTTTATTTTTACGCACCGAGGTGCGCAGAAACCAATTAAAGAGCTAAATCATCTACTAAATACCAACTAAATCATCTCTGAGGCTTCCGACGCCCCTTTAAGTTGAATATTAACAATCTTTTACCTATATGTCAATTAATTATTAAGAAAACTTTTCGTTTTGTGTGTTTGTACCAAGAGAGCTATAAGTTTTTATGCGTTGCAGCTAAAGCGTGACCTAAGTTACTAATAAATTATTTTCTAAATTATTAAAAAATTTATAAAAATATTGATTTTATAAAAAGAATAAAATATAATGGTGACATTATAATTAAGCGCGGAATTTTTACCGCGAAGAAAGAGGACGAAATGACAGTTACGGCCAAGGACATTGCAGCGCGCTTAAAGGTATCGCCTACGGCGGTTTCCCTAGCTATGAACGGGAAGCCCGGCGTTAGCGAGGCCACAAGAGAAAAGATATTGGCGGAGGCCGTGCGTCTCGGCTACTCGGTGAGCAAACGGGAAATAACAAAGGCGACGAAAAATATTCGCTATGTCATTTTTCTTGAGCGGGGGGACGCGGTCAAGGAAACTTCCTTCTATTCAATAGTGCTTCAGGGCATTGAGGCCAGAGCCAAGGAGCTCGGCTACAACGTGCTTATAAGCTACTTTTACGCCAGCGGGGATTGGGACGAGCAAATCTCCGCCATCTGCAAGAACGTTACAGGCTTAATAATCCTTGCCACTGAGGTGGAGAATAGACACATTAGTCAGGCTCTGCCCTATTGCCGCCAGCAACTGGCTGTGCCTGTTGTGCTTGCCGATAACGCAACAAGCCTTGTGGACGTGGACTGTGTTGTGTCAGATAACCTTAGGGGCGCTTATAGGGCAGTAACATATCTGCTTAAAAAGGGTCACCCCGATGTGGGTTACCTATGCTCCAAAACTCGCATTGACAGCTTTGAAGAGCGCTATCTGGGGGTTTTGAAGGCTCGTCGGGAGCGTGGTATTGACCCGGCCTTGCCCCTGCAACAGATTGACGTGGGCATTGCCTCAGAGCAGGCCTATTACGACATGTGCGCATGGCTGGAAGCCGGGGGAAAGCCCCTTTCCGCATTTTTTGCCGATAACGACATTATTGCCGCTGCATGTATACGTGCGCTAAAGGCCAAGGGTTACCGCGTACCTCAGGATGTTTCTGTAGTGGGCTTTGACGACATGCCGGTATGCACCATGATTGACCCGACACTTACCACCATACGGGCCATGAAGGAGCAGATGGGCATGACGGCCATGGAAATACTTTACCATCGCATAGAGGACAGGGAAAGCGGTGAGGGCAGCAAAATGGCCGGCGTGTTGCGCACAACAATCTCTACCCGGCTTATTGAACGAGAAAGTGCAATATCTTATGAGGGAAGGCTTAGCGAAGACTAGTTGCAGAGCTCCTTCTTAATATATATGTATGACATATGAGATTTATATTAAAAAAACCCCCTGCCGCATAACCGAAAATGGTTGCAAGACAGGAGGGTTTTTTATTATTTATATCACTCTGGCGCCGAAGGGCATCAGAGCAAGGGCCGCAAGCTTAAAGCACTGAATCCCGAAGGGAATGCCGATAATTGTAATATAAAGCACACAGCCGATCACGGCGCTGGTTATGCTAAGCTCTACACCGCCGAAAATGATCCATAGAATGTTAAGCAACAGGCTAAAGGGACGACCACTTAAATCCGCCTGACGTCCAAAGGGCAGGGCGGCGAAGCTAGCTATCTTAAAGCACTGGGCACCAACGGGGATTCCCACAATGGTAAGGCACCATAAAAGCCCTGCCACGCCCCAGCCTAGCATCAGCCAAAAACCGCAGAAAACAAACCACAGCAGATTACCAAGACATCCCATCTATCTTACCTCTTTTCATAATTACAGTGAGGATGATACCAGCTAAGGAGTCATAAGTCCATTAAAAAAGGATTAAGAACAGTTAAATTTAACCTTCTTTATGTGTTTGTATATCCTCACCCAGCCAATACTTCTTCATGGGCTTATATGACAGCGCCGCAACAAGGGCGGTAATGAGCGTTTCTGGAATAATAAAGGAGCCGTTATATGCCAGTGACCAGATAGGCGGGGCCCAGCCGAGGGCATTGGGTAATAGAGCCTCCCAAATAAGCACACCACTGGTGTAATGGCACAGATAGCGCACCATGGAGCAAACGCAGATGCCAAGAACTATTGAGTTTCTTCGGTTTTTGATGAACTTGTTAAAGATGGAGGAGAAGCCCATTACGGTATATGCTAGAATGTAGTCAAAAACGATAATCCCCGCGGCACTGAGAGCTGTGGGGGCATACTGGATGTTGTTAATGCCCAGCACAAGCTGCAAAATACTAAATACCAGTGCCGAAAAAATACCCCAAGGGGTCCCGTATCGGTTGGCAATAAGCACCAGTGGAAGCATGGAGCAGAAGGTTATTCCCCCTCCAAGGGCCCATGGGCCCTGAAAGGTGATGATGGACAATACTGTCCCGATGGCGATAAGCATGGCGCTTTCGGATACGCGCTTAACAGATGTTTTCATAATTTCCCCTTTTAATAAAAAAATTCCCGCTGTTGCGGGTATGGCAACGCGGAAATCTAAAGGGCTGTTTTTACATAGATTCCTACGCCGGCATTACCCGGATCAGGTTCTTAGGGTCAGAACGCAACACGTTCAATCTCAGCCGACTAAAGGTCAGCCCCCCTTGTGCTCTTGGCACAAAACAATTATATATTGGCATTATTCAGGTGTCAACACCTTTTTGCATGGCGGAGCTATTTAAGGCGGCGGAGCGTGGTTACGCTATAGACGGTATTCAATGACCACCTCGTTGTGGGTAACTGTTATCTTCTCTACAAGAGAGCAGATTATTGTTCGCTTTTCGGGGACCTTTAGATAGTCCCATACCCCCTTTACGCTATGAAGCTGTGCTCGGGCTGCTTGGGCAGACTTTGTAACGGCGCCATGGGCAGCCTCCTGGGCTATGTTTTTGTCCAGTTGTTCAATTTCGGATAGGAGAGAGTTTATAGAGTCAAGGAGCACGCGGTTTCCGGATTCGGCGTAAAGGTCGTAAAGGCGGCGGAGCTTTGTTTCCAATGCCTGCTTGCGGCGGGCAAGGGTTTCCTCCACGGTTGGGGAGGCCTTGCCGGGAGTGATTTTTTCGGCAGTCATAGCAAAAAGGTCGCTTATTACTGCCTGCTCTATGTCCTCAGACCAAACGGTTTCGTTTTTACAGTTTGGGTCTTTTACCAGATAGGGCTTGCTGCTTTGCTGGGAGTAGCAGACCAGCTTATAGCCCGCCTTGCCCCATTTTTGGTACCGCATTTTGGCCCGGCATACCCCGCAGTATACAAGCCCGGTTAGCAGGTGATCGGTGGTGGGGGAAAGGCGTTTTTCCCTGCGCTGGGCATGGAGAGCCTTTGCACGGTAGAAAACATCCTCGGACACAATTGGGGCGTGAAGTCCCTTGTACTCCACGCCGTTATATTCGATAATGCCTATGTTTGTTTTGCGCAGAAGGATTTGGGATGCCAACTTTTCGTATTTTAAGCCAAGGCGGTTGGCAATGCTTTGCAGGGAGTATCCCTGTAGGTAAAGGTCATATAGACGGCGGACGGTTTCCGCATCGGAGTTGGGGACAAGGATGCCTTGACCGGGGTCGTAGTCATAGCCAAAGGGGGTTCCGCCTCCTCCTGGCCAGTATCCCGCCTCCACGCGCTTTTGCATACCGCTGCGGGTTCGCTCGTAGATGTTCTCCCTTTCAAGCTGCGCGAAAACTGAAAGTATTCCAACAACGGCTCTGCCGAAGGCGGTGGCGGTATTGAAGCTTTCCTGAACGGAGATAAAAGCAACATTATTGGGAAGGAATACATCCTCAATAAGGTGCAGAGTATCCTTTTGGGAGCGGCTGAGACGGTCAAGCTTGTAAACGCAGACATGGGTAATTTTGTGGGCCCGGGCATCGGAGATAAGCCGCTCCATAGCTGGGCGTATAAGGGAGGCACCGGAATAGCCATCGTCAATGTAGGTCTCATAGCTTACCTGTCCATCAAAGGTTTTTGTGAAGGCCACCAGACGTTCGGTCTGGATATCAATGGAGTATCCTTCCTCGGCCTGACGATCAGTGGATACACGGATGTATAAGGCTATTTTTAATACTTCCGATGTGGGGATATTTCTCATTTTCGGTCTTGCCATAAACGGGCTCCTTGGGCGCGGTCTGCGTATATTCGGCGGTATAGATACTACAGCCGTTTGTGCCGCCTTGCAGGTCTTAGCTTTGCTTTGGTATTACCTTTAAATTCGTTTATTCCCAAACGGTAGTAAAAGAAAACGCACCGTCCTCAGGCACTATTCTTGCGGAAACCTCTGTGACAAGAGCTTCTATGGTGGGATTGGTAACGGACAGTGCGAGAAGCTGCTGGGGGGTAAGGACGTTTCCGTTTTTGTCGCAACGGATGAAGCAAAGCTCTCGGCCATCAACAATGCGCTTTTGTACATTAGCTGTATTATCCATAGAATAACCTCCAAAAAATGTCTTTAAAAATAGTATTGACAGTGACGCCTCGATTAAAACAACAGAGAGACATAAATGGAAAATAAAAGCTTTTATCGGCGGCAACTTGTTAAGGAAAGAAGGCAATGATATAATTATAGGCAATGGCTTAACGCATCAAATAAGGGGGAAAAATAATGTTTAACGGGTTTTCTGATAAAACAATAGATTTTATGTGGGGCGTGCGTTTCAACAATGAAAGGGCTTGGTTTGAGGAGCACAAGGAGGAATACAAATCCTGTCTTGAAAGGCCCATGAAGGACTTGGGCGAACAGGTGCTGGAAGCCCTTAGTGAGGGGGCCAAGGACCTTGACCTGAAGCTAAAGGTATCCCGAATATACAGGGACATGAGGCGCGCCCACGGCTTGGGCCCATATAAGGACCATTTATGGTTTTGCATTCGTGAGCCTGCCCAGGAATGGATGGACAAGGCCGTTTTCTGGTTTGAACTTATGCCGGAAAGCTGGAGCTACGGTTTGGGCTATTACTGCGCCAAGGCCTCCTCCATGGAAGTGTTCAGAAAGGAAATTGACAGTGATCCAAAGAAGCTTGAAAAACTTGTGCGGGACTTTAACAGCCAGTCAGAATTTATGCTTGAGGGCGAAAACTACGTAAGGCCCAAGGGTGACCCGGGCAAGCTCTTATTCGACTGGTACAACAAGCGAAAATTTTCCCTTATACACGAGCAGCCCAACGGGGAGGAGATTTTTTCGCCCAAGCTGGCGGAGCGGCTTATAAACGGCTATAAACTGCTGATGCCCTTTTATAGATATTTAAGATTCTTGGAGAACAAGGTTATTTAGTGCAGGCTTTGGCATGCCCTGAAAAAGGCTGGGGCTGCTGTATCTGCCCGGATTTTACTTGGAATTTGCCATTTTCCCTTACCCTTTATTGCGGGACTGGGCACCTTATGAGACTAAGAAATATTATCAGTAATGATTACTATTATTATTGACAAAATAAAAAATGCAGGATATACTAAACTAAGCCAAAGGACAGGAGTGAACGCCCATGAATAACACGCAAAGGCCGCTTCGTCATTCCCATAAGCGGCAGCTGGTTTATGAGGTGGTGCAGCAAAGCACGGACCATCCCATTGCCGATGTGATATATGAGCGGGCGCGGGAGAGGGATGCCTCAATCAGTAAGGGAACGGTATACAGAAACCTTAACCTTCTCACAGAGCTTGGCGAAATACGCAAGCTCATGATGCCCCTTGGACCAGACCATTACGACTTTAATCTGGACAGCCATTACCACTTCATTTGCCGCTCCTGTAACAAGGTCGTAGACGCAAAAATTCCCTATGACGAGAAGTTTAGTGGGGTCGAGGTAGGACTTCCGGGCTTCAAAACCGAATGGCACAGGCTGATTTTAGTCGGTCTCTGTGCCGACTGTAACAAGAAAATTTGAAAGGAGCTACTTAAATGCACGAAAGAAAATTTTTCATTTGCCGCCATTGCGGAAACATCATTACCAAGCTCAACGACTCCGGGGTTCCCGTAGTGTGCTGCGGTGAACCTATGCAGGAGCTTATTGCCGGCTCAACTGACGCTGCGGGCGAAAAGCACGTGCCGGTTGTTACGGTTGAGGGGGGCAAGGTCAGTGTTGTTGTGGGCTCCGTTATTCACCCCATGACCCCTGAACACTATATCCAGTGGATCTATCTGGACACGGAAAATGGCGGACAGTTCAAGTACCTGACCCCCGACAGCGAGCCAAAGGCCATCTTTGAGCTTGGTGACGATGTTCCCATTGGCGTTTATGAGTACTGCAATCTTCATGGCCTGTGGTACGGCGCATAAGTTCTAATAAGCAGTTAAGTATTCCCCTAAATATAAACGAATTGTAAGGAGGATAAGTTATGGAGTTTTACCGTTGCCCTGTTTGCGGTTATATTGAGGAAGGCCCCCTGCCGGAAGGCTACAAATGCCCTCGTTGTAAAGAACCCGGGGAGAATTTTGTTAAGATTTCCATGGAAGAAATGAGTCAGAATCCCTATGAGGGCACCAAGACAGAGCAAAACCTTCAGGAGGCATTTGCCGGGGAAAGTCAGGCCAGAAATAAATACACATACTTTGCCGATGTTGCCTCTAAGGAGGGCTTTGAGCAAATCGCGGCGATCTTCCTTAACACCGCCCGCAACGAGCAGGAGCACGCCCGCCTTTGGGCTGAGGAGCTGGGCTTTGTAAGCACCACCACGGAAAACCTAAAGCAAGCTGCCGAAGGCGAAAACTTTGAGTGGACGGATATGTACGAGCGCTTTGCAAAGGATGCCGAGGAAGAGGGCTTTACGGAGCTGGCGGCAAAGTTCCGGGCAGTGGGTGAAATCGAAAAGGCTCACGAGGGACGCTATCGCGCACTGCTAAAGAACGTTGAAATGAAAGCGGTTTTCGAGCGCAGCGAAATAAGCGTTTGGGAATGCCGGGTCTGCGGACACTTAGCCGTGGGCAAAAAGGTTCCCGCTGTATGTCCCGTGTGCAATAACGCCAGAAGCTTCTTTGAAATTCGTAAGGAAAACTATTAAGCATAAAAAAGAGCCCTCGATGGGGGCTCTTTTTTATGCTTATTCTATTTAAACGCTTATAGGGGGCTTGCAGAAATTGTAAAGGTAACGGTGGTGCCGGAGCCTTGGGCGGAGATTATGTCCAGAGAACCGTTAAGTGCTTGGGCAAGGTGCTGGGCTATGTAAAGCCCCAGTCCGGGGCCTTCGGTTTCCTCGTTTTCTTTGCTAAACGGCGAGCTGGCCTTGGGGATAAAGCCGTCCGACATGCCGCAGCCGAAATCGCTTATGGTGTAGCGCACATATACCTTCCCATAGAGTTTTGGTTGTCAGACTGAAACCTTGCGCAGAAAAGGAAATAAGCGAAAATGACAACATATGCATATTCCTCCATGATTATCAGCAGGCTCGGCAAATTTTACAGTTTTTATTTATAATAACAGAGAAAGATTGCCGGTTCAACATATTTGAATAGTAAAATAAATGATTTAAATGTGAAAAAAATTCGTGTTGCAGGGGGGTGAGCATGCAAAAACCGGCTGTTTAATTTATACATATGTTGTGTGGAGTATACTTTAGTGTAAAATTTGCAAGTTAAAATATGCTTTCTGAGTGTTAATTACACAAAAATTCTCAAAGATATTTTACAACAGTACTAGTATGATTATCTTGACTGAGCTGGGGCTGTGTGCTAACATAAGTTAGTAGGATTGGGTGAATTGCATTTGTATTGCGGCTCAAACCTTTGATTGAAATTGCGGCCGCCCGGAACAGTACGGTGCTCACGTTTATTTACAGGATGCTCAAGGGATGCTCACGGTGGATGAAGGAATGGGAAGCTTCCGGGATTTTGTTGTTGAAAGCTGCTTTTTATTTTTTTGCGTCACTTTTATTAATACATTCCATACGGAGGGAAGAACTTTGGACGTATACGGTGATAAAAAGAGAATAATACAGGAATTTGTTCCCGGCAAGCAGGTCACTCTTGCCCACGTAATAGCAAACCCTGTGGAAAGCCTTTACGCAAAGCTGGGACTTATTGACGCGCGGGGAGCCATTGGTATTTTTACCATCACCCCCGGCGAGGCCGCCATGATCGCTGCGGATGTTGCCACAAAAGCCGCAGAGGTAGAACTGGGCTTTGTGGACAGATTTAACGGTTCACTGCTAATCACCGGTGAGGTTGCAGGGGTTGAGGAGGCGCTCAAGGGCGTTATGGAAGTGCTCTGCAAGCAAATGGGCTTTGCCGGTACGGAGATAACAAGGTCTTGAGCATGAACAACGAGAAGAAAACCATTATACTTATCGGACGCTCGGCGGCGGGGAAAACCACCCTTTGCCAGTACATATCCAATGAAGCCCTAAAATACCACAAAACCCAGACGGTACAGGTAAAAAATGAAACAATGATAGACACACCGGGGGAGTATTTGGAGCGCCGCAGTATGCGGGGGGCATTGCAGGTTTCATCTTCGGACGCGGAGGTTATTGTGTTCGTGCAGGACGCAATGGAGGACGGGAGTATGTTTCCTCCTGCTTATGCCAGTTCATTTTCAAAGCCGGTTATCGGTGTGGTGACCAAAAGCGATTTGGCCACCGAAAAACAGCTTGAGAGGGCGCAAAAGTACTTAAAGCTTGCGGGAGCCGAAGAGGTATTCTTAACCAGCAGTTTTGCGGGCACCGGCTTTGGTGACTTTTTGCGGTATTTAAATTACGACTGAAACATGGGCGGGAGGCGAGAGCGTGAGAGAGGAAATTACGAGCGTGGGAATCGACATCGGAACCTCCACCACTCAGCTTGTTTTCAGCCGCCTTGTAATAGAAAATCGGGCCTCGGCCTATACGATACCGAGGATTAGCATCAGCTCTAAAACCATTGAATACAAAAGTGATATTTATGATACTCCCTTGCTCTCAAACACGAAAATTGACACGGAGGGCCTCGGGAAAATAGTTGCCCGCGAATATGAGAGAGCTGGAAAAAGACCCCGGGATATAAAAACAGGCGCGGCGATAATAACTGGCGAAGCCGCAAGAAAAGAGAACGCGGGAGCAGTGCTTGATGCACTGTGCTCTATGGCGGGGGACTTCGTTGTGGCAACGGCGGGGCCGGAGCTGGAATGCATTCTTGCCGCCAAGGGTGCAGGGGCGGATGTTCTTTCCAAGGAGCGCAGGGAATGCGTTGCAAACCTTGATGTGGGCGGTGGAACCACCAACATCGGCCTATACAAAAACGGCCAACTGCAGGGCGTGTGCTGCCTTGACATCGGCGGACGTCTAATAAAAGTTGAGCAGGGAAGCATTAGCTATGTCTTTCCCAAAATTGCGGAGCTTGCCGAACGTCAGGGGCTTTCATTAAAAGTGGGAGACAAGGCGGAGGAACAGTCCCTTAGGCCTATTTGTGTCCTTATGGCAGACCAGCTTTCTCAGGCCCTTGGCCGCAAGCCCCGGGCCCCGGGCCATGAGGAGTATCACACTAACGGCGGCGCTCCCCTTTCCATATTCCCCGATGTCCGGGCGGTTACCTTTTCCGGCGGCGTGGCAGATTTTATTTACGGCCGGGCCGGGGGAGATTGGTTCCGTTTTGGGGACGTGGGGCCGCTGCTGGGTGAGGAAATACGAAATAACGGTTTTTTATCGGAGCTTACACTGCTTTATCCGGCAGAGACCATTCGGGCTACAGTAGTTGGCGCCGGCGAGCATACAACAGAGATAAGCGGAAGCACTATTTGCTTTGACAGAGGGCTGCTTCCCATAAAAAACCTTCCCGTTGTTCGGGCGCAGGGTGTTATTGACGGCTCCGTCAATGGCCTTGCAGGATCTATCAAGGAAGGCCTTTCCTTGCACAGCTATGAGGGAGGAGCCGCCCTTGCGGCCATCTCCTTATCCGGCAAAGATTTTACTGGATTTAGGCAAATTCAGGAGCTGGCGGAGGCTGTAATAGAAGGGGCACAATCCATTCTATCCGGTGGACTTCCGCTTATTATAGTGCTGGAACGGGACATCGCAAAGGCGCTGGGGCAGGCCCTCCGCCTTAGGCTTCCAAAGAAGCAGGGGCTTATCTGCATTGACGGCATTTCAGCCCATAGCGGAGACTATGTTGACATAGGCGAGCCTCTTGCCGGCGGGGCGGTTCTCCCGGTGGTGGTTAAAACACTTATATTTAACACTTGAAGGCAGGTGACAACCCTTGCTGCTGAGAACGAAACTTTTTGGGCATACATACGAATTTAAATCCCTCCGTGAGGTCATGGCCAAGGCTAATGAAGAAAAATCCGGCGATAAACTGGCGGGAATTGCGGCGGAAAATGACGAGGAGCGAGTTGCGGCGAAGGTCGTACTATCTGAAGTAAGCTTAAACGACATTAGAAACTCACCTGCCGTGCCATATGAGTCCGACGAGGTCACCAGAATAATCCAGGATTCCCTCAACGGGACGATTTTCGGTGAGATGAAAGACTGGTCGGTGGGAGAGCTTAGAGAGTGGCTTCTTCGAGAAACCACCACTGAGAGTATGATAAGCAGGGCCTCCCGCGGCCTTACAAGTGAGATGATAGCGGCGGTGGCAAAGCTAATGAGCAATCTTGACCTAATTTACGCGGCTAAAAAGATTCGTGTAACCGCCAATTGCAACACAACAATCGGCCTTCCGGGAACCTTTTCCTCACGCCTTCAGCCGAATAACACAACAGACAACCCCAAGGGAATTATTGCCTCCGTTATGGAAGGATTGTCTTTGGGCTGCGGGGATGCTGTTATCGGAATAAATCCTGTGGACGACTCTGCCGAGAGCGTGGCTAGGATTTTAAAGGTTCTGGATGAATTTAAGAAAAAGTGGCAGGTGCCTACGCAGATATGCGTTTTGGCGCATGTTAGCACACAAATCGAGGCGCTGAGTAGTTTTAATGCGCCTATGGATTTGATGTTTCAGTCCATTGCAGGCTCTGAAAAGGGAAACAGTGCCTTTGGCATTACGGCCCAAATGATTGAGGAAGGCCGCCAAGCCGTGTTAAGTCAGGGCACTTGCGCGGGGCCTAACGTGATTTATCTGGAAACGGGCCAAGGCTCGGAGCTTTCCTCAGACGCTCATAATGGCTGGGATCAGGTGACTATGGAGGCCCGCTGCTACGGTTTTGCTAAGAAATTCGAGCCGTTTTTAGTGAACACAGTAGTAGGGTTTATTGGCCCTGAATATTTATATGATGCAAGGCAGGTGACCCGAGCGGGGTTGGAGGATCATTTTATGGGAAAGCTCTCCGGCATACCCATGGGCTGCGATTGCTGCTACACCAACCATATGAAGGCAGACCAGAACGACATTGAAAACTTGGCCACTCTCCTTGTGGCGGCCGGCTGCAACTATATTATGGGTGTTCCACAAGGGGACGACTGCATGCTAATGTACCAGAGCACCGGTTTTCACGATTCGGCATCACTGAGAGAAATTTTCGGCCTTCGTCCCATACATGAGTTTGACATGTGGCTCGAAAAAATGGGCTTTTCGGAAAACGGCAGGCTCACGGGCCGCGCGGGGGATGCCTCCGTGTTTTTGGCTTAGGGGGGCGGCATGGAAGAAAAGCTTTTAAAAGAGATTATTGAAAGCGTGCTTAAGGAACTGAATATAGCACCGGAGGAGCACAGTTTCGGCAGCCATTCACAAAGGAGCACGATAAAGCAGGCGAGAGAGGGCTCAGTTATTGAAGATGGCCTTGTGCCGGATGTTACGGAAGTGGACATTACCAAACAGTATTTGGTGGAGGAACCGGCAAACAAAGAGGCCTTCGCGGATCTGAAGGAATACGCCCCCTGTCGCCTTGCCATAGGAAGGGCGGGAGCAAGATATAAAACTCTTCCGATGCTGCAATTTCGCGCGGCGCACTCGGCGGCTCAGGACGCAGTTTTCAGCCATGTGGACGAGGGCTTTATCGAAAGCATGGAGCTTTTTTCTGTTTCCACCCGCTGCAGTGATAAGGACAGCTATATCACCCGCCCCGATCTGGGACGAAAGCTCTCGGATGAAGGGGCAATAGCGGTTAAGGAGCGTTGCAAAAAATGCACAGTGCAGCTTTTTGTTGCGGACGGCTTGTCCTCCGCGGCGGTTTCCGGCAACGTGCCGGATTTGTTGCCCTCCATTGAGCAGGGGCTAAAAAGCTATGGTATAGACGTAGGAACGCCGTTTTTTGTGAGATATGGCAGAGTAGGGGTTATGGACCAGGTTTCCGAGCTGACAGGGGCAGAGATTACCTGTGTTCTCATAGGTGAACGACCGGGGCTTATTACGGCGGAGTCAATGTCGGCATATATCGCCTACAAGGCTTCCGTCGGTATGCCGGAGGCCAGGAGAACAGTTGTTTCAAACATCCACCCGGCGGGTACCGCCCCCGTTGAAGCGGGCGCGCATATTGCCGAGATAATTAAGCTTATTTTGGAGCGCAAGGCCAGTGGAACGGAGCTTAAACTCTAAGGGAGGTGCAGCAGATGAGAGGAGAGCCGATACAGGCTAGAGTTTTGTCATCGCGGATAATCCCGAATGTGGATGCAGGGCTTTCAGAAAAGCTGGGGCTTTCGCCATCTCAGTGCTCGCTGGCACTAATAACGGCGGATTGCGACGATGTTGCCTATTCAGCCCTTGACGAGGCCACAAAAAAGGCGGAGGTTTCTGTTGTTTATGCAAAGAGCATGTACGCGGGAGCGTCCAACGCCAGCACCAAGCTTGCAGGAGAGATTTTTGGAATTCTTGCGGCACCTGACCCGGCGGAGGCAGGGGCTGGGCTTTCAGTCTGTGTTGACTATATTGAAAATGTTGCTCATTTCATTTCGGCGGACGATGAGGGGGGAATACCCTATTTTGCCCACTGCATTTCGCGCACAGGTTCATATTTGTCGCAACTTGCGGGAATTGACGAGGGTGAGCCCCTGGCGTATCTCATAGCCCCGCCTTTAGAGGCAATTTTTGGCATGGATGCCGCGCTTAAGGCGGCGGATGTCTCTCTTTGTGTTCTATATGGTCCACCTACTGAGACAAACTTCGGTGGAGGACTTCTGACAGGAAAACAAGCCGCCTGCAAGGCCGCCTGCGAGGCCTTCGCCGCAGCGGTGGAGGAAATTGCTGATAAGCCGCTGGAAACAGAGTAGGAATATAAATAAATTAAGGCATTTACATGGAAAACGGGAGGTGCCTAATGGAAGCATTAGGACTGATTGAGCTTTACGGCTGTGTTCCGGCGGTGGAAGCCCAGGACGCAGCGCTTAAGGCGGCTAATGTGAAGCTGCATAGTTTTACACGGGTTCGAGGCGGCCTTGTTACCGTTACCGTCACCGGCGAGGTGGCAGCGGTGCAGGCGGCTATGGACGCAGCTTGCTCCGGAGCGGGGCGCGTGGGACAGGTTCTTAGCGTGCATGTAATTCCCCGTCCTGCCGACGGTGTTGATGAAATCTTGGATGAAACGGGGAAACGCGGCAAAGAGCGAAAGCCCAAGGAAAGATCTCTGCAAAAGACAGACCCGGAGTCTAATACTGAGGAAAATTCCGGACCGACGAAGGCCGAAGTCGGAGAGCTCTCCATGGCGGAGCTTGAGGCGTTGCCGGTTGTAAAGCTTCGGGCAGCAGCCCGTGACATGAAGTTGGACACCCTTACAAAACGCGAAATTCGGGATGCGAAGAAGGACGAGCTTATAAAGGCCATCTGCGCTTTCCGGGAGAGGGAGGTGTAAGCCGTGGAGCTTACTGACAAGGACTTGCTGTCCATTCAGGAGACAAGAAATCTAATCGCGAAGGCTAAGGCCGCCCAAAAAGAGCTTGGAAAAATGAATCAGGCTCAGGTGGACAATATTTGCAGAGCCATTGCCGAGGCTGGTGTTTCAAACGCGAGGCCGCTGGCACAAATGGCAAATGAGGATACAGGCTTTGGTAATGTCGAGCACAAGGTTATTAAAAACGTGTTTGCAAGCCGTGACGTGTTCGCTTCAATTAGGGACATGAAAACCATAGGAGAAATTCGCCGTGACGATGTGCTGGGAGTGCGGGTCATTGCTGTTCCCAAGGGGGTTGTAGCCGGGCTTATTCCCTCCACAAACCCCACGTCAACGGCGCTGTTTAAATCACTGGTGGCGATTAAGTCCGGCAATGCCATAGTTTTTTCGCCCCATCCCACGGCATTACGGTGCATCATGGAAACCGTGAGGATTATCCGTTCGGCTGTGGCCTCGGTGGGCGGCAGCGAGGATCTTGTCGGCTGCATTTCGATGCCCACCATGCAGGCCACGGACTGCTTGATGAAGCATCCGGACACGGCTATCATTCTTGCCACAGGCGGCTCGGCAATGGTAAAGGCGGCTTACTCATCAGGCACTCCCGCCATCGGTGTCGGCCCGGGAAACGGCCCGGCTTTTATTGAGCGCTCTGCGGATATTCCCATGGCGGTCAAGCGCATTTTTGACTCCAAGACCTTCGACAACGGCACTATCTGCGCCTCCGAGCAGTCAGTCATCTGTGAAACGGATATGAGCCAGACTGTGCGCAGTGAAATGACTCGGCAGGGAGCATACTTCCTAAACGACGAGGAGAAGGCAAAGCTGTCAGAGTTTATTCTCCGTGCTAATGGCACCATGAATCCGCAAATCGTCGGCAAGGATGTCCAGGTGTTGGCGAGGCTTTCCGGCCTGAGCATTCCGGCAAACACTAGGGTTCTGGTTGCCGACGAGGACGGCGTTGGCAAGGGTCACCCCTACTCCCGCGAAAAGCTTGCCCCTATACTGGCATTCTTCACAGAGGAAAACTACCAGAACGTTACCGACAGAGTTGTTGGAATTCTTGAGAGTGAGGGAGCGGGACACACTGCCATCATCCACAGCAATAATAATAGTATAATAGAGTATTATTCCGGCCGGGTTCCGGCCTCCCGAGTTCTGGTCAACACTCCCGGGGCGCTGGGCGGCATAGGCGCGACCACGAAACTTTTACCGTCAATGACTTTAGGATGCGGGGCCGTGGGCGGCTCGGCAACCAGTGAGAATGTCGGCCCACTGCACCTTATGGACCTTCGCTATGTGGCCTGCGGCAAAACAGAATATGAGGAGATTCTCAACACTCTTCCAGCTTCGCTTAATACACAGGGAGCACTTTCTCCAAAGTTCAGTACCGTGGCATCAAGCCTTTCCGCCCCTAGCGGGAATGTTGATCCGGTTCTGGTGGACACAATCGTTCGCAATATCCTTGAAAGGTTTAAAAATAAGTAATTAAACACTGTATTCTATGGAGGAGACTACTATGGCAACATTACAGGCACTGGGCATGATCGAAACGAAGGGACTTGTTGCATCCATCGAAGCGGCGGATGCTATGGTCAAGGCGGCAAACGTTCACCTTATCGGCAAGGAACACGTCGGCGGCGGATTGGTAACAGTTATGGTTCGCGGCGATGTAGGCGCAGTTAAGGCGGCAACCGACGCGGGCGCGGCAGCGGCCGAGCGGGTGGGCGAACTGATCTCCGTCCACGTAATCCCCAGACCCCATGAGGAAGTAGAATTCATCCTACCAACATTGGGTAAGTAAGAAACCCTGTTTTCAAGGCGACTCCCGGCCTAACGGGAGAAGAAACTTTATTTGCGCTCTTAGCGCGGGAGGAAATAATTATGGCAACACAACAGGCACTGGGCATGATCGAGACTAAAGGCTTAGTAGCATCCATCGAAGCGGCGGATGCTATGGTCAAGGCGGCAAACGTTCACCTTATCG
>CAZNUD010000004.1:0-21207 GCA_964576195.1 uncultured Oscillospiraceae bacterium | reverse complement strand
AGGCGGCAACCGACGCGGGCGCGGCAGCGGCCGAGCGGGTGGGCGAACTGATCTCTGTCCACGTAATCCCCAGACCCCATGAGGAAGTAGAATTCATCCTGCCCACATTAGGTAAGTAAGAAACACATAATGATTAAGGGAGGTGACGCACGCTGAAGGTCTTAACTGAGAAAGTGCTCCGTCAGGAATTGCAAGAATTCCAGCCGAAATGCTTTGTTATCCCGGAAGGATACATTCTTTCCCCTGCGGGGAGGGAGTATCTTAACCAGAGAAAAATTAAGTTTGCAAAGGCAGAACCGACAAAGTGCGCTGCGTCACCGGCAGCTCAGGGTGCCCAAGGTAAATTTACAAACCTTGAGACCGGCGAAACCTTAAACCATAAGCCGGAGCATATGACCCATTTGCAGGACAGCCTTTTGGTTAGTAAGGATAACCCGCGTATCATCTTTCGGGGCAGACTGGATAGCCTGCAGGCTGACTTTGTGCTGGCCCAAACTGAGCTTAATGAGCGAGGCAAAAGCGAAAAGCTTATAAGCGAGCTTGAGGAGCTGCTAAAGCTACTGCGGGAGATAATGCGCTGCGATGTATTAAATGAGCAGCTACATATCAGCAGTATTCTGGGCCTTGACATGGGCCAGCTTCGCGAGCGCTCCCATGACCCGAAACGCTTCTACGGTGTAGAGCTTATGACTTTGCCATCTTATAGTCTGGGTTTGGAATACGCCGTATTAAATCGACTGCGCACGGCAGTAAGGGAAACGGAGTGCGCAGCGGTTGCAGCTTACAAACACGGCGGTGTTGTTAAGCGGGGGGACATTATTCAGGCGCTAAACCGGCTTTCAAGTGCTGTACACATTATGATGTGCCGCTATTTGGGAGGGCAGTACCGATGATAGAGGGCAGAGAAATAGAAAACGTCGTTGACGCCGTTTTAGACGCACTTTTGAAATCGGGCGTAGTCATTGTGGAGGTTTCCGCCCGCCATGTTCATCTGTCACAGGAGGATGTGGATAAGCTCTTCGGCAGTGGCGCAAGGCTTACGCCCAAGCGGGAGCTTTCCCAGCCGGGACAGTATTTATCTGAGGAGCGGGTGACCATTATCGGCCCTAAGGGACGCAAAGAGCGCACAGCGGTGCTGGGTCCGGCCAGAGTCCAGACTCAGGTGGAGTTATCCCGAACGGATTGCGCTGTGCTGGGCATTGAAGCCCCTCTCAGAGAGTCGGGAAAACTTCTGGACTCGGCAGGGTTAAGCCTTGAAGGATCCAAGGGCAGTATAAGTCTAAACAGCGGTGCAATTATTGCACACAACCATGTGCACCTTACCCCTACGGACGCTGCAGCCATGGGCGTTATGGACGGACAGCATGTTTCCGTTGAAGTTTTAACAGAAAGACCTGTCACCTTCAGCGATGTTATTATTAGAATAAGCGAAAATTACAGAACCCGAATGCACATTGATGTGGACGAGGCCAATGCCGCGCTGGTGGGGGGCTTCACGTTAGGACGCATTATCAAATAAGCGTTTAGAGGAAGGTGGTGCAAAAATGGACTATAACGAGCTGGTGCGGGAGGTCGTTGCGCGCGTATTAGCAGAAATGGAGCTTCCTCAAAGGGACTCAGCCAATAGCGGAAAGCAGAGATTTTTTGTGGTTACGCCGGAACACGGCCAGTTAAGCCGGTCCTTTCTTGAAAGTCCGGACATGAAAGCGCGTTTTAATATGATTTGCGCCATGTCAAAGGATTACAGCTGCGACCTTGAATGCAGCGCGGGACTGGGGATTTTCGGCCTATCTAATTCAGACCTTGCAAGGCTTGAGGGTGGCATCTGCGACACGCCATTTACGGCCCTTATTTCAAAGGCACTGCTTATGGGGCTGCCCACTTATGCAGTAAGTGAGGAAATCGAAATTATCCCTTGGGGATATAAAACGACGTATGCTTCATTGTTTTCGGATAAACTCAAGATCCTTGAGGGATGCGGTCTGCGTATTTGTGCCTATGACCAGTTAGAAAAAATAATTTTAGGTGGGGAAAAGCACTTGGCGGGAAGCGGCAACGGTGCTTATATTTGCCGGGGTAAGTTAATAACCGAGAGGGATGTGACAAGCGCACGGGACGCAGGAGCGCGGACTATAAAAACCATTGAAAAGTCAATTATTACTGACTTGGCCCGGGAGAGTGCAAAGCGCCACGGGATTGAGTTCTTGGCAAGGTAGCTGTAATGGGTTTGGAAACCGCGCGGAGGTATGTAAATGGATTTTATTGAGAAAATTAAGGCGGCGGGAGTTGTGGGGGCAGGCGGCGCGGGCTTTCCTACCCATGTTAAGCTAAATGCCAAGGCCAATTGCTATATAGTAAATGCGGCAGAATGTGAGCCGCTCATAGAAACTGATAAGTATCTTTGCAGAAGCTTTCCGGACAGGATTGTTCAGGCTGCTGTAAAAATAGCGGAACATCTGGGGTCGGAGAGAACGGTTGTTGCCCTAAAGGACAAGTACAAGGCCGAGATTGAGGCACTGTCTCAGGCCATTGACAAGGCGGGGGCAAAGGTAGAGATCTTTCAGATGCCCACCTTTTATCCCGCCGGCGATGAGCAGATCATGGTTCATATGGTTACTGGCAAAACCGTGCCCGAGCGGGGTATACCCCTTGAGGTGGGCGCGGTTGTGAACAATGTGGGCACCCTTCTGTGTATTTGGAATGCACTTGAAAAGGGATGGCCCGTCTGTGAAAAGCATCTTTCAGTGGTGGGCGAGGTTAAGGAACCGGTAATGCTCCATGCCCCTATCGGTACCCGAATTTCTGAATGCATTGAAAAGGCGCAGCCCACAATTGACAAATATGGAGTTATTCTGGGCGGGCCGATGATGGGAACGCTTTTAACAGACCATGATATTGCATCGGCTGTGGTGACAAAAACCACAGGAAATGTAATTGTTCTCCCAAGTGACCACTACCTTTTCCGCCGTGGGGCAATGCAAATAGATACCATAAAACACCGGGCTCAGAGTGCTTGCATTCAGTGCGTAATGTGCACAGATCTATGCCCACGCAGGCTTATCGGACATAATATTTATCCCAACCGAATTATGAGGAATATTTGGAGGGAGGGCAGCATAGACGACGTGGAGGAATATAAGCACTTTTTCGGAGAGGCGCTCAACTGCTGTGATTGCGGCATCTGCGAAATGTATGCCTGTCCCATGGGACTATCGCCCAGAATGATAAATGTGTATCTCAAAAGGAGATTGCGGGAGATGGGCGTTACCATAGATAAAACCGAAAACCCAAAGGCTCTAGACTGTATAGACTATAGGCGCACGCCCACGGAGCGCTTGGTTTCCCGCTTGGGACTGGGGCAGTATTACTCTATGCATGCCCATGATTGTATACAAATGGAGCCAGATGAGGTCTACATACCCTTCTCCCAGCACATAGGAAAGCTGGCGCTTCCGGTGGTTACTGTGGGGGAGAGCGTTAAAAAGGGAGCGCTTCTGGCATCTGCTGCAGAGGGGCTTTCGGCAAACATCCACGCCAGTATTGATGGCAAGGTGGTATCTGTGGATGACTCAGGCGCGCTGATAAGGAGGGAATAAAATGGCTACAGCCATCGGGGTAATCGAACTGGGCAGCATAGCCCGGGGCATAGAGGCCTGCGATTATATGCTAAAAACCGCGCAGGTGGAGGTCCTTCGCTCATCCACGGTCTGCCCGGGAAAGTACATTATTATTATCTCCGGCGAAACCAGCGATGTTGAGGCGTCTCTAAACAGCGGGATAATGCATGGGGCAGAGTATGTTGTCGAAACGCTGCTGCTGCCCAATGTACACCCGCAGCTTATTCCCGCAGTTTCCCTGGCCAACCCCGTAGAAATTCGAGGGGCACTTGGTGTAATGGAATTTTATTCCATTACCTCGGCTATCCGCGCGGCAGACATTGCAGCAAAGGCGGCGAATGTTACGCTGATGGAAGTACGCATTGGATTTGCTGTGGGCGGCAAGGGCTTTGTTACGCTAACCGGCGATGTGGCCTCTGTAGAGGAGGCTGTTCGTGACGCTGTAAAGGAGCTTCCATTGCTGTTGGAAACCTCTGTTATTCCAAGGCCTGACCCCAGGCTGTTTGACTCCCTTATGTGAAGGAATGATTACAGCGCGTTAAGCCTAATAAAGCGCCCGCTAAGACTAAAGAGGAACTCTCCTTCCGAAAGGCAGGGGAGTCCCTTTTTAAACCGCAAGGAGACTTTATACAAGACTGCAGATATTACTACTGATACGGAGGAAGAACATGACGGTTTTTATCGCCGGAGGGTCAAAAAGCGGAAAGTCAATGGAGGCCCAGCGCATAGCCAGGGAGCTTGCCGGGCAGGAGCGACTTTTTTATCTGGCAACCATGGAGCCGAGAGACCTGGAGGACAGCGCCAGAATTTCCCGTCATGTAAAGCAGCGTGAGGGCTGGGGCTTTGAAACTTTGGAGTGTCCGCGGAATATATGCCAGGCTATAGAAGCCGCGGGCGCAAAAGGCGTGTTTTTACTGGACAGCGTCACTGCTCTGCTTTCAAACGAAATGTATCCGGAAGGCAGAATAAACTTCTATGCCGCAGAAAAAATAGCCCGGGAGCTTGAAGCTTTATCTAAAAATGCGGCGGGGCTGGTGGTGGTGTCCGACAATATATACTGCGATTGCGGAGGATATGAGAAGTTTACAGAAGAGTTCCGCCGGGGGCTGGCAATGATTGAAAGACGGCTGGCGGGGAGCTTTGACAGGGTGCTGGAGCTAAGTATCAATCAGGCTGTTGAACTTAAAAGGGACATAGAAATCGTTGGAGAGGACAAGGTGATGGAGCTTATTATCGGCGGGGCCTATCAGGGAAAAACAGAGTACGCCAAGAAACAATTCGGACTTTCAGAGAGTGATATTTGCGTTTGCAAGTCCGGGCTTGGGCCGGACCTTTCAAAGCGCTGTCTCAGTCATTTGGAGAACTTGGCGGATTATTGCATGGATAGCGGAGAAAGTGGCCGGAGTCTGCTGGAAATCTGGATGGAGCAGCACCACGACGGAGTGCTTATATGCAACGATATTTTTTGCGGAGTGGTACCAGTGGACAGCAGGGTCCGTGCATGGCGGGAGGCGGCGGGGCAGCTTTTGGGTTTTGCGGCGGAGAGGGCAGGAGCAGTTACGAGACTTTGCTGTGGACTGCCACAAAAATTGAAATAATTATTTGAAGGCTGTTATTTCAGGAAAAAAGTGTTATAATCATTGTTGTAGAGGATAAGCTTGTACTTATTATATTCGGAGGTGAGCGTATGCTTATTTTAAAGCAGTGCGGTAAGGACGACATAAAGGCGGCGGCGCAGATGATGTGCATTGTCTATGGCGAGGCGCCGCAAAACGAAAACTGGCCGATGGAGCGTGCGGAAGCGCGCATAGGAATGTACTTGTCCGGAGAGGGACGCCGGGGCTATGCCTTTACTATGGAAAATGAGACAATAGGATATCTTTTCGGCAGAAAAGACTACACCGCTGAAAGGGATGTTTTCTATGTAGACGAACTTTTTGTGCATCCCCGCTATCAGCGCAAGGGCTGCGGCAGCATGGCTATGAGCGAGCTGGAAAGGATCCTTAAGCAGGAGGGCGTTAGCCGCATAGAACTGCACCCAATTGCCGAGGACATCAGCTTTTATAAGAAGAATGGATTTGACACATCCTCCTATGTTTATCTTGAAAAAAGTATATGAACAATAAGCAAAGCTCCCCCGAACCAGGCTCGGGGGAGCTTTTAATTATTCTCTTATTTTCCAAGCTCTGTGGTTTTATTATACGCCTCGTAAACTGCGGAGGCCACTGCGGCCCGAAAGCCACCCCTTTCAAGCTGCTCAACGCCGACTATGGTAGAGCCACCGGGGGAGCAGACCTCATCCTTAAGCTCACCGGGGTGCTTGGCCGTTTCAAGCACCATAGCCGCGGCGCCAAGAAGCGCTTGGGCGGCAAAGCGCTGGGCCTCGTCCCTGGGAATGCCGGACATAACACCGCCGTCGGCAAGGGCCTCGATGAACATGTAGGCATATGCAGGAGAGCAGGAGAAGACGGGGGTTGCAGCATCCACAAGAGTCTCATCAAACAATTCCACCTTGCCGCTTTCGGAAAGAGCATCGATAAGCTCGGCAGTGTCGTTTTCCAAGCTGTCCTTTGAGGGCATTACCAGCACCATACCCTTGCCTATCATAACAGGGGTATTGGGCATAAGGCGAATAACCGGAAGGCTAATGCCTCCGTCGGACAGAATGTTCTTTATGGTCTCAACTTTAACGCCCGCCGCTATGGAGACAAGTACCTTCCTCTCGCCCTTATTTATACAGCGGTCAAAACAAGGCAAAAGCTCTTTTAATACAGTGGGTAGCACCTTGGGTTTAACGCATAAAATAACAAATTTAGCCGCGGCTACGGCCTCCTCGGCAGTTGATACAGCTAGGCAGCCGAATTTTTCCGACAGGGATTTCAGCTTCTCCGCATCGGGGTCAAATATTAAAACACTTTCGGGCGTCTTGGCACGGCATACGGCTTCGGCAAGTGCCCCGCCCATATTTCCTGCGCCGATAAAGGCAAATTTGCTCATAAAAAATTCTTCCTTTCCGAAAAGGCCGTCAAAGCACTGCTCTGACGGCCTTATAAAACGGGTTATTTTTTACCAAAAAACTCCTCAAAATAGTCGCGCTCGGCTTGGGTTTCCGTGGGTTGACTATGGTCTATACCGCCATAGCCCATATCGGGCTTGCCGTCGTCGGGATAAATATCCTCATGGACAAGCGCTGAGCGGGACCTGTGAGAAAGAACGGGCTGCCTTTGGGAGGCGGCTATCGGCTGGGAAGCTCGGGCGCTGGCGCT
Source organism: uncultured Oscillospiraceae bacterium (assembly GCA_964576195.1). Taxonomy (GTDB): domain Bacteria; phylum Bacillota; class Clostridia; order Oscillospirales; family Oscillospiraceae; genus UBA2658. The sequence continues at coordinate 14,324 of CAZNUD010000004.1, read as the reverse complement.
GCGGCGGCGGTAGGCCTCCTGCAGGGCTTTCTTTTTATTCTTTTGATAGCGAACCACTGTGTAAATATATAGTCCCAAAAGGCCGAGAACAATAAGGATGAAAATGATTACCAAAGGTTTTTTTAGAGTGCTGGCAATTTTTCCGGATATATACTTGCCATAGCTAAGGCCCACAGAGGAGCTTGCAACCAGTTGGGAAGAGCCGTAAACCTTGCCGTCTTTTTCGATGGTTATTTCGCCAAGGATTTCGCCGGCCTCAATGGGGGCCATAAGCTCCCCTCCGTCCTGAATGCTATAGATGGTGACCTTCTGCTGGTAGTTGCTTATGTCCTCATCGTTTGGCATAAGCGCTTTGACAGCCGATTGCGGATGTATGGTAACATAGCTTGAGTCGCTGCCCAGCTTCACGGGGACTTCCTGAACAAGCTCGGTTATTTTAAGAATATCTCGGTAACTATAATTCTCAAAGGCCCAGTTAAAAAGGCTAATGGAGTCAGTAAAGTTGTCAAAGCTGGCGCCGCTGGTGGTTTCGCGGGCCTTGCCGCCCATAACAACGCAAAGGAAGGTCATGCCGTTTTTAGTAGCGGTGGAGACAAGACAGTAACCTGCCGCATCAGTGTGACCGGTTTTTATTCCGGCGGCTCCTTCGTAGTAGTAGCCGGGGTAGGAGATAGAATCGTTATTAATAAGACCGTTGGTGTTGCTCAAATAGCGCTCCGGGGACTTGTTTGTGGCCTGAATGGTTATGTTCTTGGTGTTGCTGATCTGCATGAACAGGGGGTGGGTAATGGCCTCTTGAGAGATGATGGAAAAGTCTCTTGCGGTGGTGTAATGGGAATTATCCGGAAGACCGTGTGTGTTGTTAAAGTATGTACTGGTGCAGCCAAGCTCGGCGGCTCTGGTGTTCATCATTTCCACAAAGGCGGGTATGGTGCCGGAGACATGCTCGGCTATAATGTTGCAGGCCTCGTTCGCAGAGGAAACCATGGCGCAGTACATGAGGCTTTCGAAGGTTATACTTTCGCCCTGAACGATCCCTACGGAGCTCCCGTCTTCAATCATGTCAAAGTAGCAGGTTTCGCTGGCGGTGACGTAGTCTGTAAGGGAAACTTCGCCCATTTCAACAGCTTCCACGGCCAAAAGCACCGTCATAATTTTCGTGGTGCTGGCAGGGTACACCTTGGTGTCAGCATTTTTTTCATAAATAGGGGTGCCGCTGACGGTGTCGGTAAGTATGATGGCATCGCTGTTGGTTGTGGGCTGCTCCAGCGCATGGGCCTGAATTGGCACAAGACCTGTAATAATAAGTGCAAGCAATAAAAATAAGGGGAAAAACTTAATCTTTTTCATATTCAACTCCGGAAAAATATGTTATTATTAAATTGAGTAGAATTTAATGTATTAAACTTAATCTTCATTATACGAACTAATTTTCCGAAAAGCAACACCAAATATCCCCTTGCAGCCATTTTTACAACTTGGGAGGCCCATGTGAAGCTTTCAAAAGTCGAAATATCGTCAATAATCCTAACAGCGGTTTTCATAATTGCTGCTTCTGTATGTATGCTGCTTTGCAGGGATAAGGGCGCTATAACCGTTACAAGTCTTTCACCGCCTGATCAGACCCGGGAGGTACAGACCGAAACAATAAATATTAACACCGCTTCGGAAAGGGAGCTTTGCTCTCTGCCGGGGGTGGGAGAGACCATTGCCAAGCGCATAATTGCATACCGAAGTGAGAATGGAGACTTTAAAACCCTTGAGGAACTTAGCCGGGTAGAGGGCATTGGCTCCGTAACCTTAGAAAAGCTAAGGCCATTTATTTGCGTAAATTAGATTTAGGGGGTACAACATGAAAATTCTTGTGGTTGACGATGAAAAGCTCCTTGTTAAGGGCATGAAATTCAACCTTGAAAATGAAGGCTATGAGGTCGATGCCTGTTACGACGGGGAAACCGCCGTTGAAATGGCAAAAAGCAACAGTTACGATTTGATACTGCTGGATATTATGATGCCAAAGGTGGACGGGCTTACCGCCTGCATGCGCATTCGCGAAAGCTCCACAGTTCCTATAATCATGCTCACTGCCCGCAGCGAGGATACCGATAAGCTCATCGGCTTTGAATACGGTGCAGATGACTACATCACAAAGCCATTTAACATTTTGGAGCTTAAGGCAAGAGTGCGGGCGCTGCTGCGCCGAAGCGCCATGAAGGGTGCAGAGGACAAGAGTGATCGCCTTACCCGGGCCCATATAACCATAGACACATCCCGCAGAGTGGCGGAAAAAAATGGCGAGATTGTGGACTTGACCGCCAAGGAGTTTAATCTTGCGGAGCTTTTAATGCGCAATCACGGTAAGGTTTACAGCCGGGAGCGTCTACTGGATATAGTATGGGGTGTGGATTATCAGGGAGATGTGCGCACTGTGGACGTACACATTCGCAGGCTTAGGGAAAAGCTTGAGCTTAACCCGGCAGACCCCAAGTGCTTTAACACCAAATGGGGCGTTGGATATTACTTTAGCGAGGGCTGATTTAAACAGTAAAAGCTTGTGGGCTTTATATATTGCCAAGCCCAAAAAAGTGTAGTAATATACCTTATTAATCAGCAATTTTCTTTGGAGAAAGCCAGAATGAAGAAGCTGCAAAATCTTAGCTCATTTACAAACAGCGTTCAGCTCAAATTCGCTCTTACCTTCATGGTTCTCATTGCGGCCTTGCTGGTGATGCTCAACATTTACCCCACAATTGTTTCAAGAGATCTAGTGTTCTCCTCAAAGCAGGCTTCCTTGCAGTCTCAGGCGGGGGTAATGTCCTCGGCTCTTGCAGGGGCGGACGAGCTTACAGGTGATACAGTTCGGGAAATTATGGGACTGTTGGATCTGCGCTCACTTACACGGGTAATCATCACAGACCCCACGGGACTCGTTTTATACGACACTTCAAAGCTCGATCCGGCGGCTGGGCGTTATGCCCTGTTTGCCGAGGTGCGCCGGGCGCTCTCCGGCGAGGTGGTGTGCCACTCGGTGTATGACGGGGACGCGTTTATGACCACTGAGGCCATGCCCATAAAAAGTGCGGGTCTTACCATCGGCGCTGTTTACCTTTACGAATACGACGAGGGCCAGGCTGCTTTGATTAACGAAATTCAGTCCAACCTTCGGAACATTACAACAGTTTTGGCGGTGGCCGCCATAATACTGATGTTTATTTTCAGTCGTGCTCTGACCCTGCGCATTACAGAGCTGGTCAAGGCCACCAAAATTGTCTCTGAGGGTGACTACAACCACCGCATAAAAGTACGCGGCCATGATGAGCTTTCTGACTTGGGAGAGGAATTTAACGCTTTCACCCAGCGGCTTAAGGATACGGAAGAGCTAAGGCGCCGTTTTGTTTCCGACGCCTCCCATGAGCTAAAAACTCCCCTGGCTTCCATTCGCCTTTTGTCTGATAGCATTCTAAACGCGGAGAACATGGACGTTCCCACCATGAGGGAATTTGTCACCGACATAGGGAACGAGGCCGAACGCCTTCAGAGGACTACGGAAAAGCTTTTAAACCTTACGAAGATTGACAGCGGTATCAACGTTGCAAAGTCAAAGCTTGAGCTTAGGCGGGTGGTGGAAAAGACCATGCATCTGCTGTCCCCCCTGGCCAGAGATAGGGGGATCAGCATTGAAACCGAACTGTCTTCTGGCTGTTATATTTACGGCAACGAGGACCTTGTTTACAGGATCATCTTCAACTTGGGGGAAAACGCCATTAAATACAGCATTCCCGGCACCACAGTAACACTCCGGCTTAGAAGCGAGGGGGATAAGGTTGTTCTGGTGGTGGAGGACAGGGGTATAGGCATTCCCGATGAAGACCTTCCCAATATTTTTTCCCGGTTTTATAGAGTTGATAAGGCACGTTCCAGAGAGGCCGGCGGTTCGGGGCTGGGGCTGTCAATAGTTTACGACGCTGTTGCCCTTCACGGCGGTACAGTTGAGGCTAAGCACCGGGAGGGCGGCGGCAGTTGCTTTACAGTACGCTTTAAGGCTTATACAAAGGGGGATGAGAAATGAAAAAACTATTTCCTCTCCTTCTTATTGCATCACTTCTGCTTTCTGCCTGCTCTTTTAAGGGCGCCAGAGGCTCAGACTCAAATGTTCTGGTTTATAGACTTATAGCCCCGGAATATCAGACCTCCGGGGAGCTGCTTTATCCCCAGCGTGTCCCGCTTACTCAGGGGGCGGACCCCTTAATAGTGGCGGCGGAGGCGCTGGCCTCTGGCCCTTCGGCGGCGAAGCAGAAAAGTCCCCTTCCCCCGGGAGTCCGCATTGTCAGCGCTGAGCGTTCCGGCTCTAAAGTATTGGTCAGATTAAACTCGGGCTACGGATTACTTACGGGCATGGATAAAACTATTTTGGACGCCGCCCTCGCTATGACCTATTGTTCCCTTGAAGGGGTTGACAGCGTGTCGACCTATGTGGGCAAAACCATAGTGGAGGAAAGACTGCGATCTGCTGATATTTTACTTGAGAACACCGTTAAGACCCCCACACAGTCCAAGGTTAGGTTATATTATCCCGCGGATCACCAGCTCAGCTTCGAATACCGCAGCATTTCCATTGAGGGCGAAAGTTCCGCTGAGCGAGCTGTTGCAGAGGCTCTTTTGGATGGGCCTAAAAGTACAGAGCTGTACCCGGCCTTACCCACAGGCACAGTGCTTCTGTCGGTATACACTCAAGAGGGCGTTTGCTCGGTAAGCTTGTCAGAGGATTTTGTTGACTCCTGCTCGCAGCAGCCTGAAAATGCAAGCTATTGGGTTTATTCCCTTGTTAACACGCTCTGCTCTCTTTCTTCGGTTTCCAGCGTACAACTGCTTATTGAGGGCAAGACTACTAACTCGTTGGGCAACTGCGACGTATCCCATCCCTTAGTAAAAAACGAAAAACTGATTGGCTCCCCCGCACTTCAGGATTAAGACAGGCCGAGCGCTTTTTAATAAAACGGAGGAATAAAGATGAGAAACCAAGGTACAATCTGCGTACAGGGCGGTTATGAGCCGAAAAACGGTGAGCCCCGTCAAATCCCCATTATCCAGAGCACCACCTTTAAATTTGATACCAGCGAGGATATGGGAAAGCTCTTTGATCTGGAATCCCCCGGATACTTTTACAGCCGCCTTCAAAACCCCACCTGTGAAGCCGTGGCCGCCCGAATCTGTGCCTTAGAGGGCGGGAGCGCCGCAATGCTCACGGCCTCCGGACAGACGGCAAACTTCTTTGCCGTCTTTAATATAGCCTCTGCCGGCGACCATGTTGTCTGTTCATCTGCCATTTACGGCGGCACATATAACCTATTTAACGTAACCATGCGCCGCATGGGTGTGGACTTTACTTTTCTCCATCCTGACTGCACGGATGCAGAACTTGAGGGGGCCTTTAAACCCAATACCAAGGCAGTTTTCGGGGAGACTATAGCAAACCCCATATTGACTGTTTTTGATATTGAACGCTTCGCCAAGGCAGCCCATGCCCACGGCGTGCCGCTTATTGTGGACAACACCTTCCCCACACCCATAAACTGCCAACCAATTAAATGGGGCTGCGATATTGTAATTCATTCTACCACCAAGTATATGGACGGTCACGGCAGCACCGTGGGCGGCTGCATTGTGGATTCAGGTCGCTTTGACTGGCTGGCGCACAAGGACAAATTTCCCGGCCTTACCACCCCGGACGAGAGCTATCATGGTGTTGTTTACGCGGAGAAATTTGGCATGGAAGGGGCCTTTATTCAAAAATGCACCGCCCAGCTCATGCGGGACTTAGGACCCACCCCCTCGCCGCAAAGTGCATATTATGTGGCCTTGGGTCTGGAATCACTGCATCTTCGCATGGCAAGGCACTGCGAAAACGCCCTTGCTGTTGCAAAGCATCTTCAAGCACATGATAAAATTGCATGGGTAAACTACCCCGGACTACCCTCAAGCAAGTCCTACGAGCTGGCTCTTAAATACCTTCCGACAGGCTCCTGCGGCGTTGTGTCCTTCGGCTTAAAGGGAGGAAGAACGGCTGCCGAAAACTTTATGAAAAGTCTTAAGATTGCCATCATCGCCACCCATGTTGCCGATGCCCATAGCTGCGTTTTGCACCCTGCCAACGCCACCCATCGCCAGCTCTCCGACAGTGAGTTGTTGAGCTGCGGCATAACACCGGACATGGTTCGCTTCTCTGTTGGCATTGAGGATATTAACGACATTCTTGCCGACATCGACCAGGCTCTGAAAAAAGCCTGAGCATAGGAAATACTGCTTATGACACTTCCAATACCGGACATAAAGCTCCCCTCAATATATTTTCTCACGCCACAAATGCTTAAGAATAGAAATATCAGCCTGTTACTGCTGGATTTGGACAACACCCTTGCCCCATATTCGGCGAGGGGGCCGAATAAGGAGCTTTCCCACTGGGTGCAGACCATGATAGATGCTGGAATAAAGCTATTCATTCTATCCAACAATAAGGGCGAGCGCCCAAAGGTTTTTGGCAAGGCCCTTAGTGTTCCTAACCTAAATCGTGCAGAAAAGCCCAAAACAGACGTTCTTTTTAAGGTTCTTGCCGAGTACAACACTGCTCCGGAGAATGCCGCCATCATGGGGGACCAGATTTTTACAGATGTGCTTTGCGGCGTTAGAGGGGGGCTTACAACTGTTGTTGTAAAGCCTTTGAGCATGAAAAACCCCTTTTTCCTGCTTCGCTATATAGCGGAGCTCCCGTTTCGCCAAAAGGGGAGAAACACTGAAAACTGAAAGCTGGAACAAAAATGTCAAACATTAAAAAAATTCAATTAGAAATGACGGCAAACGGAATTTCCAGCCTGCTGCTCTCCCATGAGGCCGACCGACTTTATGCCTGCGGCTACGAAACCTCAGATGGCGCGGTGCTGATTCTTGAGAACCATGCCTATTTTATTACAGATTCCCGCTATATCGAGGTAGCAAGGGAAACCGTTAAGGACGCTCAGGTTATTTTAAGCAGTACGGAAAACGGAGAGAGCGATATCTTAAAGCGCCTGATAACAGAACACAATGTGAAGGAGCTTGGTATTCAGGAAGAGTCTTTAAGCTACGCCGAATATTTGCGAACGGAGAAACTTTTAAACGTTAAGCTTATTCCGGCCCAAAAAATCTGTTCTACCCTTCGTCAACGCAAGGAGCCCTGGGAGGTGGAAAACATAGTTTCCGCTCAACGAATTGCGGAGGCGGCAATTGAAAAGGTTTTGGGAACAATAAAGCCGGGGGTCACCGAAAAGGACATTGCCGCGGAGCTTGACTATCTTATGGCAAAGGGAGGGGCCCAAGGGCTTGCCTTTGATACCATTTGTGTTTCCGGCGCAAATTCTAGCAAACCCCACGGGGTTCCCTCAGGAAAAATGATTGAAAACGGCGATTTCGTAACTATGGATTTCGGCTGTAAAATTAACGGATACTGCTCGGATATGACCCGCACGGTTGCCGTTGGCAGTGCGAGCGATGAAATGCGCAGGGTTTACGATTTGGTGCTCAAGGCGCAGCTTGCGGGCATTAACGCTGCCAGGGCCGGGATTTTAGGAAAGGACATGGACTTGGAAGGCCGCAGGGTGATTGAGGATGCGGGCTACGGAGAGTTTTTCGGTCACGGCTTCGGGCACAGTGTAGGACTTTTTATCCATGAGGGCCCCAGCGCCAATCTCCGTGAAACAAGGCCTCTGTTGGCGGGGGCTGTTGTTACGGCGGAGCCGGGTGTTTATCTGCCCGGACGCTTCGGCGTTCGAATTGAGGATATGGTATACATTACGGAAAACGGCTGCGAAAACCTGACAAAGGCCTCAAAGGAGCTTATTATCCTATAAAAATCATCGCAAGTGTTAAAATGACCTTGTCAAACAGACAATTATAGTGTAAAATAATTTGGTAAGAGTGCTATATAAGTATCATCGTAATTATACGATTTCTAAACCATTCATATAGGAGGACCTGTTATGATTTCCGCAGGCGAATTTAGAAATGGCGTTACCTTTGAGATGGACGGCAAGGTAATGCAGGTTGTTGAGTTCCAGCATGTTAAGCCCGGCAAGGGCGCCGCTTTTGTGCGCACCAAGATGAGAAATGCTATCACCGGTGCAGTCATCGAAACATCCTTTAACCCCACCGAAAAGTTCGAAAATGCCCGTGTTGACCGTGTTGACATGGAATTTAGTTATAGTGACGGCGACCTGTATTACTTTATGGACCCACAGAGTTATGAGTTGGTCCCCATCGACAAGAGCGTTCTTTCCGACGGCTTCCGTTTCGTCACTGAAAACATGGTCTGCTCCGTCAGCTCTTACAAGGGCAATGTGTTTTCCGTTGAAGCTCCGAACTTTGTAGAGCTTACCGTTACCGAAACCGACCCCGGCTTTGCCGGCAACACTGCCACCAACACCACCAAACCCGCAACTCTCGAAACAGGTGCGGAGATTAAGGTACCCCTTTTCATCGATCCAGGTGAGCGCATCAAAATTGATACCCGCACGGGTGAATATCTTGAGCGTGCAAAGGGCTAAAATATAAGAAGTAAGTAAACAGAATGCAAAGCACCGGAAACCATATTAATACGTATGTGTTGCTCCGGTGCTTCAAGCTCACAAAGGAGGAGTATTATTATGACAACATCCGAAAAAGTAGCATACCTTAAGGGTCTGGCCGAGGGTCTTGGCCTGGACAAGGACAGCAAGGAAGATAAGCTTTTTTCCGCAATCATCGACATCCTGGGCGACGTGGCCTCGGATATTGAAGATCTGGAAATTGAGGTTGACGAGCTTGGCGACGGTCTTGATGCGGTTTCTGAGGATTTGGAGCTTCTTGAGGACGACTTTTACGAGGAATACGAAAGCTGCGATGACGACTGCTGCTGTGGCAACCATGACTATGACGAATGCTGCTGTGGTGATGGCCACGATGATTGCTGCTGCCACGATGAAGACGTCTTTTATGAAGTCACCTGCCCTGCCTGTAATAACACCATCACCGTTGACGAGGACGTAATCGCCCTGGGCAAGATCCAATGCCCCAACTGTGAAGAAACGCTTGAGTTTACTTTTGACAAGGATGACTGCGGCTGCGGCTGCGGGGATGAAGCCCACGAAACCCCCGAGAGCCCCGCAGAATAAGCGTATACATGAATAAAAAGCACGGACAAGTCCGTGCTTTTTATTCATGTATATGCATTTATAACTTCCGGCGCAGTATTACGCTAAAAAGGGCCGATCCTTTTGGATCGGCCCTTTTAATATTTTGGCAGGGTCTGTCAGTTAAAGAACTTATTGTGGACGACCTGTACGGCCTTGTCGGCGTTAACCTCATCAATAAGCACGGATACCTTGATTTCACTGGTGGAGATCATCTGTATGTTAATGCCGGCATCGCTTAGAGCCTCAAACATGGTTGAGGCGATACCGGAGCTTGAGAGCATTCCCGCACCGACGATGCTGACCTTTGCGACCTTGGTTTCTCCCATAACCTCGTCAAAACCAATAACCTCCTGGTTTTCCTTAACCAGCATTAAGGCCTTCTCATAATCGCTTTCAGCAACGGTAAAGCTAATGTCGTTTATGCCGTTGCGGTCAATGGACTGAAGAATAATGTCAACGTTTATTTTAGCCTTGGCAAGAATTCTAAAGAGCCTAAAGGCTATGCCGGGCTTATCCTTTACGCCGCATACGGCGATGCGGGCCACGTTATTCTCCTTTGCGATGCCGCTTATCTTCATCTGTTCCACGTTTCTAACGACCTCCTTAACTTTTGTTCCGGGCTTTCTAATATAGCTGGAGATAACTTCCAAATCCACACCGTAGCGTTTGGCCATTTCAACGCTTCGATTGTGCAGCACCTGAGCGCCAAGGGAGGCCAGCTCCATCATTTCGTCGTAAGTAATCTCGTCTAGCTTTCTTGCCCCCTCCACCTTGCGGGGGTCGGCAGTGAAAACACCTTCAACATCGGTGAAAATCTGACATTTGTCTGCGTGGATTGTGGCGGCGATGGCCACCGCTGAAGTGTCTGAGCCGCCGCGGCCGAGTGTTGCAATATCGCCTATGCCGTTAACACCCTGAAAGCCGCAGATGATGACAATGCGGCGCTTATCCAGCTCCTGCTGAATCCTTTCACCGGAAATTTTGCGAATGCGGGCGTTGCCATATTCAAAGTTTGTGGAAAGCTGTATCTGCCAGCCGGTAAGGGACACCACGGGCAGGCCCAGCTTTTCAAGGGCCATACTCATCAGCGCTACAGATACCTGCTCTCCCGTTGAAAGCAGAACGTCCAGCTCCCGCTTTGAGGGGTTGGGGTTTATTTCCGATGCCTTGGCAATAAGTTTATCGGTGGTATCGCCCTGAGCGGAGAGCACCACCACCACATCGTTATTGTCGCAATAAGTGTCTGCGATAATACCGGCAACCCGGTGTATTTTTTCAGCGTCGGCCAAGGAGCTTCCGCCAAACTTCTGAACAATTAACATAAGTTGTTAGCCTCCAATTTGGGGGAGTGACAGGTTTTATATTATATATATTATATTTGCCATAATGCAAACCTGTCAATCCAAAATCCTGAACATTGAGCGAATTGCCATTCCGCCGGTAAGCTTTAAAAGGGTGTTTTCATCGTATTCCTCGGTGGCGAAGGCATATTCGTCCTCCGCAGCATCCGGATAGCTTACAAAATTAACCTTGCCAAAGGCCCAGCCGATCTGCTGCAGGGAGGTCTGGGCACGGACATACCAGCGGGAAGGAACATAGCTGTTGTCGGTAAAGTAACCTGCCGGCGCATCCTCCCAATCCAGGTATTTTCTTGCCTTGCGATGCTTGGCGGCGTCTATTATATCCGCAACAACAGCACTGGCGGTGGGGCGCTTACCGGCTCCCGCCCCGTAGAACATTGCATCTCCCAGGGCGTTTCCGTGCACTACTATACCGTTCATAACGCCGTCCACATTGGAAAGGAGGCTGGAACTGCTTACAAGATGGGGGGCAACGTAGGCTGTTACAGTGTCATGGCCGGTGCGAAGGGCGCGGCCAAGAAGCTTGATTTTGCAGTTTAGACGCTTGGCATACTCAACATCAGCGCTGGTAACGCCAACAATGCCCTGAGATCTAATGTCCTTGGGGTCAACGTGTTTTCCAAAGCACAGGTCAGCCAGAATGCAGATTTTCCGAGCCGCGTCAAGGCCCTCAATATCAGCACTGGGGTCCTGCTCAGCGTAACCGTTTTGCTGGGCCTGCTTAAGAGCATCCTCAAAGCTTGCCTCATGCTGGATCATCTCGGTCAAAATATAGTTGGTGGTACCGTTTAATATGCCGTAAACGCTGTCAAGTTTATTGGCGGTAAGGCATTGGGTAATGGGACGGATAATAGGAATGCCGCCGCCCACGCTTGCCTCAAAAAGGTAGTTTACGTTTTTCTCCTTGGCTATTGCTATTAGCTCATGCCCACGGGAGGCCACCAGTTCCTTGTTGGAGGTTACGACACTTTTACCAGCCAGAAGGGAGCGCCGGGTAAGCTCAAAGGCGGCGTCTACGCCGCCTATGGTTTCCACAACTATGCCCACCTCGGGGTCATTTTCTATTAAGGAAAAATCGTGAACAATGTATTTTTCAAAGGGGTCTCCGGGGAAATCCCGCTTGTCTAAAATATATTTTATTCCAATGTCTTCGGCGGCATTTTTGCTGATGCTTTCCGCATTTTCGGCCATTACTTCAGCCACGCCTCCGCCAACTACGCCGTAGCCGCAGATTGCTATTTCTGCCATAGTGAAAGTTCCTTTCTTTGGATGATAATTAGCCCGCTAATACTTCAATCTTTTTAACACCGGGTGTGCCTTGAAGGTTTGCCATAAGGTCCTCATTGGAGATGAGCATTCCCGAGGTTTCCGCGGAGATGGTAACCATTGCGGTGCCGTTAATGGGGATGCTTTGGTTAATGGTGAGAATGTTAGCGCCGGTATTAGCAAAAACTGCAAGAACAGCTGACAACACGCCCATTCTGTCTCTCAACGTAATGTGGAAGGTTATTATGCGGCCCCGTTCCATGTCCTGAAATTGTGAAACTGAGTCTTTATATTTATAATATGCGCTTCGGCTGATACCTACAGCATTGGCGGCCTCAGCAACGGTTGTTGATTCACCGGTTTGAAGAAGCTCCTTGGCTTTTACCACCTTAATGAAAATTTCCGGAAGGACAGAGGACTCAACCAGGTAGTATTTTGGTGCTCCGACGTTCTGCATATAATGTCCCCCTGTGAAAGTCAAATGTGTTCCATGTGTGTATAAACTATAACATTTGGTGACAAAAATCGCAACCATTCTTTTGAAAAATAACACACATATTTTTAATTAATTATTCAAAAAACTATGGTCATTATTGCAAGGGATTAACAAAAAAATCGGCAGTGCCGCAAAAACACGCAGCACTGCCAATTATAAACTCTTATGTATTTCCCTTACGCACCAAGAAGGCTGGGAATCATGTTCATGGGTTTAAGCCATTCTATAACAAAGGCGGCCTCGCGGTTTTCCATAAGGGAGGCGAAGCTTCCTCCGTTTAGATAGGCAGCTATACCGCAGAGAACACCCGCTGATACAAGAACAATAGCCAGCACCGCAACGGTTGTCCAGATTTTTTTCATATTATTGCCCATTCCTTTCGCATAAGAACATACAGACTGTATCGGGAGGAAAAGAAATTTGCTATGCGCGGGTTTTGAAAACCAGATTAGAAATTATGCGTATTGCCGACCAAAGTCCCAACCACAAAACAAAAAGTCCAACGCCGCCGGATACAAGGGCACCGGCAAAGAGCAGCAGGGAGTCTGACAAAAGGTTGAGGCTTTGCAGGGCAATAACCAGAAGGTTGCCCATAACAATGAAGAAATAGACGCCCACAGCAATCACCCCGAGGGCAAATACTGCGGTCAAAAGGCTTAGAAGGATGCAGGAGATAAGGGCTCCGACCTTAATGCGAGGCTGTCTATCTTCATGTTCGTTGGACCCGCAGGCTTGCCCAAGCTCCGGCTCATCTTCGACATCTGGGTCCTCAGGCTGAGACTTCTCGGATGAATTATTAGCCTGCGCCTGTTCATCGCAAGCCTCATCAAAGGAGGGATTAACCCCGGCTTTTGGTGCCGCAGTTGACCCTTCGCTTGTAGGGACATTCTCAGTTAGAGGCATACCGGCCTCTTTCTTTCGCTTTAGAGATATTGCGATCATCATAGGTGTTCCAAGCTCAACAAGCAGGGCAGCTTCACCCTCCGGGCCGACGTTGTCAAATTTGGACGAGTATTCGTCCATGACAAGCGCGTGCTCCTCAGGTGAAATGAAGGTTAGGTATTGACTTAGCTCTGAAAGAAACTGCAGTTTGTTCATAGTATTCCCTCTTTGCAGCTATTTGAATATTCTTATTACCGTTAAATACTTGCACTATTATAGTGTATTTTATGCTGGTGGTCAAGGCTGTGACAGCGCTTTTGACCGTAAATATTGTTATATCTATATAAATTTAATATTTTCGCCCCAATATATGGGATTAAAAGCTCAAAGGGCGAATTAAAAATAATTAGGTGAATAGAAAAATGTATATTTTTTATTTGCCTAATAAAAGAGGACAGGGCGGTTAAAAGGCTAATAAAGCCGGAGAAAATGAAAAACCCCGCAATCTAAATGACTGCGGGGTTTCCCTATTTTGGTGACTCAGCGGGGATTCGAACCCCGGACACCCTGCTTAAAAGGCAGGTGCTCTGCCGACTGAGCTACTGAATCGTCGAAAAAAATGGCTGGGATAGCAGGGCTCGAACCTACAATACCAGAGTCAAAGTCTAGTGTGTTACCATTACACTATATCCCAATGTGACAATGTAAATTCAAGCTGAAACCAAGAATTATAATGGGGTGGATAAAGGGATTCGAACCCTCGACACCCGGAACCACAATCCGGTGCTCTAACCAACTGAGCTATACCCACCATATCTGCATTATAACTTTCAAAAACGGAAACCTTCGGAAATTGGTACGCCAGAAGGGACTCGAACCCCTGACCTACTGCTTAGAAGGCAGTTGCTCTATCCACCTGAGCTACTGGCGCATATCTTAGGTTCCATCGTCCTTAGGCGGGATCCCGGCAAAACGTAGGCTTTGTGGGAAGGGAAACTAATGGCACACAATGCTAAGAGACGCAATATAATCGGCTCATGCTATGTGGGCAAATTTGCGAAGTTGGAGCGGGCGATGGGAATCGAACCCACGTATCCAGCTTGGAAGGCTGGTGTT
>CAZNUD010000003.1:0-68284 GCA_964576195.1 uncultured Oscillospiraceae bacterium | reverse complement strand
ATACACATTGTATCAGAATAAGCGTTCAGTTATGGTGCCGGTGACCGGGATCGAACCGGTACGAGGGTCGCCCCTCACGGGATTTTAAGTCCCGGGCGTCTGCCTGTTCCGCCACACCGGCGTAATTTTTAGCACTTGTTATGTTAGCACGGGCCGGAGCGGCTGTCAAGAAAAAGAGCGCAGTTCTATTGAAGTCAAACAAAGCCAGTTTTTGCTCTACGCTATTGCGGGGTGTTTAAAATTCTGATATAATAATGTAGTTTAGAGTAAAAATGTATAACAGTATTTTTACGCATAATTTATCTGCGCAGCCCCGGTGCGGACGCTTTCGTGCATATATCTGCGCGTTCGGAGGATGAGATGAGCCACAAGGAATGGAAAATTCCAAACGCTGCAATTAAGAGTATGACCCTTGAGAATGCGGGTTATTCACCGCTTCTAAGTAGGATTTTAAGTGCAAGGGGCATAAAAACCCCCGGGGAGGCGGAGATTTACCTTGCCAGAGACAAAGCACTTTTAAATGACCCCATGCTCCTTGAGGATATGCACAAGGCAGTTTCGCGCATTGCCGAAGCAGAGAAAAATCACGAGAAGATAGTAATTTACGGTGATTATGATGTAGATGGCATAACTGCCTCCTGCATGCTTTGCGATTTTTTTCTTCGCAGAGGGGCGGATTGCCATATTTATATACCCGACAGACTAGACGAGGGCTACGGTCTAAATTGCGAGGCGGTGCGCGCCCTTCACGCCGAGGGTGTGGGGCTTATTATCACCGTAGACTGCGGCATTACTGCCTGCCGGGAGGCCGGGCTTGCCTCGTCTTTGGGAATGGACATCATAATAACCGACCACCATGAGTGCCCAGGGGAGCTTCCCAAGGCCACCGCGGTCATTGATCCCAAGCACCAGAACTCAAAATATCCTTTTGACGCTCTGGCGGGAGTTGGAGTTGCCTTTAAGCTGATCTGCGCCGTTGAGGGGGAAAGCGGCGCGCTTCTTTCACGCTACAGCGACCTTGTTGCTGTTGGAACAGTAGCCGACGTGATGTCTCTTACCGGGGAAAACCGTGCTCTGGTTTATGCGGGGCTTGAAAAGCTCAGGACAGACCCGCACCCAGGCTTTGCCGCCCTTTTGAAGGAGGCACGCGCTGCCAATAAACCTATTAATGCTTCAATTATCAGCTTCGTTTTGGCGCCGCGCATTAATGCTGCCGGCAGACTTTGCCAAACTGAAACCTCCATACGCTTGTTTATGGCCAAAGATGCCCGGGAGGCCGCCGCCTGTGCCAAGGAGCTTTGTGAGCTTAACTGCCGCCGTCAGGAACTGGAAACCAAGGTTTGGGATGATGCCATGGAGGAGCTTGGGGGAAAGTCCCCCCAAAGCCCCATAGTGCTTAAAAGCCCTGATTGGCATCCGGGTGTTGCGGGCATTGCCGCCTCCCGTCTGGCAGAGACCTTTGCCGTGCCCACGGTGGTAATATGTCTGGATGAAGGCATGGGCAAGGGTTCCTGTAGAAGCTTTGGAGATTTTAACCTGTTTGACGCGCTTTCTGCCTGCGCAGACCTTTTGGAGGGCTTTGGGGGCCACGCTTTTGCGGCGGGACTGAACATAAAGGAAGAAAAGATTGACGATTTTTGCCACGCCCTAGGGGGATACTATGGCGCGAACCCGCCAAAGACTCGTCCTGCTCTTGAACCTGAGTTGGAGATTGAGGATTTTTCAACCCTTACTCTGGCAGGAGTACAGGCACTTGACTGTCTGGAGCCCTGCGGCAGTGGCAATCCAAGACCGCTTATTTGCCTTTTAAACGCAAGGCTTGAGGCCATTAATCCCATTGGCGGTGGAAAACACCTGCGCCTTAGGGTGGGTAAATCCGGGGATAGTATGGACTGCCTTTTATTTGCTCATTCCCTTTCGGATATGAAGGTTTCAAAGGGTGAAACAGTGGACATATGCTTTACCCCCCAAATAAACGAATTTAACTCGTCAAAAAGCGTTCAGTTGCTTTTGGCGGACATAAGGCCGGCGGAAAGCCGTGAGCACTGCCAAGCTATATTAAACGGGGAGGCGGCCCTTGAGAAACTTGTGGCCCACCGCCCCTGCCGGGAGGAGCTTGGTTGCGCATGGCGAAGCCTTACAGACATGGGCGGCAGCTTTTCAGGCAACGTTGAAGATTTAAAAGATCGCTGCGGTGAACTATCCCGTGAAACGCTTTGTATGTGCCTGAAAATTTTTGATGAGTTGGGTCTTCTTTCCCTATCAGCCGCAGGCGGGCGCATAAGTGCAGAAATTAACTATCGGGTTGAGAAAACCGAGCTTGATAAATCGCCCTTGTTTAGAAGCCTATGGAACAAGGTATAAGTGCGGCGATATGCCACAAATTAACGGTAGAGGTCAAACTATGCAGGAAGAGATAAAACGGGAGCCGATTTCCCCCGAAAAAATGTATGCGGAGCTTGAAAAGAGCGTCCTTGAAATTAACCCCACTGCGGACATGGGCAAAATTCGCACGGCCTACGAGTGCTCGACACTTGCCCACAGTGGACAAAAGCGCAAGGAAGGCTCAGATTACGTTACCCATACGATAGCTGCCGCCCAGATCTGCGTGGAGATGGGCTTGGATGAGGACTCCATAATTGCCGCTCTTCTGCACGATTGCATAGAGGACACTTCCCTTAGTCACCACGATATTGCAAAGCAATTTGGTTCAACAATTGCCGACATTGTGGAGGGCGTTACAAAGCTGACACGCGTCCAGTACACAAGTAAGGAAGACGAGCAGATGGAGAACATGCGCAAGATGCTCATGGCTATGAGTCATGACATCCGCGTTATCCTCATCAAAATTGCCGACCGCCTCCACAATATGCGTACAATGGAATATCAGACCTCCGAAAAGCAGCGCTCAAAGTCTCTTGAGACTATGGAAATATATGCTCCCATTGCCCACCGGCTGGGCATGCAGAAGGTGAAGTGGGAACTGGAAGACTTGTCCCTACTGTACCTTGACCCCATTGGATATAACGAGATTTTAAGCGCCCTAAACGACCGCATGGATTCCTTAAAGGACTTTATGGAAAATGTTGAAAGCTCTATTAAGGCCCGCATGGACGACTGGGGAATTAACTGCACCATATCCAGCCGCATTAAGCATATTTATAGCATATATCGCAAAATGTATGCCCATAAAAAGGAAATATTTGAAATTTTTGACCTTTGCGCCTTCCGTGTAATAGTTGATAATATTACTGACTGCTATAATGTTCTCGGCCACATACATGATATGTTCAAGCCCCTGCCCGGAAGATTTAAGGACTATATCTCCACCCCCAAGCCCAATATGTACCAGAGCATACACACAACGGTTATTGGTAGCGAGGGCATTCCCTTTGAGGTGCAGATACGCACATGGGAAATGCACCTTACCGCCGAATACGGCGTTGCCGCCCATTGGAAGTATAAATCCGGCGAGCAGGGCGTTAAGGTGGGGGACGAGGAAAAATTCGCATGGATACGCAGGCTTCTTGAAGCACAGCAGGACAGTGATGCTCAGGACTTTTTCCATGACCTTAAAATAGATATGTTCTCCGACGAGGTCTTTGTTTTCACGCCTCAGGGCGATGTTATTAACCTTCCTGCGGGAGCTACACCTATAGACTTTGCCTACGGCATCCACTCCGCCGTGGGTAACCGCATGGTAGGAGCTAAGGTAAACGGGCGCATAGTTCAGTTTTCAACGGTGCTGCAAAACGGAGATATAGTCGAGGTGCTAACTTCCAAATCCGCTCCCGGCCCTAGTCGTGACTGGATGAAGCTTGCCAAGTCCGGCGCCGCACGAAATAAAATAAAACAGTGGTTTAAAAAAGAAAAACGTGAAGACAATATTGTCCATGGAAGGGCGGCCTTTGAGTCTGAGCTTAGGCAGGCCGGGCTTTCGATGGTCCAGGTAACAGACGAGGAAATGCTGCCCGTTATCCTTAAGAAGCTTGCTGTTGCCAGCCTTGAAGACTGCTTCGCCTCCATAGGTTACGGCGGAATGACTGCAGTTCGCGCCGTTAACAAGGTAAAGGACGAAATTCAAAAGAGCCAGAAGCCGGCCCCAAAGACAACCTATGACAAAATAACTGAAAAGGCCGAGCAGCGAAAGGCGCAGCAGGATGAAAAGCGTGCCGTTCACGGGGTTTTGGTGGAAGGACTGGATAACTGCCTGGTTAAGTTTTCCCGATGCTGTACGCCGGTACCCGGTGACGAGATTGTGGGCTTTATTACCCGAGGCTACGGTGTTTCTGTGCACAGGGTAGACTGTAAAAACTACCTTATCGGACGGAATGACCCTGTGGATGGCGGGCGCTGGTTAGGTGTTAGCTGGACTGATGCACCCAGCGAAAGCTATATCACTACCATCAAGATTAACTCCCGTGAGCGCAGCGGCTTCCTGATGGACATTGCAACGGTGCTTAATGCCCTTAGTGCCAAGGTGCTGAGCCTTAATGCCCGTGATTTGGACGGAGTCCGCTCCACAGCCACTGTTACGGTGGAGGTAAAAGACATCACGGATCTGGAGAATATAATATCGAGACTAAACACCATTTCCGGCGTTACTGAAATCACTCGGGCCGGAGATTAGAGGAGAAACTATGAGAGCAGTATTAACAAGAGTAGACGAGGCCTCCGTCACCATAAACGGCGAGGTGGTAGCCAGCATAAAGAAGGGCTTTTTGGTGCTGCTGGGTGTCTACATTGATGATACGGAAGCCCAGGCAGCGAAAATTGCTGACAGGATTTGCGGGCTGCGAGTTTTTGAGGACGAAAACCGCAAAATGAATTTGGCCCCCGACAAGGTGGGCGCGGAGTTCCTTATCGTGTCCCAGTTCACCCTATACGGTGACTGCTCTTCCCGACGCCCGGGTTTTACAAAGGCAGCCCGCCCGGAAGTTGCCGTTCCTCTTTACGAAAAGGTTATCTCCTTGTGCAGGGAGCGGGGCTTTAAAGTTGAGTGCGGACGCTTCGGCGCCGATATGAAGGTATATTCAATAAACGATGGCCCCGTAACGCTGATTTTAGACACGGAAGAGCCTTAAGAAAAATACGACTCAGGGAAAGGAAATTAACATGAACATTAAATGTTTGCCCTTGGGCCACATTCAGACCAACTGCTACATTGTCACTGACGAGGGCAGCCTCTGCTGCGCTGTCATAGACCCCGGCGGGGAGTCTAATACAGTTATGAACTACCTTGAAGCTAACAAGCTTAAATGCACACACATCTTGTTGACCCACGGCCACTTTGACCACACAGGCGCGGTGGACCAAATTCATAAGCAGACCGGTGCGCAGGTTTATATGCACCGGCTTGACGTGCGAAGGAATATTGCAGAGCTTGGCTTTCGTTACAACCCGCCGAAGGGAACGCTCTACTATAAAGAGGGTGACATTATAAAGATGGGCAATCTGGAATTTAAGGTCATTGAGACTTCGGGACATTCCGAGGGCGGCGTATGCCTTATCTGCGGTGACGCGCTGTTTTCCGGCGACACACTGTTTCGTGACTCCTGCGGGCGCTCAGACCTACCCGGCTGCGACGGCGGCGCGCTTATGAAGTCTTTAAAGAAGCTTTACGACCTGCCGGGGGATTATGACGTTTACCCCGGGCACATGGAGCAGACTACCCTTGAGCGGGAGCGCCGCTTTAACTGCTTTATGGTAGATTTTAGAAGCAACAATTAATAGCAAAGTGCTTGTATTCTTAGCCCCTTTGCGAGGAAAATAAATGAGCTTTACGTCATTGAGCTTTGTGCTCTTTCTGGCAGCTTGCGCGATAATAGGATATAAACTTCGGCCCAAAGGGAGAAATGCCCTGCTGCTGATTTGCAGCTTGGTTTTTTACAGTCTTTACGGGACGGAGCATTTGCCGTTCTTGCTTGTTTCCGTGGTGCTTACATATTTCGCCGCAAGGCTCATTGAGGGAGAAGAGGGCGGAAGGCGCAAAACCTTGCTTAAGCTGGCTCTGTGCCTTAATCTGGGTATGCTCTTCCTGTTTAAATACTTGGGCTTTTTTGCTGAGCTTACCGGTAAAGTTGCGGCCTTGACCGGCGCAAGTGCCGCCCTCCCCGAGCTTAAATTCATCCTCCCTATAGGGATTTCTTTCTTTGTGTTTCAAACTACTGGCTATCTAATGGACGTTTACAGAGAAAAAATCCCGGCGGAGTGCAGTTTTGTAGACTACGCGCTGTTTGCCTCCTTTTTTCCCGGACTTGTCTCCGGTCCCATCCAGCGGGCGGGGGACATGCTGCCCCAATATAAAGCGGAAAACCCCTTTAGCTACCTAAATGTTAAAACAGGCTCCCTCCAGTTTGTATGGGGTGCCTTCAAGAAGATGGTCATTGCCGATAGGCTGGCAGTGTTGGTCAACACCGTTTACGCCGCACCGTCAGATTTTACAGGTTTTCAGCTACTTATTGCGGCCCTTTGCTACTCGATTCAGATATACTGCGACTTTTCCGCTTATTCAGACATGGCAATAGGCTCGGCGCGGGTCATGTGCTTTAAGCTGCCGCAGAACTTTGACTGCCCTTATTTTGCTGTTTCTGTGCAGGACTTCTGGAGGCGCTGGCACATCTCCCTTTCCACTTGGTTCAGGGACTATCTTTACTTTCCCCTGGGTGGAAACCGCAAGGGCAAGTGGAGGGGCTACCTAAATATAATTATTGTTTTTTTGGTTAGCGGTCTTTGGCACGGAGCGGCTCTTACCTTTGTGGCATGGGGCTTGCTCCATGGTCTGCTTCAGGTATCCGGCAAAATTCTAAAGCCCTATCGGGACAGACTGCGCCAAGCTCTGCACATTTCCGAGGACAGCAGGCCGCTGCATCTTTTCAGGATTATTCTTAGCTTTGCCATGGTAACGGCGGCATGGATATTTTTCCGGGCCAATTCTATTAGCGACGCTTTCTATATTCTTGGAAAAACCCTTACCCAGCCTTTCAATTACGCCTCCATCACAGCTCTTGGCCTTTCTATATGGCAGCTAGCTGTCCTATTTGTTGCTATATTGCTGCTTTTTGTAACAGATTTTTTGAAAGAGCGCCTGTCACTTTTGGAGCGTATTAGTCAAAGCAACGCCCCCAGGGCACTGGTGTATATTGGTCTGATTTGTGCCATAATTCTTTTCGGACATTATGGCGCGGGGTTTGATCCCATGGAATTTGTGTACTTTAAATTTTAGCGGAGGCTAGCCTTGACGGAGAATAAAATAAAACAAAATAAAGAGCTACTGGTAGCACTATCCGTGCTTTTAGCAGTTGCCCTTTTCGTTATGCTTATTAATCCTGTGCTCATCCCTAAGCGTAGCGATTACGGCTCCACTTGGGGGCCCTATCTGAAGGAAGAAAAAAACACCATAGACGTGTTGTTCTTTGGCAGCTCCATAACCTACTGTGACGTTGTTCCCGCCGCTATTTGGGAGAGCAGCGGCATAAGCTCATACCTTATGGCGGGCCCGGAACAAACTCTCCCTATCAGTTACTATTACCTGAAGGAGAGCATAAAGACTCAGACTCCCAAGGCCGTTTTTGTGGAGGTAACAGGGGCGTTTTTTGAACGCTACCAAAGCTATACCAAGGTAAATGTGGGGTATATGCCTACCGGTGTAAACCGTCTTGCCGCAACTTTTTATGCCTCAGAACGTTCCCAGTGGGCGGGACTTTTATTTCCACCCTACAACTATCACAGCCGATGGGATCAGCTTACCCATGAGGATTTTGAAATTGCCATTAACGGATACACTGCGGACACTTTGGCAGGATACACCTTTCTTAACACTGCCACACCTATCACCGCTGCCCAGCCCCGAGGTGAAAAATACGATGCCGAAAACTACAAGAGAAACATTGAGTATCTTAGGAAAATAGCCTCATTTTGTGTAGAGCGGGATATAATACCGGTATTCTATATTGCCCCCACCTGCTGGCCCCTTTCTCCGGAGCATCGGGATATGCTGGAGGGCGACGCTTCCGCTATTGACGGCGCGGTGTTTATTGATTTTAATTACGATGAGAAGCTTCCGGAGCTTAGCCCGGAAACCGATTACTACGACCTGCTTCACTTCAACTGTTACGGTGCCGAGAAATTCTCTTCCTATCTGGGAGAGGTGATGAAAGAAAAACTTGACCTTCCGCCATCCCAAAAGGCAGACCCCGCCCTGTGGCAGACTCGCATCGATTATTTTCATCAGCTTGCAAACCCGGTTTAGTAAAAAGGCTTCACCAATTGGTGAAGCCTTTTTGTATGTTCATTTAGCCTTCCAAAGCCTTTAAATATTCTTCTGAGCTCTCAACCTTACCAAGAGCTGAGAGGGACAGCTTTGAAAAATCGGTTATTCTTTGGGCCAAACTGAGGATTCCCTCGCAGCTAACAGCATCGTATCGCTCTATGATCTCGTCAGTGGAAAGGCACTTCCCAATGGCAACAAGGGAATTTCCCATTTGAAGCATCCTTGAGGAGGCAGATTCCAGTCCCATTACAAGGGATGATTTAGCTTGCTCTCTGGCCCTGTCAAGTTCCTCGGCGGTAACACCCCCGTCTGAGAATTTTCTAAGCTCATCCCGTATAAGGGAGAGAGTTTTGATCTCAGTATCCTTGCTTACGCCTGTTGCGATGCTCAAAAGGCCACCATCGCTGAATGTAGACCTAAAGGAATAAATCGTGTAGCATAGACCGTGTTTTTCCCGAATGTTCTGAAAGAGCCTGGAGGAAACGCCGCCACCCAAAATGGTGGAGAGCAAATTCATACCAAATCGCTCCTCAGAATTGGAGCCAAGAGAAGGAAAGGCCAAACAAAACTGGTTTTGCTCAATGCGCTTTTTTCGTACGGAAATATGAGGGCTGTAGTTTGCGGCTCTCGCTTTGGAGCGGGGGGATTTTTCCGTTCCCCCGAAAAGTTTCTCAATGTGGCGCAAATGGCTGTCGTCAAAATTGCCCGCCAAAGAAATGATTATGTTTCCTGCTGTGTAATGGCTTTCCTTATAGGCCTTCAGGCTCGAGCCTGTCATACTGTTAAGGGTTTTAGCCTTACCCAGCACCGGACGGCCTAATGCACTTCTATAGCAGCCGCCCATAAGCTTTTCATAGCAGACATCGTCGGGAGTATCCTCATACATGCCTATTTCTTCCAGAATTACTCCTCGCTCACTTTTTAGCTCTTCCTCATCAAAGGCGCAACAAAAGAACATTTCCGCAAGCAAGTCAATGGCGGTGGTTAAATGGGTATCCAGCACTCTGCCATAAAAGCAGGTCTGCTCCCGGGTGGTATAGGCGTTAATCTGACCACCTATGGCGTCCATAATAAAGGCCAGTTCCTGAGTGGAGTGCCGAGAGGTCTGTTTAAAAAGCATGTGCTCAATAAAGTGTGCGCTGCCATTCTCTGAAGCAGGTTCAAAGCGTGAACCTGTGCATACAAAAATGCCGAATGCCGCCGAGCGTACATATGGCATCTTCTCATAGATAATTTGAACACCGTTATTTAGCTTAATTGTTTCATGCATAGCGGGTCTACCTTTCAAAGAAAATCGGGGCGGGGTTTTCCCCGCCCCGATATGAGCTTATATTTTAATCAATCATGCCCATTGCTTCCCGTTCCTTGATGGCTTCCTTACGGGAAAGATTAACTCGGCCACGGTCGTCAATTTCCATAACCTTAACCCATGTCATGTCTCCGACGTTTAAAACGTCCTCAACCTTCTCGGTGCGCTTAAACTCAAGGTCCTTAATGTGGCACATGCCGTCCTTTCCGGGAGCCAGCTCAACAAATGCGCCGATAGGGATTATCCGCACGCACTTGCCGTAATAAAGCTTGCCAATCTCGGGAACAAACACGATGGCATCAATGATCTCCTTGGCCTTGCGGCAGGCTTCGATGTCCTCGGAGGCGATATAGATGGAACCGTCGTCTTCAATGTCAATCTTTGCGCCGGTGTCTGCACAGATCTTCTGGATAACCTTACCGCCGGAGCCAATGACCTCACGTATCTTGTCGGGGTGAATGTGCATGGTGACCATCTTGGGAGCGGTTTTCGCCAGCTCCGGCCGAGGCTCGGAAATGCAAGGCAGCATGATTTCATCCAAAATCTGGCAACGCGCTTCCCTGGTTATTTCAAGGGCGTTCTTAATGATCTCGTGAGTAAGTCCGTCATTTTTAAGGTCCATCTGAATGGCAGTAATACCGTTCTTGGTGCCTGCAACCTTAAAGTCCATTTCGCCGTGGAAATCCTCAACGCCCTGAATGTCGATAAAGGTAGTGAAGCCGCCATTGTCGTCCTGGATAAGACCGCAGGAAATGCCCGCAACGGGAGCCTTAATGGGAACGCCAGCATCCATCAGCGCCAAAGTGCTGCCGCAGACGGACCCCTGAGAGGTGGAGCCGTTGGAGCTTAGGACCTCGGAAACAAGGCGGATGGTATAGGGGAAATCATCCACAGAGGGGATAACAGGCTCAAGAGCCTTTTCAGCCAGCGCACCGTGACCGAACTCACGGCGGTTAGTGGAGCGGCTTGCCTTTGCCTCGCCAACGGAGTAGCCGGGGAAGTTGTAGTGGTGCATGAAGCGCTTTTCTTCTTCTTCCCAGATGGTGTCCAGCTTCTGAGCGGCGGAAAGGGTGTTTAAGGTGGTAACAGTGAGCACCTGGGTCTGCCCGCGGGTAAAGAGGCCAGAGCCGTGTACTCTGGGGATCAGGCCCACTTCGGCAGCCAGAGGACGAACTTCGTTCATACCGCGTCCGTCAACACGCTTGCCTTCCAATAGCCAGCGTTTAACAACAATTTTCTGAATTCTGTATATGATTTCGTCATAATAGCTCTGCATTTCGGGGAACTGCTCAAGATATTTCTCAAGGCATTTGTCCCACCACTCGTTAACCCTTGACTCACGAATGTTTTTGTCATCGGTATCCATGCAGTATTCCATGCCGGTCATTTCATTGTCACAAAGGGTCTTGAACAGGTCTTCGTCAAAAGCAGCATGCTCATAGCTGAACTTTTCCTTGCCGACTTCCTTTACCATGGTGTCTATCAGGTCGAGGACAACTTGAAGCTCCTTATGGGCGGCAACAATACCCTCATACATAACATCGTCGGGGATCTGGTCACCGCCGGCTTCTATCATAACAACCTTCTGATGGGTGGCTGTAACGGTAACGTTCATCTTGCTGCGATCCCGCTCGGCCTTGGTGGGGTTAAAGAGGTAGTTTTCCCCATCCCAACCCAAAGCAATACCGGATATGGGACCGTTAAAGGGAACGTCGGAAATGGCGATAGCGGCGCCTGCGCCAATAAGGGCGGTAATCTCGGGGGAACAGTCCCTGTCAACAGACAGGACGGTGCAAGAAATTACAACGTCGTTTCGCAGGTCGGAGGGGAACAGCGGGCGCATAGGCCGGTCAATCATTCGTGAGGCCAGAACTGCCTGAAGGCTGGGTCTGGATTCTCGGCGCATGAAGCTGCCGGGGATGCGGCCCACGGCGTAAAGTTTTTCCTCAAAGTCAACTGCAAGAGGGAAAAAGTCAATGCCGTCACGGGGGCGTGCTGAGGCGGTGACATTGACTAAAACCGTGGTTTCGCCGTACTTTGCCGTAACAGAGGCGTTTGCCAGCTCGCAAAGCTTGCCGGTTTCAAAAACAAGAGGGCGGCCTGCCAGTGTGGTTTCGTAGCGGTGGATGTTGTTGAATTCTTTCTTTTTTACTATCATTAGTAAGCTCCTTCCGGGTAATACCCTTTTTGCGGAGCATCTCCTTTTAGCACTTGAAAACGGACTCACGCATGAGTGCATTTTCAACTGCTAAAGGGCTTGGCTCCGCTGATTTTCTCCGCTGTAAAATGCTTCAACATATATTATAGGCCAAAGGCCTGATAATATCAAACAAAAAACCTTATTAATCACACAATGGGGCTGCTTCGACAAGCGCGAAACAGCCCCGAATATTGTTAATTACTTTCTGATGCCGAGCTTTGCGATGCATGCTCTGTAACGCTCGATGTCCTTTTCCTTTAGGTAGTCAAGGAGGCGACGGCGCTTACCGACCATCTTGTACATGCCAAGACGGCTGTGGTTATCCTTACTGTGTACCTTCAGGTGCTCGGTGAGCTGATTGATGCGCTCTGTGAGGATTGCGACCTGAACCTCAGGTGAACCAGTATCGCTTTCATGAGTGCGGTTACTCTCGATAACTGTAGTCTTCTGGTCTTTTGTGATCATAGCAAATGATCCCCTTTCTTTTCATTCATGGCCACTTAGCTGAGTAATGGGCTGAAAGGAGCCGTTTTTCGGCTGAATCCCAAAACTAAGCCAGGGGTCTAAATCTTGTAAAGTCTATCACGATTATATGCAAAAGTAAAGGAAATAATTAATTGTTGCTACTATTTTTGTTTTATATCCCGTTACTTTAGCTTGCTTTGGGCTTTCATACGCATGCCGTGATCTAAAACGCTCTTGCGAATACGCAGGTTTTTGGGTGTTACCTCCAAAAGCTCGTCGTCAGCGAGAAATTCCATACACTGCTCAAGGCTCATCTGTCGGTAGGGAATGAGGCGCAAAGCGTCATCGCTACCGGAGGCGCGGGTGTTGGTGAGCTGTTTTTTCTTGCATACGTTAACAGTAATGTCCCCCGCCTTGGGGCAGGAGCCAACCACCATACCCGCATATACGGGCACGCCCGGGCCGATAAACAGCGCGCCTCGCTCCTGAGCATTATATAGGCCATAGGTTATGGAATCGCCGGTTTCGAAGGCAACAAGAGAGCCTGTGCTGCGGCGGGAAATTTCGTCCTTAAAGGGTTCGTATTTTTCAAAGACCGAGGCCATTATGCCCTCGCCCTTGGTATCTGTAAGAAATTCGTTGCGGTACCCAAAAAGGCCCCGGGCGGGAACAAGAAAGGTTGCCTTGGTGCGGTTACCCACGGGGTTCATCTCCACAAAGTCTCCCTTGCGGGAGCCAAGCTTTTCGATAATAGCGCCGATGCTTTCGGAAGGAACATCCACGACAACGCGCTCAATGGGCTCGCACTGCTTGCCGTCAATCTCCCGATACAGAACCCGAGGGGGTGAAACGGCAAACTCGTACCCCTCTCTGCGCATGGTTTCAATAAGGATGGAAAGACTCATCTCCCCGCGTCCTGCAACATTGAAGCTGTCCGTAGTGCCGGAAAACTCGGAAACCCGCAAGGAAACATCCTTAAGAGTCTCGCGTAAAAGCCGATCACGGAGCTGACGGCTGGTGACATACTTGCCCTCGCGCCCTGCAAAGGGACTGTCGTTTACAGAAAAGGTCATTTCAATAGTGGGCGCAGAGATTTTGACAAATTCTATAGGCTCAACACAGCTTGGAGTGCAGACGGTATCGCCGATGGTGATGTCACCGATGCCGCTCATGGCGATAATGTTACCTGCGTCTGCGTCTGCAACGGGTACTTTGCCCAGACCCTCAAACTGATACAAGGAAACGGCCTTGGCCTTCCGGGGGGCAATATCGGGGGCATGAAAGTTGCAAACGCATATCTCGTCGTTTGCTCTGATGGCTCCCCGCTCAATGCGGCCAATTGCAATTCTGCCGACAAACTCATTGTATTCAATTGAGGAAACGAGCATCTGGAAGGGGGCTTTTGTGTCTCGCTCAGGCTCGGGAATGTATTTAATAATGGTTTCAAACAGCGGAACAAGATCCAAACCCCCAACTTCTGGGGAATAGGAGGCCGTGCCATCTCTGCCGGAGCAGAAAAGCATGGGGGAGTCGAGCTGATCGTCTGTGCACCCAAGATCCATCAAAAGCTCCAGGCATTCGTCCACCACCTCAAGAACCCTCTGGTCGGGACGGTCGACTTTATTGACTACCACTATAACCCTATGACCAAGCTCTAGCGCCTTTGACAGCACAAAACGTGTTTGGGGCATGGGACCTTCAGCGGCATCCACAAGGAGGATAACACCGTTGACCATTTTGAGGATGCGCTCCACCTCGCCACCGAAGTCAGCATGGCCCGGGGTGTCCACTATATTAATTTTTGTATCACCGTAACGGACGGCCGTGTTCTTTGCCAGTATGGTTATTCCCCGCTCCCGCTCTAAATCGCCGGAGTCCATAACGCAGGTTGACACTTCTTGGTTTTCACGGAACACGCCTGCCTGCTTAAGCATAGCGTCCACTAGAGTGGTCTTGCCGTGGTCAACGTGGGCAATAATGGCGACGTTTCTAATATTATTCACAATAACTCCACTTTTCTTAAATTATTTCTCCGAAAGAATACTATAACATTAAAGTGTGTATGTTGCAAGTAAAGTTGCACAAATTCTACACTAATTTTCTCCCATCTTACTCCAAGACCTGTTTTGCCCGCCTTCCGAACACTTGACGGAACGAGAAAAAAGTAGTAAGATAAATTAGTTTGGAATGCGTATAAATGTTCCTTTATTATATAGAAAGGACGTGGCCACATGGCTTTTTCAAAACAGAACATATGCCCCCGCTGCGGTGAGCCCTGCTCTCCCCTTAAAAACGCTTGCCCATCCTGCGGAGCAAGAATTCGAAAGCCCAGTGGACGAACCGCCACCAGTTCCGATGCTGTCCGCAGGGGTACGGTGGCCGGAGCCAAGGCTCAGGAGAATATCCGGTGGCAGCTTATTGTCGGCCTCTGCCTGGTTGCTGCGGTCATCATTGCGGTCATTGTTTTGATAACAACTACGCTTAAAGGCGACTTTGATAACCCTGCAACCCCCACACCTTCTCAGGAGGTTGCGGCAACGCCCTCTCCAACACCTACCCCCACGCCCACACCCACACCCTCTGTTGAATGGATAAAAATTACCTATTACGGCGATGAGCGCACAGAGTTTGTCACCAGCGTCGGCGGCACGACCCCGCTGGGAACATCTCACTTCCCCATAGAAATTGAGGGGGAGGTCACATGGACATCTGCCGATCCTTCTATCTGCACTGTGAGCGATACTGGCGTGGTTACCGGAGTTGGCTTAGGAAACACCAGCATCATTGCCCGCATGTATGGTGCCGCGGCTGAATGTAAAGTTTACGTTTCCTGACAATAATATATAAAGGCGGACAGCGAAAAACGCCGTCCGCCTTTTTAATGAGCTAGAAAGGGGGAATGAACCATAAAAGTGCGAAAAAACAAGCCCACCTGCCTTTTGCTATTTTACTACACCCTTATTCTTTCCGCCTTTACCATAGGCGGGGGCTACGTTATGGTGCCCCTTATGCGTGAGCGCTTTGTTAATAAGTTAGGCTGGATCGACGAGGACGAGCTTTCCGAGCTTATCGCATTGGGCCAGTCCGCGCCCGGAGCAATGGTCATTAACTCCGCAACCCTAATGGGCTACAGGCTCCTTGGCCCTCCCGGCGCTCTCTGCGCAATTACTGGCACCTTCCTGCCACCCCTTTTAGTCCTTTCTGCCGTTTGTGTTTTTTATGAGCTTATTCGTGACAATGTCTATGTTTCCGCTACTTTTCGAGGTATGAGAGCTGGTGTGGCCGCCGTAATTGCGGATACAGTTGTTTCCATGGCTTCCCCTTATCTGCATAGGGATAAGCTACCCTACATCGCCATAATGCTTGCAGCTTTCGTTGTAGTATTTTTGTTCAGTGTTAACGTGGCCTTTGTTATTATTGCCTGCGGTGCTCTGGGCATATTGCTGGGGGCTTATGAGCGGAGGAGAGCATTGTAAAGGGGGCCTGTGAGGGAAGACCTGCCACCCCTACCGCAAACTGGGGTGGAAACCGAATTATAAGTACAAAACTACCAATGAGGACAGCCTCGTTTTTATTTGTGAGCAAAATGCGTGAGGAATTACTATGATCTATCTTAGGCTTTTTCTTGGCTTCATGTATATAGGTGCCCTATCCTTTGGCGGGGGTTATGCGGCGCTGCCGCTTATTTCCCAATTATGCGTCCACCAAAACGGTTGGCTAACTATGACCGAGTTTTCGGACCTTTTAACCATCTCACAGATAACCCCCGGCCCTATCGCCATTAATTCTGCCAGTTTTGTCGGCATGAAGGTGGCAGGCTTTCTAGGCAGCCTTGTGGCATCTATTGGCTTCATGGTGCCGCCATTTATAATTGTCACAATTTTGTATTGGCTTTTTAAAAAATACGGCGAACTCAGCTTAATGCAGGACATTCTCTCCGGGCTTAAACCGGGGGTGGTGGCTCTTATTGCTGTTGCAGGAGCAGACGTTTTTACCGAGGCTGTCTGGGGTCAAAGCCCTGTGAATCTCGGTAACACAGATGTGTTTTGTGTAATTATTGCGGTATGCGCCTTTGTCACCCTGCGCAAGACTAAGCTTGGTGCACTAAAGACCATACTCTCCTGCGGCATTCTTGGTATTTTGTATCAGCTAGCAGCAACGCTTTTGGGTTGAGAAAAAAAGAGATCGGGTATTGACAAGTCCGGCACTAATAGTGTACAATCATTTTTGCCGATTAAGGACGATTGGCGCAGCTGGTAGCGCATCCGCTTGACGTGCGGGAGGTCACAAGTTCGAGTCTTGTATCGTCCACCATAGAAATCCCTGAAATCCTAGTGGTTTCAGGGATTTTTTATTGTTCTAAACGGTTTTTAGCCTTATGTTTAGCCTTACGACGATAATAAAACGTAATTTTACATGGTGTAGGATAACAAGGAACAATCCCGGAAACCATTGCAAATACTACATAATAACACATCCCAATAAAAGGCAACAGGCCGTTTTAGATTTTCAAGTCCCGCCTCGCGCACCAGTGTTTTCAAGGGTTTGAAGGTTTTATTAAGCTTTCAGACTCTTGTTTTTTTGTCCGAAATTTGCCGACTTCTAAAAATCTTCTAAAACAGCCCCAGAAGCTATTTTATTTCAAAATTCAGCCGTTCCATCACACTGGCAGTTGCCCGTTTCATTTCAAAATCAACATCGGTCTTTATATGTCCTTTAAGATTTGTTATATTGTCTCTTACGTTATATGCTCTTACTCGCAGTCCTTTTTTGATAAATCATAATATAATCCAATCAGCTTTTCATCATCAGTATTTTCGCAAAGCAGTTTACAGTTATTTTTTAGATGATCCATACATCTGCGCTGATTCGCAAATTTATCTTTTATCAATGCGAATCTTAATTGTAACGCCAAATTAATTTCGCATAATTCCTCGTTTTTTGGTTGCCTAAATATTAATTTTTAATGTTTTGCTATCTAAAAACGCTAACGAATAGCCCATCATTACTAATGATGGGCTATTCGTGCAAGCTGATTCTTTTGGCCAGCTTATCTTATACGATCGAGGAAACCGTTTGTTAGGCAGGAAAGCTTAGACATATAGTCGCATCCAAGCTTAACCGAAGTCTTAACATATTCGACAGGGGCGGAAGGATTGTTTATGGCACTGTCGGGATATGCCTCGGTGATTTTTTCGTACTTATCACCAGTTGTTTCAACTAGGTTTTCAATGCTCTGAGCATAATCCTCTGCTGCTTTTTCATATGGGTTTTCCAGTGCCATGGCAGCAGCTGAGCAAGAAATGGCGACTGTAAGAGCGAGGGCTGATACTAATGCTGTTTTTCCGGTTTTCTTCATAATGATTGATACTCCTTTAAATTTGTTTTGGAATTGCCTTACAATACAATAACGCAAAGGTAAAGTGTTTTATTGCATCGCTAAATTAATTAAATGAAAAATAATTTAAATGCCATGCGGCTTTACACCGCATGGCATAGTTGCAAACTTCTGAAGGAAGCAGCTTGGTTTTATTTGAAGTCGTCAATTATATCTATAATACCATCTATTATTGGTTTGATCTGTGATTCTTTCGCAGCGTATCCAGCGCTGTCAATAATGCCGTCTATTATCTTGTCGGTTTGCAATTGCGTTGAATCGGTTCCAGCGCTGTCAGAATTGCCTTTTGCGTCATCAGTAATGTGATCGAGAGTGCTGTTTTGATCGGCGCTAACAATGCCGGTCTCGATATTTTTTGATATCCAAGATAAAATTTTGCCTGTTTTTGCATCTATGAAATACTTGTATTCCACGCCTCCTGCTTTAAGCGATACATCGAAAACAAGTTCTCCATCTGCTATTTTGATTGAAGTACCAATTTCCGAAACGTCTTCCACTTTGATATTTACATTGGAGCAAGCAGTCTCAACCGCAGTATCAGAGCTGACGATTCCTTTGTCGCTGGGTGTACCGATAATCGAGATATCATCCATTTCGCCAATCCACTTTTCAGCCAGCAGGTTCAAATCGTTGATATTCAGCTCTGCCAAAGCAGCAAAAGAAAACTCGGGAGCTTTTTCGATAATTTTCTGAATAAAGCTAGCCTTGCCTTCGGAAATTCCATATTGTTCAGCCAGCTTCGCTGTTGCCCCATCTGTCGCGCCACTTTGACCTACTACTGCACCATTAATTCCTTTTTTGCTTAACGTGCTGCTAGCGGTCGACAACACCTGAGACCTGATTTCTTTGCTTGTTTTATCATCGGTATTGTATACGGAGACAAGTATCGAGTTGTGGAACTCGCTGAGATAACTGTCTTCAACCATGGTGTTAATCAACGTATGGATAGCATCATCAAGAGCCTTGCCTTTAAGCTTTTCACCATCTTGTTCAATTTCGAGCAGAACAGAATTTCCATCCTCGTTTAAACCCATTGCTGAAATGACTTTTTTGTTTTTATTAGTTTCAAGCTTTACACTGGGATTAACATCGAGAGTTATTACGGACTCCACAGTATTTGCTGATTGATAGTGGCCGATACCAATGTATCCACTTACTATCAGAATAACAGCGGCCGCGCTGGCGCAAAGTGATTTTATCCAGGTGCCGTTTTTGGTCTTGTTTTGATATTGCTTTATCTCAATTACACCGCTGTCCCTCGCTTCGCACTTGGAGAGGATGCTATCAAGAATATCAGGTACTTCGTCTGAAATTGCTTTTGCAAGCTTTGATTCTATGTCAGAGGTTTTCAACTTATTGCCCCTCCTTAAGTTTTATTTGAAGCTTTTTCTTCGCTCGGTTGTATTTTGAAAGGACAGTTGACAGCGGAATGGAAAGCAGCTGCGATATTTCAATGTGCTTTAAGCCTGAAACGGCATGAAGAATTACAATCTGCCGTTCCTCATCCGAAAGCGACTGCATAGCCGCGTTTAGTGTCAATCTCTCCTCGGTGCTGATATCGGGGCTTTTTGCTTCAAGCGCCAGCCAACTTTCTTCTGAAATATCTGCTGTTTTGCTCCTTTCGCGCAGCGTACTCATTGCGAGATTTTTCGTTATAGTAAGAACCCACGCCATAGGCTTTCCCAAAGGATTGTAGCATCCCGCCGCTGACCATATCTTAATATAAGTGTCCTGCAGCACATCCTCTGCATCACTCGAATTTTTAAGAATTGACAGAGCAAAGCCGTAAACCGCCGCTTTGGTTTCTTCGTACAGCGCACTGACCGCGGCTTTGTCTCCTGCCGCTATCCCCGCGATATACGTTTCAAGCGGGGCTATTGTTTTCTGTAGATATGTAGTCGATCCAAACAATTGCGTTTTTCGCCTCCTATCAATTAATAACGTACGAGATATGCGTTTTATTGCATAGGGATATTGTTTAATTTTGGTTTTCTTATATAACCAAACTAGTTTACTAAAAATAGATTGAATAATAAATAAAAACATGCAAAAAAACTGTAGGAGTGGGCAAATGAAAACAAATCCGGATAAGCGCAATGATAAAGCACTGCTTTCTTTTTCATTTTGTCTCTCCTATATAGTAATATATGGGATAAGGTTAGCTTACATTATTTGTGAATGAACCGCAACATAAATGTGATAAGCTCTGCGTGAACTTCAATTTTTAGCCTTATTTTTAGCCTTACGGCAATAATAAAACGCGGTTTTACGTGGTACAAGGTAATACAATAAAAACGCTGTGGGCATTGAAAACAGGACTCACTAACACAGGATAACAAAAGCTAATAAGGAATATCAGCAATTCGAGTCTTGTATCGTCCACCACAAAACCCTAGAAGCCGCAAGGTTTCTGGGGTTTTTTATTGACAACACAGCGTAGGTGTGGCGTAAATCATAGAAACGTGCATTGGGAATACCCATCTTTTTAACTATAGACTCGAGAGGAAGAGAAACGACATAACATGGGCACTAAAGCTGTTTTTGCTTTGAATTTATATTATACACCATAAGTTGGAAGCCCGTAATCATAGCGATTGAGGGCTTTTTTATCTTTAATGCAAATCAGTTAAAAAGCAAGCTAACAGCTGTGCATTATATAAAGAAAGCCCCGCGGCCAGATGCATCAATAAAAATATGTTGCATTTTTCGCCGTAGTGGGACAAAATAAGATTATCCACTTCGGCAAATTTTTTTAAACAATGCTTCGCAATAATAAGTGTGAAGCCTGAAATAAACGGAGGTATTAATGGAGAGAGCAGAAAAAGAGAGAGCTATCCTTGCCGGACTTTCCGCCGCCTCAATGGATGAGGGAGAGCGTTCCACAGAAACCAGCATGGAGGAACTTGCCGCCCTTGTTGAAACGGCTGGCGGGGAGGCGGTAGCCTATCTCCTTCAAAACCGAGCCACACCTGAGGCGCGCAGCTTCATAGGTGAGGGCAAGGTAAAGGAGCTTAAGGAGATGGTGCAAAATAATGATTGCGATTTAGCCGTTTTTGATAACGAGCTTTCCCCCTCGCAGATGCGTGTACTCACAGAGGAACTGGGGGTAAAGGTACTTGACCGCAGCGGCCTTATTTTGGATATTTTTGCCCAGCGAGCCCATACCCGTGAGGGAAAGCTTCAGGTGGAGCTTGCCCAGTATGAGTATCTTCTGCCCCGACTTACAGGCATGTGGCAGCACCTTGTGCGCCAAACTGCCTCCGGTGCTTCATCACCCATAGGCACCCGCGGCCCGGGAGAAACCCAACTGGAAAGTGACCGCCGCCACATTCGCCGCAAGATCCAAAAGCTTCGGGAGGAACTGGAGGAGGTTCGCAGGGTTCGTGGCACTCAGCGCCGGAAAAGAGAGAAAAACGCTATGCCGGTGGTTTGCCTTGTGGGTTATACCAATGCCGGCAAGTCAACACTTTTAAATTATCTGACCGGTGCGGAAATTTCCGCCGAAAACCGCCTTTTTGACACGCTGGATACCACCACCCGCCGTTTTTATGTGAGCGATACCCAGGAGGTGCTTCTTTCAGACACCGTCGGCTTTATCAGAAAGCTCCCTCACCACTTGGTTGCCGCCTTCAAGGCCACGCTGGAGGAATTGGCTTTTGCCGACGTGCTGCTGCACGTGATAGACCTTTCAAACCCCGACTGGGAAAATCAGGCTAATATAGTTGACAGCCTTATATCTGAGCTTGGCGCCGAACACACCCCCTGTATGCGCGTTTTTAATAAGTGCGACAACTTTTTAGGGGAGCTGCCCCATGGGGAGAACATCGTCTGCCTCTCCGCCAAAACCGGCGAGGGCACATCTGAGCTTTTAAAAGCCTTATCCCGTATTTTGGAAAACCATAAAAAAAGAGTTGATTTACTTCTACCCTACTCTCAGGCGGGTGTTTTGGATATGCTCCGCCGGGAAGGTGCGGTTATAGAAAGCGAGTACGTGGAGGAGGGAATCGGGGTTCAGGCTGTTATACGCCCCGAGATTTGGAGCAAAATAAAGGATTATATTAAAGGAGGTGTTTCCCATGAAAATTGAGACCATTAACCTGCTGCTTCGCCCATGGAAGGAAAGCGATGCCGAGGCACTTTATAAATATGCCAGCGACGAACGCATAGGCCCTGCTGCCGGATGGGCCGCTCACAAAAGCGTGGAAGAAAGCCTTAAGGTAATTAAAGACGTTCTCTCTGCTCCGAATACCTATGCTCTCACCCTAAAGGGCGGAGATGAGGCCATAGGCAGCATTGGTCTTATAAACTGCCGCTGCCCGGATTATAAGGAGGAGAAGGAGATAGGCTATTGGATAGGCGTGCCATTTTGGGGCCACGGCTTGGTTCCCGAGGCCGTGGAGTCAATGCTGGATTACTGCTTCGACTGGTTGCGCTGCAACAGAGTTTGGTGCGCGCACTATGAGGGCAACGAAAAGTCAAAGCGCGTAATCGAAAAGTGCGGCTTTGACTACGCTTTCCATTTGGAACAAGATGTGGAGCTCCTTGGAGAAAGAAGAATGGGGCTGTTCTATTCAATTAACAGGGAAAAATGGGCGGCGCGCCGTGAAGAGCAAAGACGGCATGCCGAGGCCAGAATAATCTGAGATTATGATTAGTTATTTAGTCCCCGCCGGCTATGGGGAGGCGGAATTTACAGAAAAGCGCTCCCGGTTTGTCGGCAGGGTGTGGCGCACGGACAGCGAGGAGGACGCCCTTTGCCGTCTGCGGGAGACCCGCGAGAAACACAGAGATGCCACACACAATGTCTTTGCATACATTATCAGGGAGAATAACATAACGCGCTATTCAGACGATGGTGAGCCTTCGGGCACCTCCGGCATGCCCACGCTGAATGTATTTACCGGGGAGAAGATACAAAACGTCACTTGCGTGATCACCCGCTATTTCGGTGGCACTCTCCTTGGCACCGGGGGACTTGTACGCGCCTATTCAAAGGCCGCAAAAATGGCTCTTGAGGCTGCGGGTGTTGAGGAAATGGCCCAGTGGAAGGAGTATTTAATATCCTGCGACTATGGCTTTTACGAACGGGCAAGGCGTATTCTCCAGGAGCATGAAGCTATTATAGAGAACAGCGACTTCAGTACGGATGTGGCAATTGAGGCGATGGTCCGAGCCGACAGATCAAATGCCTTAGAAGCCGCGCTTACAGAATCCTCTGCCGGAAAGGCTTTTTATGAAATGCTGGGGGAGCAGTTTATGGGCGTTAAAGTTTAGCGGCAATCCCCGGCCATACCAACAAAAAGGACACTCTCTTCCTTGGAGGAAAGAGAGTGCCCTTTTTTATCTTTGGCAAGCCGCGAGCCTGCCGGGGTTAAGAATTACTGCATGTTGTTGGAAACGTCCACAAGAATCAGAGTAAGCTCTCTGTATGCGGTAACTCCTGCTACGGTAGCATCAAGGAAGCTGACATTTGTGGTGTAAGTGTCGGGAACTTCTGTCTCTGTTGCCAGAGAAATTGCACCGCCCTCAACGCCCTTCATGTTCTCAGAGTCGATGTAAATAACAACGGTCTTATCTGTGAGCTTCTTGGCGGTTGCTGTGCCGTAAACACCGGTGTTGTCGGTGAGCATCATGTTCTCGTCGCCGTCATAGGCAACAACTGCTGCCTTTGCGGGAGAAATGAACTGAACCTTCTCGGCAACAGTGTCGCCATCCAACAGAGTGATAATGCCGTTTGCATCCTCGGTGTAGGAGAACACGTCGCCCTTAGATAGAGCAGTGCTTACAACAACGGTGCTGGTGTAGTTTGCGGAGGCAATTTTGGTAACGGTCTTAGAGCCGTCCCAGAAGGTGATTTCTGAAACGGGGGTCTTGCCATCGGCGCCGCCGAGGACGGTGCCCACGTCGGCGGTTACGTAGCCGTAAAGCTCGCTGCCGGTTGCAACGCCGCTTACGTCGGCATAGATCATAACAACGGTGCTAAAGCCGGTGGTCTTGCTGGTGTTTGCAAGAGCAGCGGTAACAGTTGCCGTGCGGTAGGACTTAAGCTCAGCGCCGGTGATCATCTTGTAGCTGTTTGCGGAAACCTTGGCAAACACAATTGCGTCGTTTGCAATACCAAGGCCCTCAATGGTGCTATTGGTGTAGGAATAGCTTAGTACGCTGTCGGCATCTGCGCCATCGGTAACAAACTTGTCATAGCCTGACCAGGTGGAGGCAGTTTCTAGGGCAAGGGCAGTTAGAGTATATTCCTTAGTCAAGCTGTTCTCTGCAAAGGTAACAAGAGTGCCTGCTGTCAGAGAGCTGGAATAGTCGGCTGCGGTATCAACAATTTTTGTGGTGCCATCAGATAGGAAGAGCTTTGCCTGGGGGCCGTTAAGTCCGGATTCCCCGGCAGCGTTCATAACTATTGCATAGCTGTCGGTTGTAACCGATGCGGTCTTTACGGTTGCGGCAAAGATAAAGCCGTTAACCTGGGCAATGTTTTCATACTCGGTGCCAAGGGAAAGAGTGCCGCCGGTGGCATTAACCATCCAAACGCCGCCAATGTTAACCTTTGCACCGCTGGTCTTCCCTACCTTGCCTGCAAGGAGGTTGATCTTCTCGTAGGTGTCGGTGCCGTCTACGGTGTTGACAGCAGCGTGCTTTACAACATAGTCGCCTTTGGCGATGCCCTCGTAAACCTTGTCATTTTCAAGGCTTATGGAGCCTGCAACGCCGGAGGGAACTGCTGTGGTGGTGACGGTGGTAGTACCAACATAGCTAACCTTCTCAACGGTGTAGGGCTGAGCTACAGCAACGTCGATCTTGCCATCGGCATTTCTGTCGATAAGACTTAGGGCAACGCTGGGCATGGAGCCGGCAGTGCCTGCGGCAAGGTTAAGGGTGGTGCTGGTAGTGGTGTTAAAGTTAATAACATTAATAGTGTTTGCAGCGCCGGAGAGCTTGTATGTGATGCCGTCAAGCTTAAAGCTGGTGGCGGAGGCGGATATTGCGGGAAGCTGGGCTGCAACTGCGCCAAGAACCACCTGGGACTTTGCAGCAAACACTCCATAAACGGTGTCATCGCTGTAAAGAACCTTGGCATTCATCTGAAACATTTCGGAGTAGTCATTTGTGCTCTCGATGGTGGCCGGAGCCTGATCAAGGGCAAGGGTGTTGGCTGCTAATGTGTAGGTGTACTTCTTTGTAAGTTCGTTGTAGCTGCTTTCTGTGATAAGGCCGTAGGCAACTTCCATGGCGAACTTGTCCTCAATGAGGGAAAGAGCTTTGTTCTTAAGGATAGGACGAGTTACTACTTGACCATTTTCTGTAACAAGCTTATAATCATATTCAACCTGCAAAGCATTCAGAGCATTGTAAACCATCTGCGCCGCATCGTCTCTGGAAAGACCGGCGGAGGGGTTAATGGAAAG
The DNA here is from genome assembly GCA_964576195.1 of uncultured Oscillospiraceae bacterium. Classification (GTDB taxonomy): domain Bacteria; phylum Bacillota; class Clostridia; order Oscillospirales; family Oscillospiraceae; genus UBA2658. The sequence continues at coordinate 43,225 of CAZNUD010000003.1, read as the reverse complement.
GTTTTTAAACAGATCCTTCTGGTTAGCGCGAATATTCACGCCAATTTCCCAGCCATCGCCTACAAAGCTTTCGATTGCGGAGTCGTAGCCCATGGCAACCAGCAGCATCTTTGCGGCCTCGGTGCCGGAAACAGTGTTCTCCGGCTTGAAGGTGCCGTTGCCTGTTCCTGCAACAACGCCCAGCTTGGAGCAGTATTCGATGTAAGATTCTGCCCAGTTACCCTTTATGTCTGAGTAGGTGGGTGTTGTAAGGGTGCCAAGAATAGGGTTCTTGCCGCTGTTAAGAGCAACACAAATCATCTTGGTCATTTCTGCACGGGTAACGATGCTAGTGGGGTCAAAGCTGCCGTCGGGTTTACCGTTAATGATATTCAAGGCGGTCATGGCCTCAACAGCTTCGGTGTTCTCGATCTGGTCTTTGTCGGTGAAGGTCGCTCCGGCAATGCCGAACAGGCCCATGACCATAACCAGAACAAGAACAAGTGAAAGTGTTCTGTTTAGAGATTTCATAGTATGAAACTCCTCCTTAATGTAGTACCCCCTGCGGGGTCTAAATATATGTAAAGCGCCTAATGGAAAAAGCAGCCAAATACCATCAGGCGAATACACCAAAATGCACATGCAACAACCGTAAATTTGGTTATTTACGACAATAAAAGCGCCCTCCCAATTAATGGAGGGCGTTTTTTAGTTTTATTTTGACATATCCGGCCTTAATGTATGCAGGCGCTTCTTTACTCCTCAGTCCAATAGCGCCATCATAGATCGCAGCCGTTCCATGGAGGGATGAACATAGGTGTTAAGTGTAACGCTAACGTCCGAATGCCCCAAAATAAGGCTTAAGGACTTTGTATCAAAGCCCTTTTCCACGCATTTGGTGGCAAAGGTGTGCCGCAGGGCATGAAAATTTCTGTCCGTGACCCCCGCCCTACGGAGAACCACCTTAAAATGCCGCTGCATACTTCTCGGTTCCACGGGCTTTTCGCTGCCGGAGAGTACAAAACATCCCTCCCCCTGACGAAAATGACCCAACAGCTCCTCCAACTGTGCGGAAAGGGGGATTTTTCGCCGGGAATTTACGCTTTTCGGCTCACCAAAATGAAGCTCCGTTGCCGTCGCCGCCTCCTCCTCGTCTGTGCAACGGACCCGGGAGAGTGTCCGGCAAACGCTTAAAATCCCCTCGTTGGGTGAAATATCGCCCCATTTAAGCGCACAAATCTCCCCCAGCCTCAGTCCCGTATTTAAACAAATAAGGATGCCAATATTCTTAAATGAGGGATTTGCGCTACAATATGAAACAATATGACCTTGTTCGGAGTCTGAAAAAACATGTATACCCGTCCTAGCCCCATTTAAATTGCAGCGGCAGACAGAAGGTTCCACCCGGCAGCCAAAGTTTCGCCCGTGTCCGATAACTCCCCGCAAAACGTTTGCAATGCTGCGAACTGTGCTGGGGGCAAGATTGTTTGGCTCGGCGCTTTGGGCGCTGAGGAAGTCGCAAACGTCATTTTCCGTCAGTTCAGATACCCGTAATGAACCGAAGGCCGGCCGCAAATGTCGCTCAACAATGGTTAAATAGGCCGCAAACGTGGTGGTTTTCAGCTTCGGGCGAACACTCCGCAGCCAATCGTCTAGCAGCCATGAAAAGCCAGGCTCCGGACTGCTCCGCAGAAGTCCCCAAAAAAAGGGCCTGATTGTCCGAGAATCGCCTTGTAAAATGCGCATTTTTTCATTTCCCCCTAGTTTAATTCTTCTCTATTTATTACTGAAATGAACGCTTAAACGTCTGTTACATTTTTATTACACTTGGGTTAGCCTTGTTGACCTTGCATTTGGCTTATGTTAACATAATAACGCTAAAGAGATCCCAAAGAATCGCAAATAACCAAATTTACGGTTTTTTGGCCGCATTGGGCTTTAATGGATTAAATAGGATAAACAAACCATTAAGTGTTGTAATTAAATTATGCCCGGAAAACGGCCAAATATTTAATTAGCTCTTATAATATAAAATATTTAAACAAATCTTTCGCAGTTGTTTTATTCTGATGTGCTTTCCGGCAGGCACTAATAATAAAAGCAAAGCAATGGCCTAAACAAGGGCATTAACAAAAACTCTGAAACAAACCGCCAATAGCGGGTTTTTTAATCCTCTTTTACGGCCAAAGTCTTTCTTGCAATTGTGTTACTTATTACCCAAAGGGCTTGCAATTGTAACAATTTGATACTAGAATATTTGCATAATATATCCACGCAGTATAACTGCGCTCTATGATTTATCCAAGGGAGCTGTTCAGATGAAGAAATACCTAATAAAAATCTGTTTATGTGCCGCGCTTGCGGCAATGCTTGCTGGGCTTGGTGTGGCCTCTGCCGATTTTAAGGACGAGGACACCATTACCTATAAGATCCCTGTGGGCGTTATGCACGGCGCGGGTATTCTAAGCGGATATATGGACGGCACCTTCAACCCCACCGGCAGTATTACCCGTGAGGAGGCAGTTAAAATGATTGCCTTTGCGGTAATAGGCGAGCAGGGCGTTATGGACTTACCTCGCATGGCTCCAGGATTTTCCGACATGGACGCTGACAGATGGTCGGCCCCTTACGTCTATTGGGCTGTGGAAAACGGTGTCATCGTCGGTGTGGGAGACGGAAGATTTAATCCCTCCGGAAAGGTCACTGGCTATCAGCTTGTCAAGATGATGCTTTGCGCCACAGGCTATGGGCAAAAGGGCGAGTACAGTGGCCCCTCTTGGGAGGTTGCCGCCGCTAAGGACGGCTTTGCCAAGGGCATTTTTGCTAACATAACGGATGCCGACCCAAGCCGAAGCGTCACCCGCGAGGAGGCGGCCCTATATATCTTTAATGGTATCACTCGGCTCGAGCAGGTTAGCTATTACTCAAAGAATAATGAATACCGTCCAAAGGACGGCACCCAGGCTCTGGACAATACCATAGCCGCGCAGATTTACGGCATTGTTGAGGCCGACGGTAAGGAAACGGTTTTTCACGACATCGTCAGCCAAAACTCCGTTAACGGAGATCCGGGCATAACAGTTTTGGGCGAAAGACCCTTTGAATATGCCACCGGTCTTGAGCTTTTGGGCCACCGGGCCGTTGCATATACAAACGGCGAGCCCGGCCTTAAAAACCGCGTTTACTATATAGGTGACGAATCCCAGACCGTTACCCTTAAGGTGGCCGTAGACAATCAAAAGCGCTTCGAGGAGGCCTTTGGCACTGTCACAAAGATTTCAGATAAGCTTACAGTTTATAATTCCGAGGCCGTACTCACCGAAGCGGTAGAAATAGAAGGATTTGACCCCGATAGCTTCAAAGCGCCGGCGGGAAGCTATGTGTTTTACGGGGATGAGCTTATAAGCTACATGGCGCCGGTGCCTCAATATGTGGCGCTGGTGGAAAGACTTAATGCCGATGGCACAGTCATAGGCGGAGTGGAATACGCCGCAAACCAGGTGGTTGGTCTTGAGGAATGTAAGCTCGGGGATGTAGTGATTGCAAGGATGTTGGCAGGCAGGCTGTTCGTTTCCCCAGCAAAATCCTTTACAGGTAGACTACTGAAAACAGAAGTTGACTACGATGGCGGTGAGGTATATTTTTTCAGCGGTTTCGTTTTTTTGAAATCTGAGATCGAAGACCGCACTGATATAAAAAGTGTTAGCACCGTTGTCGGCTCCTTTTACACAGTGTTTTACGATGATAATTACAGATATATCACCATAGTCAACGGTCAGTGAGAGTAAAAACCCCCCCGCCCTATATAGGGCGGGGGGTTTTTAATTAATTTGTTTTTCCTATTTGCTGTCCGAAAAAATTAGGAAGCCATTTTTACCGTTGTATTTCTTTTCATATAGTGAGCTGTCGGCCTGGGAATAGACGTTGGCAAAACTTATGCTGCCATCGGTAACGGGGGCGACCCCTACAGACAGGCTAATGGTAGGCTCATCGGGGGTCTCCGGCGGCCTGCCCAGAAGGGCAACCAGTTTTTGAGCCATATCACTGAGTGTTTCAACATCATTTATGTTCCTAACATAGGCAAGAAATTCGTCGCCGCCAAGACGGCCGACAATATGCTCCTCACCGAAAAAGGCCTTTAGTCGGTCTGCTACTCCTATAAGCACCTTGTCGCCTATTTCATGGCCCATACAATCGTTAACGTCCTTAAAGTTGTCTATATCCATGAGAAACAGCGCTCCGCAGCCCTTTGTTATCTCTTTTGCTATTGCCTTTTGGGCAGCCTCGCGGTTTAGTAGCTTTGTAAGGCTGTCGGTTTGGGCGCGCCGCTGAAGCTCTGCCCTTTCCTTCATGTCCTTGTCAACATCCATTGCATAGCCAACAATGTGGATATCACCTGTGTCTGTATCGCTGTATAGCCTTATGTTTATTTTTACCCAGTGGTACTCGTTATCCGTTCCCAAGCGCCTATAGTTGAAAGGGTCGGGTTCGTTGCCCTGCTCGAAACACTCAAAAAGGCTGGCCCTATTGAGAACATTTATGAAATGCTTCAAATCATCGGGGTGTATTTTCTTTTTTGAAAAATCAAGCCACTCGTCGTATTTTACTTCTTTGCCGAAGGTTTCAGAGTATACGGAAAGACCGCTTACAATTTGGTTTTTGGTGAGGTTTGCCCGGGCAATAAAGAGGGCGTTTTGCACAAGGGCGCTTTGAAGCTTGTCTTGGGCCAAAAGCTCCTTGCTAAGGTTTTTGGTAGCGGCCTCGCCCTTGTTTACTTGGAAGGTGAATATAAGCATGGCGTAGCAACCGATCATCAGCACGAAGCAATAGTTCCCCTCAAGCAGTAAAAAGGCCAAACTGTCCACATGAGTTTCGAAAATGAAGGCGTTGCTAACCAGAAGAACTGCGAAGCCGATCATCCAGCCCATAAGAAAGGTTTTTCGCGCACGGGGTTTTAGGGATAGGATAATTCGGTCACGGTCTATAAACTTGGATAGAAACAGTAAAATTACAAAGCAAAGCAGGTCGGATATAATGTTATTAATAAGCAGGTAGGTTGTGTTACTGAACACATCATGGAGGGAACAACCCATGGACGCTGCAATGATCGAGCCGCCAATACCCCGCAGACACATGGCACTGTTAAGCATGGCAAGGGTTCCGTAAAGGTTGTTAATACCGGAAATATTAAACAGGCAATATATAGTCGTGTACATTAAAATAAATGCAATTATGTAGGCAAGGCCAATGGGCAGGGGCAGCAACAGACTTTCCATACAACCCGCCGCCAGACCAATAGCGGCGAATATGAAAGCGCTATAATGCTTCCTCCCGTCGGTGCTCATAATAAAGTGCAAGCCTGTATAGACAAAACAGGCAAGAGTTAGAATACTGATTATACGAAGAATTATATTTGTCATTTGGGCAACTCCCGTTGCATTAATTTGTTATAAATTATAACTATTTATACATTATCTCAAAAAACTGACCATTTGTATATAGTTATTTCAAAATAAATGCAAATTTGTGTAGATTCGGCTGAAAATACCAAATTATCAATTAGTATGCGGGCACATACCCATAAAGATAAGTGCCCGCATAAAATAAGCCGAAAAATCAGGACTTTAGCTCAATCCACATAGAGTCATAAAAGTTTAGGGTGTCCTGAGGCAAGGTGGTGAACGCCTCGCATCGGGCTAAAATGTCAGTGGAGGGATACATAACGGATTCAGAAAGCTCATCAAGCTCCATAAGAGCCTTGGCATTGCTCACAGGGCTGGTGTAGCCGGTAAAATCAGAGTTGGCTGCGCTGGCTTCGGCGCGGGTCATGAAATCAATAAATTTTTCTGCGTTTTCCTTGTTTTCAGCGGTTTTTAGTATGCACATTGCATCTACAAACACGTTGGTTCCTTCCTTGGGAATGCAGAACTTAAGCTTGGGGTTATTCTCCGCCATGGTCAGGTAGTCACCTGCATAGTAGGGACCGATGGCGGCCTCGCCGGATTCCAGTTTGTCGAAGATTTGATCCATAACATAGCCTTGCAAAACTGTCTTTTGCTCCTTGAGCAGGTCAAAGGCTGCCTTTAGCTCGGACTCATCGGTGGTATTTAATGAATAGCCCAGATATTTCAGCGCTATGCCCATGGCATCACGACTGTTGTCGAACATGAGAATCTGGCCCTTGTTATTCTCGTCAAAAAGGGCGCTCCAGCTATCCACCTCACCAACAACGGTGGGATCATATATAATTCCCACGGTGCCCCACATATAAGGAACGGAATACTTGTTCTCCGAGTCATAAGTCATGCCCTTTAGACTTTCGTCCACCAAAGAGAAATTGGGAATGTTTGCATAGTCAAGCTCAGCAAGCATGCCCTCATCAATAAGACGGGAAATCATGTAGTCAGAGGGAATTACCACATCGTAGTTAATGCCGCCCTGACGGAGAACGGAATACATCTGTTCGTTGGACTCATAGGTCTTGTAGTTTACCTTAATGCCTGTTTCTTGTTCAAACTGGGAGATCAGGTCCAAATCTATATATTCGCCCCAGTTGTAAACATTGACTTCCTGGCCTGTTTTGCCGCCGCAGCCTGCCAACAGGCAAATAAGCATAACGGTACATATAATAAATGAAGTTGCTCTTTTCATATACTTTCCACCGGTAGTCCTTTCAACATTTTTTCCTTTTTAATCTCATCCTTGCTCTGGCGTGTTTCCCGTACATTTACAATAATAAGCATCACAAGGACCAAAACAAATAATAGCGTGGAAATTGCATTAATCTTGGGGCTTATCCGTCGTCGTGTCATAGCGTAGATTGTCATGGAAAGGGTTTGCACACTGCTGCCGGCTGTGAAATAGCTTATGACAAAATCGTCCACCGACATGGTAAAGGCTATGAGAAGACCGTTGACTATACCCGGCATAATTTCAGGAATAATCACCTTCCATATTGTTTGAAACCAGGTGCAGCCCAAGTCCTGAGCCGCCTCGAAGAGGTTGGAGTCAAGCTGATAAAGCTTAGGCATGACAGAGAGGATAACGTAAGGAATATTAAAGCTGATGTGGGCAATTAACAGTGTTCCAAAACCAAGATCAAAGCCCAGCACCGCCCCCGCAGAAACGAAAAGCAGGGAAAGAGAAACACCTGTAATAATGTCCGCATTCACAACTGGAATGTTGTTAATAGTAAGGAGAGGGGAGCGCCAATTTTTCTTCATATAGAAGAAGCCTATGGCGGCAAAAGTGCCCACTATGACGGAAATGACCGCCGCAAGCACAGACACAAGAAGTGTTGTTTCCAAAGAGGATATTATGGTGCTGTCGTTTACTAGTTCGTTATACCAGTCCAGCGTGAAGCCCGTCCATACGGTGCGGCTTTTCGACTGGTTGAAGGAAAAGACTATAAGCACCATAATTGGCAGGTAGAGAAAAAGGAAGGTCAGAAAAAGCAGGGCTTTTCCGCCGCATTTGTTCTTTTTCACATTACCACCGCCGTTTCCTCGCCCTCACCGAATTTGTTCATGATGCTCATGCACACGACAACAATTGCCATCATAATAAGTGAGATTGCAGAGCCAAGGTGGGGGTTATAGGCCGCGCCGAGGAACTGCATTTCAATGAGGTCGCCCAGCAGCATATCCGTTCCGCCGCCAAGAAGCTTTGATATGACGAAGGTGGATACTGACGGTACGAAAACCATGGTGACACCGCTAATAACGCCGGAAAGGCTCAGTGGCGCAATAACCTTGCGAAAAACCGTCCTGCTGTTGGCGCCCAAATCCTGGGCCGCCTCTATAACAAACGGGTCGATTTTAATAATAACACTGTGGATGGGCAGTATCATAAAGGGCAGGTAATTATAAACCATGCCCAGCACCACGGCTCCTCCGGTGTTTATCATCTGAAAGTGGTCAATGGGAACATAGCCTGCAGACAGCGTGGCTCCCACGCTGTTTATCAAATCGAAAACGCCTATTGCTCCAAAAATCCGATTTAAAAGACCGGTGTTTTCCAAAATGGACATCCATGCGTAGGTTCGCAGCAGAAAGTTTATCCACATGGGCAGCATTAAGAGCATAAGAACAATTCTCTGCCCTCTGGGACTTAAACGGCTCATTGCCAGCGCAACTGGATAGCCAATAAAAAGGCATATAACCGTTGCCAGAAATGCCAACCATAGGCTTCGCCCAAAAACCGGCGCATACGTCAGCATGCCGGAAAAGTTTGCAAAAGAAAAACTGCCGCCCTTGGTAAAAGCGTAAACCATTATCAGCAAAATAGGAACAACCACAAAAAGTGCCATCCAGAGAATATAAGGGTAGGCAAAGGCCTTTTTCTGGTTGCGCCTGAAAAAGTCATAAATGTTCTTGCCCAGCCCCATGGCCCTTCCCGCCCTACTCATTCTCTTGCCCTCCCTCGTCGGGGTCGGCGGAAAGCTCGTCGTATTCCTCCGAATAGGAACTGTAATCACCGTAAAGTCCGGAATACTCGCTTTTTTTCATTATGTGGATGCCGTCGGGGTCAATTTTAACTCCGATGGTAGAACCGACGGGGGAATGGTCGGTGGTTTGAATGAGCCATTTAAAACCGTGAAAGTCGGCAATGATGTCGTACTGCATACCCTTGAAGGTCACCTCTGTCACAACGCCGGTTATCTGGCCCATATCCAGGGGTACGATGTCGATGTCTTCAGGGCGAATAACCACATCCACCGCCTCGTTTTTGGCAAAGCCCTTGTCAAGGCATAGAAAGTTGTGTCCGTACATACGGACGATTCTATCCTCCACCATGACTCCGTCTATTATATTGCTCTCGCCGATAAAATCCGATACAAAGGCGTTTTTCGGCTCGTTATATATATCCAAAGGAGTGCCAATCTGCTGAATTTCACCCTTGTTCATAACAACAACGGTGTCAGACATGGTTAGGGCTTCCTCCTGATCATGTGTTACATATATAAATGTGATGCCCACCTGCTGCTGAATTTGTTTAAGCTCCCGCTGCATATCTTTTCGAAGCTTCAGATCCAGTGCGCCCAGCGGCTCGTCCAAAAGCAGCACCTGAGGCCGGTTAACAATGGCCCTGGCTATGGCAATGCGTTGCTGCTGCCCACCGGATAGTTGCGTGGCAGAACGCTTTTCATAGCCTATAAGAGCAACAAGCTCCAGTGCCTCGTGGACTCTGCGTGTTATTTCGCTCTCTGATAATTTAGGGCGCTGTATTCGAAGGCCGAAGGCAATGTTTTCAAACACGTTTAGATGCGTAAAAAGGGCATACTTCTGAAAAACCGTGTTTACCTTGCGTTTGTGTGGCGGAACATCGTTTATTCTCATGCCATCAAAAATAACGTCACCGGAGTCGGGCTTTAAAAAGCCGCCGATAATCCTTAGTGTCGTTGTTTTTCCGCAGCCCGAGGGACCCAGCAGCGTGAGAAATTCCTTGTCCTTAATAGCTAAGTTAATCGAGTCCAGTACGACCTCACCGTCGAATTCTTTTCGGCAGCCGACCAGTCGTATGAGTTCTTTGGACATTGTCGTCCCCCTTCTTTCGTATATGGTGGTTCTCTCTTCCATATACTACCCGTTTATTAAGCGACAAAAACCTTGCGTTTTTACCGTGCAAGACACAATATATATTTAAATATCTCAGTTGTCAACGGAAATTTTAAAATCAAAATATTTCTCCGAAAAATCCACGGCGGAAACCACGAAGCTCTTGCCGTTTAAGTAGTTGAGCATTCCCCCGTCAGTTGTAAAATTGAAGGTAAGCTTATAAGAATAAAGGGCCTGGTGCTTTTCATGAAAGTCCCGGTTTACCCGCTCGGCCCCATATTTTCTATCCCCTAAAAGCGGGGTTCCGGCGTTTGCCATCTGGGCGCGTATCTGATGTGTCCGCCCCGTAAGCAATCTGCATTCCACTAACGAAAGTTCTCCGACGGTTTTTAGAGTTTTATACTCTGTAATTGCCTCCTTTGCGCCGGGGCAAAAATTCTTCTGGATGTGCACCTGGTTATTATCCGAATCCTTTAAAATCCAGTCCCGCAGCGTACCCTTTGGGGGATTGGGCCTGCCGAAAACGGCACAAAGGTACAATTTGTCTAACTCTCTGTCATGGATTTTGTTATTCATAATCCGCAGGGCCTCGGCGTTTTTGGCTGCTATAACAATACCGCCGGTGTTCCTGTCAATGCGATTGCAAAGGGCGGGGGCAAAGGAGTTTTCTTCCCGGGGATTCCATTGGCCTGTCTGGTAGCAGTGGGCCTGAGCGTTGGCGATAAGGTTGTCGCATCCCCGGCCTCCCGCGCTGTGGCATAGCATTCCGGGCTTTTTATTGACAAGGAGGATGTTCTCGTCCTCATATATAACGTCCAGCTTCGGAGAGGAAACCTTTAGATAGGAATTTTCTTCTGAGGGTGTTTCAAAAAACTCATCATTAATATATAGCTGCAAAAGGTCTCCGACCTCAAGGTGCACATCACGTTTTGTCCCCTTACCATTTAGCTTGATGCGCTTAATTCTAATGTATTTTTGCAGCAGGGAATCCGGCAGCAGGGGAACGGCCTTGCCGACAAAGCGGTCAAGACGTTGGCCGGCATCATTTTTGTTTATGATTAACTCTCTCATAAATGCTCCTGAGTTATAATGTGCAAAAGGCACACGCAGCATTAAAAATTTGTGTGGAGCAATTATACCACATCACAGTAAGAAAAGTATACAGTACACTTTATTTTTTTGTTGACAACACAGTTTATATCATTTATAATACTCAAGCGACTATGTGAGGTGTTCAATGAGGTTAAATCTTTGTGAAATCATTGAAATGCCGGGCAAAAGTCTCCCCTTTGAGTGCCAACTCGAAACTGAGAGACTTATGTGTCCGTCTATAAAGGCTTTCCTTGCGCCGCCCATCGGCTCTGGCAAAATTATCAATACTGCGGGGACCCTTTCCCTTATAGGTAAGCTTGAAGCCTACCTTGTACTCCTCTGTGATCGTTGCGGCTGTGAGTATCAGCGCCACTTGGAAATTCCCCTAGAGGCTAAGCTTGCCGCGGACGAGAGCGACGAGGGCGACCCGGAGACCTATCCCCTTGAGGGAGACTGGTTGGATGTTAGCGATGTTCTTGAGACAAGCCTCATCCTTTCGATGGATCAAAAATCCCTGTGCAGTGAGGACTGCGCCGGGCTATGCTCAAAATGCGGCAAAAATCTTAACTGCGGCCCCTGCGACTGCAAGAAAGAAATAGATCCAAGATTGGCTGTATTACAGCAGCTTTTGGATAAAGAAGACTAAAAGCTGTCAAATCAGCTGACAATTAGGAGGTGTCACCATGGCGGTTCCAAAGAGAAAAACTTCAAAGGCAAGACGAGATAAGAGACGTAACTCTCACTGGAAGCTCGAGACCCCCGGTATCGTTGCGTGCCCCAATTGCGGCGCATATCGTTTGCCCCATCGCGTCTGCAAGGCCTGCGGTTTTTATAATGGCCGAAAAGTCCTTGACGTGAAGTAACATTTAAGCTTAGAGAGAGGGAGCGTTTGCCCCCTCTCTTTTTGCTATGCATGGAGATACTTTGTATCGGAGGCGCAAATATGAGCAGCGTTATCAAAAAAATTCATAAGCACAGCCCCCTATACCGCAAGGCCCATAAGGGGGAAAAGCTCATTTCCGTCAACGGCCATGAAATTGTGGACGTACTGGACTATAAGTATTTTTCTTACGACAACAAACTCTCGGTGGAGTTGGAGTCTATTAACGGTCACCGTCGCACCCTCACTGTCAAAAAATCCGTGGGGGATGACTTGGGCCTTGAGTTTGAAAGCTATCTTATGGACAAGGCCAGGGCCTGTCGAAACCGATGTCTGTTCTGCTTTGTAGATCAGCTACCTAAGGGCATGCGCAAAACTTTGTATTTTAAGGACGACGATGCACGCTTAAGCTTTTTGACAGGCAACTATATAACCCTTACCAACCTCTCAGACAGGGAGATCCAAAGGATAATCGACCTTCGCGTCAGCCCCATTAACATCTCTGTCCACGCAACGGAGCCGGAGCTTCGCTCGAAGCTTTTGGGAAATCCCTGTGGAGCAAGGGGCTATGAGCTTATGAAGAAATTGGCCGCCGGCGGCATCACTATGAACTGCCAGATAGTCTGCTGTCCGGGGCTTAACGACGGAGAGGCCCTTCAAAGAAGCATGGAGGATTTAGCTTTGCTATACCCCTATGTAAACTCCGTTTCCATAGTCCCCGTTGGCCTTACAAAATATAGGGAGGGGCTTTACCCCCTGATACCCTTTAATATGGACAGTGCTCGCGAGGAGCTGAAGCTTATAAATAACTTTGGCAAAAAATGCTTAGAAAGATATGGCAGCCGAATCTTTTTTGCATCGGATGAAATGTTCTTAAAGGCGCAGCTCCCCATCCCTGAAGACGAGTATTATGAGGAATATGCCCAGCTTGAAAACGGTGTGGGCCTGCTGCGGCTTTTAACAGTGGAATTTAATGCCGTACTCGAAAACTATGACGGGAAAGCCTCAGATGAACCATTTTCCATTGCAACGGGTGTATCCGCAGCAGCGTTTTTGGAAAAGCTCTTAGTGACAGCGCAGGAAAAGTATGCTAACATTAATGGAAAGGTCAACCCCATAGTAAACGACTTTTTCGGCCACACAATAGACGTTGCTGGCCTAATTACCGGCAGCGACCTAATAAATCAGCTAAAGGCCAAGGATTTGGGTGCGCGTCTCCTTATCCCCCGGAATATGCTCCGGGACGGCGAAACTGTCTTTTTAGACGATGTCTCCGTGGAAGATGTGGAGAGGGAGCTGTCTGTTTCCGTTGTAATCGTTGAGCAAGACGGAGCAGATCTATTTAATAAAATGCTTAATATTTAGGCGAAAGATGCTCATTCCCGCTATCGGAAAAGGCGAGGTCTTTTTTAAAAGTTTATGAGGAGGGCAAACATGAAACCGCTGGTTGCCATCGTGGGTAGACCCAATGTGGGCAAATCCCATTTGTTTAATAGATTAGTCGGACAGCGACTTTCCATAGTGGAAGACACCCCCGGAGTCACCCGAGATAGGCTTTATGCCGACTGCGAGTGGAACGGAGTCACATTTGACCTTGTGGACACCGGAGGAATTGAGCCTTCTACTGACAATGAAATTCTTCTGTTCATCCGCGAGCAGGCCAAAATAGCCATTGATACCGCTGACGTTATAGTGATGGTTACAGAGATCGGCACCGGTGTAACCGCAGCTGACAAGGACATTGCCAATATGCTCCTGCGCTCAAAAAAGCCCGTTGTGCTGGTGGTAAACAAAGTGGACAATACCGGCCACGTGGACCCGACATTTTACGAGTTCTACTCATTAGGTCTCGGAGACCCCATTGCTGTTTCTGCCGTTCATGGGCACGGCACCGGGGACATGCTGGATGCCTGTCTTGCAGCTTTTCCTAAGCTTACGGAGACGGAAGAGGAGGACGACCGTATACGCGTTGCCGTTATCGGCAAGCCCAATGTGGGAAAATCCTCTCTTATTAACCTCATACTAGGTGAAAACCGTTGTATAGTCTCCGATGTTGCCGGCACCACACGGGACGCTGTGGACAGCAGGATTGACAATAAGCACGGCAAATATGTATTTATTGACACCGCCGGAATTCGCCGCAAGTCAAAGGTGGATGACCGTATTGAAAAGTTCTCGGTTATGCGCGCCCAGCTTGCCATTGAGCGGGCCGACGTGTGCCTTATCATGATAGACGCTCGGGAGGGTGTGACCGAGCAGGACACAAAGATTGCCGGTTTAGCTCATGAGGCAGGAAAAGCCAGCATAGTAGTTGTTAATAAATGGGACCTAATTGAAAAGGATTCCAAAACAATGGACAATATGCGCAAGGACATTATTGGTGATCTATCCTTTATGTCCTATGCCCCCGTTTTGTTCATATCCGCCGTAACCGGCCAGCGTATCGAGCGGGTTTTCGAGCTTGTTAATTACGTAAATGACCAGAGCGCTATGCGTATCACCACAGGCATGCTAAACAACATTCTTGCCGACGCCACTGCAAGAGTGCAGCCCCCTACGGACAGGGGCAAGCGCCTGAGGATATACTATATGACCCAAACAGGTATCCGTCCGCCAAACTTTGTTGTTTTTTGCAACAGACGCGAACTGTTCCACTTTTCCTATCAGCGTTATATAGAAAACCAAATAAGGGCTGTGTTCGGCTTAGAGGGGACTCCAATCCGCATGGTCATAAGACAAAAGGGTGACGAGCAATGACGAAGCTAACGGTTTTTCTTATTATAATTGCAGCAGTTTCTTACCTTTTTGGCGGGGTTAACGGGGCAATAATCGCCTCCACCTCCGTTCATCGCAAGGACGTTCGTGATTACGGCAGCGGCAACGCGGGACTTACAAACTTTAGCCGCACTTTTGGCACTAAGGGCATTATTATAGTCCTTGGTGTGGACATAATTAAGGCTTTGCTATCCACTTTAGTGGGCAACTGGCTGCTGGGAAGCTTGGGCTATGCAGAGGTGGGCAGGTTGTTCGCGGTTTTTTGCTGCATGCTGGGTCATGTTTTTCCTATATATTATCGCTTTCGTGGCGGCAAGGGAGTACTTTGCGGCGGCGTTGCCGTTTGGATGATAGACTGGCGTGTGGGCCTGGCCTGCATTATGGTTTTTATAGCCGTGGTGGTATTTACCCGCTATGTGTCACTGGGTTCAGTTCTGGGCGCTGTCTGCCTTCCGCTGTCATTGTTGGCTTTCGGCTTTACCGGGCTTGAATTTACGCTTGGTCTGCTTATCTGCTTGCTTGTTGTCTTTGCCCATAGGGATAATATCCGCCGTCTAAGCCGCGGCACCGAATCGAAGCTGTCAATAGGCGGGAAATAATAGAAGCTTAATAAATATCGGGAGACTGACAAAATAGAAGTCAGTCTCCCGATATTTGTTTTTTTTAAAGCTCTCCGGTTCTATAGGCATCAAGGAGGCGACTTAATACTGCAATTCGCTCCTTAAGCTCGGCCCCGTGGTCGGTGTCTGCCAAATAGTGCCGTCGGGGGAAGGTTTCAACGCATACGGAGTCTGACTCCATATCGGCATCCTCGTCCAGCACAGCTTTAACGCCGGTAAAGGGTCGATGGGCCTTCAGCCTAAGTCCGTGGGAATTGTGGATTAAGGTATATCCGGCAAGGCCGGTTTTGGGCTGATAGGCCTTACAAAAGCCACCGTCAATGATAAATAGCTTACCTCCTGCCTTAACGGGGCTTTCCCCAAGCTTCGCCTTAACAGGGGTGTGTCCGTTTATAATGTGCCCAGTATTACCGCTAAGGCCGAATTCCTCAAGAAGCATTTTGGCAATGCTCTTATCCTCCCAAAAGTCAAAGTAGGCATTTTTCGGTTCTTCCCATGTTTCCTCGTCGTCAATAAGCGCCAGCTCAAAGGTGTGAAAGCTCCTACCGGAAAAGGGACTGTTAAGCCCACACCAGAGATACCACATCATGTCCAGGGCAGACTCATCCCCCTTGACCCAAGCTCTTGTAACCACTTTGTCCGCATAGTCCAGCAATGATTTTCCGCTGTATAGTTTGCCCTCATGCCGAACCTTTGCAAACTCCCCATTTGAGCTAAGGGGAATGCAGCCGTGAAATAGCAAATTTCCGTTGCAGCAAAGGTAGGTGCTGCCGTTTTGATAGATATAGTCCATATGCCGCCGCAGTGAGGAGCTTTCCCTAAAGGCAGATACATATTCGCCAACAAGCGCCTGCTCCGCCGCCGTAAGCTCATAGGGCCGCTTAGGGTCAACGGTGGGAAAGTGTCGGGTATTTAGCGGGTGGCGCTTTCCGTTTAACTCAATGGTGTAGTCGGTGTAGTCAACCTTGTCCAGCAGCAGTCTGTCATCCATGTCAAAGCCAGAATGCCGCCTGATAAGCTGTCCCTCCAGCTTTAAGCCTAAAATGCATAGAGCCAGAGTATATGACCGGGAAGAAAGCTCCCCGTAGTATTTTTCACAGAACTCGGTAAGGGGACGCAGGGGAATTCCGTATCCCCGCTCCAGCACCGCCATGTTGCCGTAATCAAGGCTTATGCGCAGCACTGCAGCAATGCAGGCAGGTGAGCCTGCCGCGGCTCCCAGCCAGAGGATGTCGTGGTTGCCCCACTGAATATCCACGTTGGATTGCTCCATTAGAAAATCCACAATTCGATCAGGCTCCGGACCTCTGTCAAATATATCACCAACCACGTGCAGCCTGTCTACAGCAAGTCGCTTAATCAGCAGAGCCATGGCTGTAATAAGCTCCTCAGCAGCGCCCACGGAAACAATGGAGTCAATTATTGCGTCGTGGTAACGGATCTGGTTTTCGTCCTCGGAATGGTGCATGTGAAGAAGCTCTTCCAAAACAAATTCGTAGCCTTGGGGCATCTGCTTTCTCACGTAGTTTCGGGTATACTTTCCCGAAAGCAGCTCTGCCAGCCCCCGCATATTTCTCAAAAGCATGGCTTTTCTTTCATCAGAAAGCTCACCGCGTTTATTGAGGCGCGCAAGAGCTTCTCTGGGGTAGTATATAACTGTGCAGAGACTTCTGCAGCCGCCCTCGCCCAGAGTTTCTTCAAACAGAGAGCGTGTCTTCTCCAGAATAACGCCGGAGCAGTTGTTTAAAATATGGCACACAGCTCCGAACTCTCCGTGCAGGTCACTGATAAAATGCTCCGTGCCCTTGGGTAGGGTCAAAATAGATTTAAGATTTATAAGCTCCGAGCAAACCGCCGAGGCTGTGGGGTATTTCTCGGACAAAAGCTTCAAGTATTCCTGGCTATAATCGGACAAGGCAAGCCACCCTTTCAAGTTTCTTCTCAGCATATCATGCCCCGGCCAAAAAGCCGCCGGGTGTTACAATATATTTTTCCGCTGGGCTTAGCACGTATACTAACTACTTTGCAGATAGTATAGCATATATACCCTTTACATGCAAAAAAGCAAAATTGCAAAAGTTTATATTATGTTCTTTATTTATGCTTATTATAGGTTATAATAGATGTAAAGAGACAGGCTTTATGGACTCGAACATAAAACTTCTTTATAAGAACGGAGGAACGATTATGGCTGTTATTACCATAACCAAGGACAACTTTGACGGGGAGGTGTCCACCAGCACAAAACCCGTGCTGGTGGATTTTTGGGCTAGCTGGTGCGGCCCCTGCAGAATGCTCTCTCCGGTGGTTGACGAAATCGCAAAGGAAAGGGACGACATAGCTGTGGGTAAAATAAATGTAGATGAGCAGCCGGAGCTTGCCAGCCGCTTTGGCGTTATGAGTATCCCAACCCTCATGGTCTTTAAGGATGGAGCTATAGCCTCCAAGACAGTTGGTGTTCAGCCTAAGCAGGCCATTTTGGACATGCTTAAATAAAGTCACAAAAAGCGGGAGCCAGTTAACCTGTCTCCCGCTTTTATTATCCTGTGCTTACAACAGGTCGTAATAAATGTCCTCGCCCATGGCAAGGAGCCCATCAAGGCAGATCCTGTTACCGCTGTTATCCAGAGCAAAGCCCGAAACACTGCCGTAAGGCGCATCGTAGACGGCGCCTATAGTCCTGCCAAGGCCCTTGCTGGTGCGGTAGTGGTCAACGATATTAAAGCGAAGATCCACAGCATTGTGTTTGGGGTCAAAAACGTGCCATAAATTATCGCTCTCATGGACAAATTCCACCGGCGGCAGCAGGTGCAGATATCCATCCAGCCAAAGAACGTTCTCACTGTAAAGCTCGGGGTCGAGGGCCTGGTTTTTACAAAGGTTAATGCCCAGAGGGGAACCGTTTTTAACGCCCATGGCCGTGATCCAGTCGTAATGGGCATGGCGGGGATAGAAGCCCTTGTGGTCGTCAATTATACCGGTGGAGCGCTCGTTCATGGTAAAAACCCTGTCGCCCATGGTTATGGTGCCCTCAGCCTTAAAAAAGCCCTTTAGGGTGTATAGGGGACGATTCTCGCCCAGCGGCATGATGGTAACGCTGGGCTTTGCGCTGCGGGTAAAAACAAGGTCTGTTGCCATGGGCATTTTCTTTTTGGATTTTGGTTTGTAATCGGCCTTTATATATACTTTATCGTTTTCAAATTCGTTTTTAATTGTGGCTTTGAAATCTCCTGTTTCTAGCTGGTTTGTAGTGCCAAAAAGAGAGTTTGCCACGCACTTGCGGGGATAGCTGTATATCTGTGTGGCGGAGACCTTTGCGTTTTCCTTGTCATAAAAAATGAGGACGTTAAAGACCATTTCTCCAAAGTCGTAAATTGCTCCGCAGATAAAGCCCTCGTCAAAGCTCACTTCGTAGGCCTCCCACTCCTTAATGCGGGAATTTGTAAAAAAGCGGGGCAGAGCCATTCCCAGTGGGCGTCGTGCTTCGTGGATATTAAGGTTTGCAATTGGCCCATCAAAGGCGCCGAAAACTGAAATGCCGTTTTCTACAGCATTTTGGGGAGCCTTTTTGGGGTATCTGCCGGGGTTTATGTATTTCGGATAGACAGCGGAAGATTTTTTTTCCTCCATGGCAAAAGCCCTCCTATCATTTCTCTGCTTTAATCCTTGGCTAACTAAGGGGCAGAGAGATTTTTATAGCCATGCCCATGCCGGGAGCACTTGCGGCGGTAATGCTGCCTCCATGAGCTTGTGCCGCGCGTTGGGCAAGATAAAGCCCGTGACCGTATCCGCGGCCTTCTATTTTGTTGGAGCCCTGATAGTTCAGCTCAAAGATATGAGATGTTTCCTCATTGGCAAGACCCATCCCATCATCTTTAATGGTGATGTGGGCCGTTTTATGTTCTTCTGCAATTCGTCCGTTAAGGTTTCGTGTTATAAGCAGGAAGGGAACGCAGACCAATGCAGCGCAAAGCAAGGCGATAATTGGCTGAGAGAGCATAGCGAGCACTGCCGCTGCCAGCAGTAAAACTGAAATTGATACTCAAAGGAATGTTCCCTGGTTTTTCATTGACGGCCCCTTAAAAAATGGCTAAAAATGAAAGAATTATAGCGTAATAACGAGATTATACATTATGTCCCAATTATAGTCTCTTTCCCCGCTTCTGTCCATACTATATTAAGTATAATACTTCTTATTAATGAGGAAAACGCAAATATTGTGAAATAGGAAAAGCATTATTAGAGGGAGGGAAACCATGTACCGAGCGCTGTTGGTAGAGGATGACAAGGACTTATCCCATATCACCAAAATTAATCTTATACATGCCGACTACGAGGTGGATACAGCTTTTTCCTGTGGGGAAGCGCTTTTCCATCTAAAGGACAATGAGTAAGACCTCATTCTTCTTGACGAGTTGCTTGCCCGGGCGGAAGCCATAATTCGCCGTTCAAGGACTGCCCGTCCGGTGATGGGAGCCAATTGCCAGTTTAACCAGTTTACCATCGACACCATCCGCCACAGAGTGCTCAGGGGCGAAGAGGAAATTGAGCTTTCCTCCATTGAATACGACATTCTTTCTTACTCTGCCGATCATCAAAACCAGCTCTTGCTATACCAGCAGATTTACGAGAGTGTATAAGGTATGCGCTCTTATGCTTAAATGACATATTGATTGAAAATATAATTGAAAAAATTTAAGTTTAATAGTTGGGGGGGTATTAAGGCAAAAAACTCGCTGTTGGGTAAGCCCAACAGCGAATTTAAAATCTGTTTTTTACACAATGCCTACGTTTACAAGTTGAAATTTGTGTCCCCCAGTTAGCCGCAGCAGCTCGCTGCCACAGGCATGACACTTGTAACCGCCGCAGGGCTCGTCATAAGTGGTTTCCTCGCCGCATTTAATGCACTTGAACACGGCGGGAACCTCCTCAATGACCATTTCGCAGCCCTCTGCGATGGTTCCCTCTGAAATTAATTCAAACATGGAGGAGCATATGCGGGGGACTATGCCGGACATTGCGCCTATCCGCAAAGTTATCTTGGTCACGCGCTTACCGTTATTCTTCTCTGCAATACCTATGGCAGTATGCAGAATTTCATTAATGATGCTAAGCTCGTGCATACCTTATTTAGCTTTTGCAGCCTTAAGGGCCTTGATGTCGAAGGGGGCATTAACGCTGAAGTCACCGGCCTCCATACTTATTGCGTCAAATTTGCACAGGGTCATGCAGGCCTCGCAGCCCTTGCAGAGATCGACGTTAACTTTTGCCTTCTTATCCTCGCCCATTTCAATGGCAAGGAAGTTGCACTTCTTCGCACAAAGTCCGCAGCCCGTGCACTTGTCGGTATCGATCTTTGCGAAATAACCGGAGCCAGTCATCATGGGTGCTCCCAGATAGTTCTGTGCCTGCAAAGCGGTGCAGCAGCAGGGGCAGCAGTTGCAGATGGAATAGATACGTCCGGCGAGAGCATCCTTAAAGAAGCCCGCGTGAACATTTCCGCGCTCGTGGCATTCCTTAAGAATCTGCAGAGCCTCGTCCTGGGTTATCACACGTCCGTTAAGGTAACGGTCACGATCCAGTGCCCATGACACCCAAGGCTCGCCTATAAGGAAGCAAACATCTCTGGGGTAGCAGCCGTCGTTCTCATTTGCATTGCGGCAAACACAGTCGATAACTGCAATGCGGTCGGGGCAAGTGATGATAGCATCTCTGGCTACATCATAAGGAAGGATATTCTTATCCAAAGTGCCAAGGTCAAGGTCCTCGTCAAGAGTAACTATCTGCTCGGCATCCTCAAGGCGGAGGACCTTTGCATGATAGGTGTTGGTGGAAATGTCTCCTGCAAGGCGGCCGCACTCGTTAACGGCAACCTTAATCAGTTCCTCCACAACCTCGTTTTCGATGCCCACGGGCTTTTTGTAATCGCGCTGGATTTCGGGGGGCATCATGGCGTTAACACCGGACTTCATGTAATAAATGTAGAGGGGTATGTACTGCATGTAAAGCATGCCGTGGAGCAGGCTTGAAAAGCCGGATTCCGTGCGAGGAAATGCCTTTTGCAGGGCGCGCTGGGATTTTTTCCTGACTTCGGGATCATAGTTATACATCGTTCAATTCTCCTATTTTGTTATTTATTTGGTATATTTTTTTATTGCGGTTGAGCGGAGAAGAGCTCCTGAGTATTTTTCTCCACTTGTTCCGCATACTTGGCAAGACACACTATATTACAAATTAAGCTAAAATGCAAGATATTTGAACACTAATTAGCGCTTATAGCGGCTTTAAAAGGTTTTGGAACAGGACATATTTTCTCGGTGATTGACACAATAAGTGCGTTTTTGGAACGAGTGATACAAAAAACAATAAAAAGCAGGCCCTGAAAAATGCGCATGAAACAAACAAGGCACAATGTGCAGTTTGAGTTATTATAATTTTTTCCAGTAAAAATATTCTATATTCATTTCATATATACGGACAAGCAAAAGAGAAAATTACATATATATAAAAACTCCCAAAGCCTTGATACATGGCAAGAAAACCGGATTTTTGGTACTAAGAAAGGGGAAGTTGAATATTTTTGCGGACAGATATTCCGGATGTTCGAACGAGCGAACCGCCGGAAAAACAGGCTTTCTGGTAATATTGCAAATACTTTCTATCCATTATTATAGGTTTTTAACAAAAGAGAAAGTTGTGTCTTGCAATGGCACCTTGTTTGCTTGTATAATACAACAAGGTGCCTAGCGCGTGCATAACGGTAGGCAGGAGCATCCTATTTTTCAACATAATCAGAAAGGACAAGAATTATGGATTTCACAAAGGTAAAGTACGAAGTAAAGGACAGAGTTGCAATCATTTCCATGGACAGCCCCAAGAACATGAACGCATTTGACGAGATTATGCTTGACGAGCTCGAAGCTGCTATACATATGGCAGACGAGGACGCTAGCGTCAAGTCTATGCTCATCAACTCCACCACCGAGAAGGCTTTCTCTGCAGGCGGCGACGTTGCTGCTATGTACGACGGCATTAAGAACAATGCCAAGGAAGACTTTATCCGCGAGTTCGGCAAGTCCATTGGCAAGATGGCAAACGTTACCAAGGCAATCCTCAAGAGTCCCAAGCCCGTTGTTGGTGCCGTTCAGGGTGCTTGCGCAGGCGCTGGTGTCGGCGTTGCTCTGGCATGTGACTACACCATGTCTACTCAGGCTTCCGTGTTCATGACCGCTTTCTCTAAGCTGGGTCTTGTTCCCGATGCCGGCGGAATCTACCTCCTTACCCGCGCTGTTGGCCTTAAGAAGGCTGTTGAGCTGGCAATGGACGGCGGCCAGATGGTATTTGCTGATGATGCTAAGGCTCTTGGCATGATCAACGAAGTCATTGAGGACGACGATGCTTTTGCAGAAGCAACCCTCAAGCGCGCAAAGAAATTCACCTATGGTCCCTCCGCCTCCTACAAGTACATAAAGGAGCTGGTATGGGAGTCCGAGTTTAACGGCTTTGACGCATACGTTAAGAAGGAAGTTGACGCACAGATGGCTTGCGGTGCAACCGCAGACTTCGAAGAAGGCGTTTCCGGCTTCGTAGAGAAGAGAAGAGCAAACTTTAACTAAGGGCAGCTAAGCATCATATGACGGAAAGCGTTGTGCTTCCGCCAAAACCGCTGTAACAAAACCAAATTCCTGTCTTTTTATTGCTAAATAGCCCTCCTTGCCTTGCGCGGGAGAAGCTTTAGCTTACATTACGAAAAATCGGTATCCGAGGCCGAAAAGGCTTCGGATACCGTACCCGTGGTGGAAAAGACACAGCGCCTTGCCGTCGTACGGAGCGCTGAAACCGCTGTTTCTTTGGTAATTTTTTTGTAAATCCCGCGCAGACGCTTAGCGTCCCGCAGAGTTTAATAGAAAGCAAAAAGGAGAGAAGCTATCTCATGATTAAGAACATCAACAAAGCCGTCGTTTTTGGCGCCGGCGTCATGGGTGCATCCATAGCAGGTCTTGTCGCCAGTGTTGGCGTCGAGGTTGTTCTGCTGGACATCGTGCCCCCCCAGGGCCTGACCGATGAGGAAAAGGCAAAGGGTTACACAGAGGATTCATATGAATTCCGCAACCGTTTCGCACTTGCCGGTCTCGACAGGATTAAAAAACCTCGCAATAACATGACCCTCAGCAGGGGTGCTGTTAAGAACGTCCGCGTTGGCAACACCACCGACAACCTAAACGAGATTGACGATGCTGACTGGATCGTTGAGGCTGTTTCCGAGCGCATCGAAATCAAGCAGAGCGTTCTCAAGCAGATCGCTCCCCACCGCAAGGCGGATGCTATCGTTTCATCCAACACCTCCGGCGTTAACTGCACCAACATTGTCAGCCCAATGGACGATGAGTTTAAGAAGTATTTCATGGGCACCCACTTCTTCAACCCCCCCCGTTGGATGGCTCTGTTCGAGATGATTCCCACCAAGTGGACCGAGAAGGCTCCTTATGAGCGCATGCAGCACTTTGCAGAGAACGGCCTGGGCAAGATCGTCTGCCACGCTAAGGACACCCCCAACTTCGTTGGAAACCGTATCGGCGTTTTCGCAGCAGTTTCCGCTCTGCGTCTGGCTGAGAAGTATGACTACGACGTTCCCACCCTTGACAAGCTGACCGGCCCCATCATGGGCCACACAAAGGCTGCTACCTGCAAGACCTGTGATATGGTTGGTATAGACATTCTCAATGCCGTTGCCGGCAACGTTCTCGCTGTTTCCACAGACGAGCGCGAAAAGGTTGAGTATGATACTCCCCAGTACATCAAGGACATGGTTGCCGACGGCGTTCTTGGCGATAAGGTTAAGCACGGCTTCTACAAGAAGGAAATGGTTGACGGCAAGAGGACCCTGTTCTGCTATGACTGGAGAAAGAAAGAATACATCCAGAAGAAGGCAGACGAGCTTCCTGCAATAGAAGAGGCCAAGAAGTCTTCTAACCAGTACGAATATATGTGCTTCGGCGACTCCAAGGAGCAGAAGTTCACATACGAGTTTAACAAAACTCTCTTCCTGTATGCCGCACGTCTCGTTCCCGAGATCGCTGACGACTTCAGAGAAATTGATAAGGCTCTAAACTCCGGCTTTAACTGGCCCTACGGCGTATTCCAGATGTGGGATGAAATCGGTGTTCGCAGGACCTGCGATGCATGGGCAAAAGACGGCGAAGTCATTCCTAAGTGGGTTCTTGACAGACTCGCTGCCGGCAAAGAGAAATTCTATGACGAAGGCCCCGTTGTCAGTCCCTTCCTTAAGTTGAGCGACTGCAAGGTCGTTAAGGAAAACGACGATGCTTCCCTGCTCGACATGGGCGACGGCGTCCTTTGCTGCGAGTTCCATTGCACAGCTAACGCAATCGGCGAGAAGGTCGGCGAAATGATCCTCGAAGGCACTGAGCTTCTCAAGGGTGACAACTGGCTTGGTATGGTTGTTGGTAACGAAGGCAAGAACTTCTGCGCCGGCGCTGACCTGTTCACTATCTACAGCTTGGCACAGGATAAGGAGTGGGATAAGCTCGATGCTCTTATCCGTGGTCTCCAGGATGGCACCAAGTCCCTTAAACTTGCTCCCCGTCCCACCGTTTCCGCTCCCTTCGGCCAGACCCTCGGCGGCGGCTGCGAAGTTGCAATGCACTGCCAGGCTTCCGTTCCTCACACAGACACCTTCATGGGTCTGGTTGAGTTCGGCGTTGGCCTCGTTCCCGCAGGCGGCGGCTGCTCTGAACTGCTGCGCCGCATAATGAACCGCTGCTGGGACACCCAGAAAACCTCTCGCTACAATGCTGTTAAGGCTCTGTGGCAGGCCATCGCTATGGCTAAGGTCAACATGAGTGCTGACTTTGCTATCGAGGCTGGTTATCTTAACAAGGAAACATACATTGAGCGCAACAAGGCAAAGCAGCTTCAGTCTGCTAAGGAACAGGTTCTTTGGATGGCATCTCACAACTATCGTGTAGGTGCTGATCCCACCATCAAGGTTGTCGGCGAATACGGCTTCGGCGCAATTAGTTATGACCTGCTCATGGCTAAGAACGGCGGTTTCATGACCGATCACGATGTTAAGATCGCAACCAAGGTTGCTCATATCATCACCGGCGGCGATTTGCCCTATGGCGCGGAAGTGCCTCTCCAGCAGATCCGCGACCTCGAGCGCGAAGCTTTCCTGTCCCTCGCCGGCGAAGAGAAGACTCAGGAACGTATCATGGGCATGCTGGCAAACGGCAAAGCTGTCCGTAACTAAGGGGGAATAAACATGAGAGAAGCAGTTATAGTAGCATACGGTCGTAGTGCAATCGGCAAGTCTCCGAAAGGCACTCTGAAAGACACCAGACCTGAGGAATACGCAGCTCAGGTCATCAAGGGAACTCTTGCTAGGATTCCCACCTTCGATCCCGCTCTTATCGACGATATAATTCTCGGCTGCGCTTTCCAGGAAGCAGAAACCGGCACCAACGTTGCTCGCAACATCGGCATGCTGGCCGGCATCCCCGAAACCGTGCCTGCTCAGACCGTAAACCGTTTTTGCTCTTCCGGTCTGCAGTCTATCGCTATGGGAGCAAACGCCATCATGGCAGGACAGGCTGATATTATTCTTGCCGGCGGCGTAGAGACCATGTCCATGGTTCCTATGGGCGGTAACCTCAACGTTCCTAACGTTGAGCTGGGCGCCAGAAAAGATCCCAGAGCGATGACCGCTATGGGTAACACAGCTGAAAACATTGCTGTTCGTTTCGGGATTACCCGCGAGGAGCAGGATGAGTTCGCATTGAATTCTCACATCAAGGCTATCAAAGCTCAGGATGAGGGACATTTCGACGATCAGATCATCACTGTTGATGCTGTTATGTACAAAACAAACCACGAAACCGGCCACGTTGAGAAGTACACCGTTCCTTTCAACAAGGACGAAGGCGTACGTCGCGGTCTTACCATGGAAACTCTTGCTAAGCTGAGGACCGTCTTCAAAAAGGGCGGCACAGTTACAGCAGGTAACGCTTCCCAGATGAACGACGCAGCCGCTTGCGTGCTCATCATGGCTAAGGAAAAGGCAGAAGAGCTGGGACTTAAGCCCATCGCTAAGTTTATCTGCTTCGCAGTCGCTGGCTGCGAGCCCGATTACATGGGTCTCGGCCCTGTTTACGCTGTTCCTAAGGCTCTTAAGATCGCTGGTCTTAAGACTGAGGACATCGACGTTTGGGAGCTCAACGAGGCTTTCTCTTCTCAGGCTATTGCTTGCATCCGTGAGCTGAAGCTTGATTCCGAGAAGGTCAATCCCAATGGCGGCGGCGTTGCTCTGGGTCACCCCCTGGGCTGCACCGGCTCTATGCTTACCTGCAAGCTCCTTGCTGAGCTTAAGCGCACCAACAAAAAGCGTGGTGTTGTCTCCATGTGCATCGGTGGCGGTATGGGCGCTGCCGGCATCTTCGAGATGTGCTAAATTAGCAGCATCCGAGATTCAATTTAAGCTTACTCATAGTATATAACACACAAAGAGATACCCCGTATGCTTAGCATACGGGGCATCTCTTTGCTTTTTTAGAAGGCGTTATTCTGCCTTGCGATTTATGAACACAGGGCGGAGCTTACTGTACATAATTTTCTGCTCAGTGTAAAGGCTGTAATAGCCCGAGAGCATGTAGCTGATGGCGCAAACCAGCGCGAACATGGGCAGGTGCTCCCCGCCGAAAAGCTCGAAGGCGAGAAAAATTGAGGTAAGCGGGCAGTTGGTAACACCGCAGAAAACCGCAACCAGACCCAGCGCCGCGCCGAAGGAGGGGGAAAGCCCGATTAATGAGGCGGCAACGCAGCCGAAGGTGGAGCCGGTGAAGAAAACGGGCACAATTTCGCCGCCTTTGAAGCCTGCGCCCAAAGTGAGGGCGGTTAAAATCATTTTGAAGAGAAATGCCTCGGGACGGGCGGAGCCTGCAATTGCGGAGGAAATTACCTGAGAGCCTGCGCCGTTATAGTCCCGGGTACCTATAAGCAGGCTTATGCCGATAACCAGCGCGCCGCCCACGGCAACACGAATCAGCGGGTTGGGGAGGTGTTTTTCATAGAGCTTTGGCGTAATGTGCATGAGCATGCAGAAAATGACGGAAAGGAGCGCGCAGAGCACGCCCATGGCGATTACCTGAAGGACTAAAACCACGGAATAATCAGGCAAGGCGGCTATTTGGAAGACGGTGGGGGGAACGCCCAGATAGCCCGCCAGCCCGACGCCGATAATGGCGGAGAGGGTGCAGGGGACTATGGCGGCGTAGTATATAATGCCCACGCTTACCATTTCCATGGCGAAAACCGCCGCGGCAATCGGGGTGCCGAACAGGGCGGAAAACGCCGCCGACATGCCGCACATGGTGATGATGCGGCTGTCCTTATCGTCAAGGTGCATCACCCTGCCGATGGAGGAGGAGATGGAGCCGCCGATTTGAAGGATGGCTCCCTCTCGTCCTGAGGAGCCGCCGAAAAGGTGGGTTATGAGCGTTGATATGTACACCAGCGGAGCGGTTCGCAGGGGAAGCACGGTGTTTTCCCGAACGGCGAGGAGGACGAAGTTTGTGCCCCTGTCCTTCTCCATGCCCGAAACGCGGTAGAGCAGAATGATTGCAAGACCGCCCACCGGCAGAAGATAGAGCAGCCACGGGTGCGCCAGCCGAAGCTCGGTTACGAAATCGAAGGCGTAGTAAAAGGTGATGGACACAAGTCCGACCACTATGCCAATTATGCAGGCAAACAGCAGCCATTTGATGAGGGTGAAGGGCTGGTCGCCTGCTTTATAAAACTGATGTCGCGAAATGTGCATTTAAGGACTCCCTGTTAATTTCATTACACCTCATTATAGTCCCGCTGCTTAGCGGGTGCAAGGCGGGAAGAAAGCTTTTTTGAGCGTTTTGGCGAAATTATGACGATTTTCTTCACAAAAGTGCCAAAAGAAGGGGCCGCCGAAGCTCGACAGCCCGATTTTTCTATTCCTCGCTCTTATCCCCCGCTCTTATCCCCCGCTTTGTAGAGCATATAGCCGATTACGGTAGTTATTATAGTTCCTATAATAAGTGTCCAGATACCCAGCCCACTGCCGGCATCCTTGAAAAGGAACAATACGGACAGACCGACGACTACTTCACATAGAATGACGCTGACAAGCAGTCCCGCCTTGCCGCCGGGCACCCGATATGGGCGGGGCGTATCCGGGTCGATGCGGCGGAGCTTAACCACAGCGGGAAACATGAATAGATAGGGAATGAGGAATATTACGAAACTAAAGGATAGGATCGTCCAAAAGACCTCGTTTGCGTCGCCGGAAAAAGAAAAGTTCAGAATAAGCAGTGCAGTGGCAATGATGCCCATAGTTATATAAAGGCCGTCGGGAGTGTCGTATTTTTTGTTTCGGTGAGCCAGCAGGCGACTGCGCTTGTCCAGATTGGCGGCGGCGAGAACCTCACAGGAGCCCAGCGACCAGCTTACCATATTGGCAACCAGAGTAAGGGAGGCGATAACGATAATGCTGATGAATAGGGGCCGGGCAAAGCTGCCGAAAACGGTACACAACTCTTGAAGTGCGTAGAAGAAGCCATCGGCTGTGTCCACCTGATCGGCTGGTATGGCAGAGAGAATGCCAAAGGTGCCGAAAACGTAGAGAGCAGTAATGGCAACTCCCGCGAAAATGGTCATCTTGGGTATGGTGCGTCCAGGGTCGTGGATTTGATTACCGATAGAGCCGATTAGCTCAAAGCCCAGCAGGTTATAGGTTATAGCGGCAACGTATTGAGTGGTGCTGCCAAAGCTGGGTATGAAGCTTCTCAGGGAAAAGTCGTTGGCAAGGCCGTTTTTAATGCTGTATGCAATTCCCAAAAAGCCAAAAATAAGCAGAACGGCTACCTTGGCAATGGCTGCGATATTCGTTACAGCAACACTTAATTCGATGCCGCGAATGCCGATGGCGACGATTACCCAGCACATAATAACCGCTATAAAGAAGAGCAACCAAGGATTTGCATCGGGGAAAAACACATAGGAAATCCACGTGGCAAAGGCGATGAAAACCGCAGGCATCCAAAAGGCCACGTTTACCCAGTAAAACCAACCCACCAGAACTGCGGGGCGCTCGCCATAAGCGCGGTCTACCCAGTGGTATATCCCGCCATCATCCGGATAGGTGCTGCCAAGCTCGGCGCTAATAAGACCGTAGGGGATGAAAAATACAATGGCAGTAATAATCCATGTGGTGATGGAGGATACTCCTATGATAGCTGGAGCTACAAAGGTGTCAAGCACCAGCACAGAGCAGATGGTGAACATTATGCTCTTTACAAGACTAACTTTCTTTTCTTCCATTTAATGACCTCCCGTGCGCAATGCGCAGGATGATTTGTTAATAGGATATACAACCGGAGCTAATTATTTGAAGGCATATCTCAATGAAGCCCCATGAGCACCTCATCAAGTTCTTTTTTGAGACCTGTAAAGTCAGCTTCCTCAGGATCGCCAAGTTTGTCACGGAGAAGGTAAACAAGGATACCACGGATGGAGGTAAGGCGGTTTTCAGCCTCGTCGAAAACCAGAGAAGCAGGACTATCCATGACCTCGTCCGCTACTTCCTCGCCTCTTGATGCGGGCAGACAGTGCATAAATTTAGCATGGGGAGAGGCCTTTGACATAAGCTCGGCGTTTACCTGATATTTGGGGTAAAAAATCTTCATTCGCTCGGCTTCCGATAGTTCTGCCTCATAAAGGCCGTACCAAACGTCGGTGTAGATAAAATCGGCATCCTTAAGGGCCAAGTCGGCATCATCGGTGATAAGATAGCTTCCGCCGAAAGCGTCGCAGTTTTCCTTGAGGATCTTCAAGTGGTTTTCACGCAACTGAAAACCTTTGGGACCAAACTGGACAAACTCCATGCCCATTTTGGTGCAAATAAAGCCCAAGGATGCACATACCTGGGTGGCATCGCCTACAAATACAACCTTGCAGTCTGACAGCGTTTTTCCCTGGGGCAGGTGCTCCATCATAGTTATGATGTCACCCATTTCCTGTGTGGGGTGATTATAGTCGGACATACTGTTAATAACCGGAACAGTAGCGTTATCAGCAAGCTCCAAAACACTTTCGTGGCGCTCAACGCGGGCCATAATAATATCCACAAGGCGGCATAGAACACGGGCGGTGTCGGCGATGGTTTCATGGCCGCCTAACTGAATTTGACCTGGGGCAAGGTACTGGGCGTGCCCTCCTAGTTGGGCCATGGCAGTTTCAAAGGACACCCGAGTACGGGTTGAGGATTGCTGGAATATCATTGCCAGAGTTTTGTGGCGGAGAAGCTGTGGAAAGTAGTTTGATTTTATGCATTTTTTAAGAACCAGAGAAAGCTCGGCAATTTTCATCAGATCTTCTCTTCTGTAATCATTGGTGTCGATATAATGCTGTGTCTGCATAGTCTGTCCTCCCGAAGAATGTACATATGCGGCATGTTCCGCAAGGAATGTCCTTGTTATTTTTGCCGTGTTTTTGGCGTATATTCGTCACAAATGAGATAATTGAAAAAAATTGCAAAAAATCTGGCACGAAGCTTATATAATTAACTTGTATGAATTGAAAGATATGGATTAAAGTAGTATACTACATGCAGTGTATGGCGCAGAGCTTTGCGCCGAATTTGCGGTTTGGAGGGCGATGTAATGAGCAGAGCTGACGAGATCTTTGTGGCAAACTGCAGGGATATATTGGAAAACGGTGTTTGGGACACAGACAGCCAGGTACGTCCCCGTTGGGAGGATGGGGCGCCTGCGCACACCATCAAAAAGTTTGGCATTGTTAACCGCTATGAATTGGCAAAGGAGTTTCCCATTCTCACCCTGCGACGTACTTTTTTAAAATCCGCTGTGGACGAGCTGCTGTGGATTTGGCAGGCAAAAAGCAACAATGTTAAGGAACTGCGCACCCGCGTTTGGGATGAGTGGGCAGACGAAAATGGAAGCATAGGCAAGGCCTACGGGTATCAGCTTGGCATTAAGCACCACTATAAGGAGGGGGACTTTGACCAGGTCGACAGGGTACTTTATGACCTTAAGCACAATCCCGCTAGCCGCCGAATTATGACAAGTATTTATAACTTTGCCGATTTGTCTGAAATGGCTCTTTATCCTTGCGCTTATTCCATGACCTTTAATGTCTCTGGGAATACGCTTAACGCCATATTAAACCAGCGCTCTCAGGACATGCTGGCTGCCAATAACTGGAATGTCTGCCAGTATGCTGTACTTACCATGATGATGGCGCAGGTTTCCGGGCTAAAGGCCGGTGAACTTGTGCATGTTATTGCAGACGCACATATTTACGACAGGCATATACCGATCGTTGAAAGGCTCATAGAAAAGGAGCAGTTTCCGGCGGCTGGATTTACATTGAATAAAAGCGTGAAGGATTTTTATGAGTTTACCAGGGACAGTTTCACGCTGGAAAACTATAAATATAACGAATTTACGGATAAGATACCGGTGGCTGTTTGATTAATTTATCGGAGGTCATAAATGCAGGCTATTGTTGCGGTTAGTAAAAACTGGGGGATTGGAAGAGAGGGACAGCTACTTTTTTCAATTCCTGAAGACATGAAGTTTTTTAGAACCACCACCACGGGAAAAACCGTTATTATGGGTCGGAAAACCCTTGAGTCTATGCCCGGCGGAAAGCCTCTAAAAAACCGGAGAAACATTATTATTAGCACCAGAGAAGGCTATGAAGTTGATGGTGCGGAAACGGTGCTCTCCCCCATGGAGGCTATGAAGCTGGTAGAGGGTACTCCCGAAGAAGACATTTTTGTAATCGGCGGCGGCGAGGTTTACAGGGCAATGCTTCCCTTTTGCAGCAGAGCTTTGGTTACCCACGTTGAAGCAAAACCCGAGGCAGACAAATTCTTTCCGAATTTAGACACTGAAGAGAACTGGATGCTTGAGGAAAGGGGCGAAGAAAAAGAACACGAGGGGCTTAAATTTTGCTTTTGCACCTATAGCCGCTGTGATCTTAACAGAAAGCCGCGGTGTTTTTGAGAATTTCACCATAATGACTATTGACAAGGTCATAAAAAGCGGGTATATTATTTCTAACGTTCTTTTATGCATTAAATAGCCTAATAAACATATAATGACGCTGAAGAGGACAGGGAAAAACAAGGCTTCTTACAGAGAGCCGCCGGATAGTGCGAGGCGGTGGGGGCTGTTTTATCCGTATCACCTCGGAGTCGTGTGCCGAAATTTAAGTAAGCCACACCGGGTCTTCCCGTTACAGAAGGCGGCGCTGACAGGCGCTTATGAGTGGCTTTTTTTAGGGAAAGCAACAAGAGTGGTAACGCGGGTTTATACTCCGTCTCTTATTAGAGACGGAGTTTTCTACATATATCCGAAATTTATTAAAAGGGATGAACGCCATGCTAACACTGGACAAAATCTACCATGCCGCATTTACAACGAAAGATGTTATTAGAAGGACCGACCTTATTTATGCACCCATGCTGCCATCAGAGGGAGAGATTTACCTGAAGACGGAGAATTTGCAGGTTACCGGGTCCTTTAAGGTGAGGGGGGCTTACTACAAAATAAGCCAGCTTTCTCCCGAGGACAAGGCCAAGGGAGTTATAGCCTGCAGCGCGGGGAACCACGCTCAGGGTGTAGCCAGAGCGGCCTCCATGGAGGGCATCTCTTCAAAAATTTGCCTGCCGGACAACGCGCCCATTAGCAAGGTAGAGGCCACCAAGGGCTACGGTGCCGAGGTGGTGCTAGTAAACGGAGTTTACGACGATGCTTACAAAAAGGCCCTGGAGTTGGAGAAGGAGGAACAGCGCGTATTTATTCACCCCTTCGATGACGAGGATGTTATAGCCGGTCAGGGCGCCATTGGTCTTGAGCTTTTGGAGCAGCTGCCGGATGTGGATGCGGTCATCGTGCCGGTTGGCGGCGGAGGACTCATTGGGGGCATAGCCTTTGCGGTTAAGTCACTTAATCCTAAGGTCAAGGTTTACGGCGTGCAGGTGGCGGGCGCTTCGTCCATGGTAAACTCTGTTCATCACGGGCTGGTGGAAGAGCTTAGCTCCGTGGCCACCTTTGCCGACGGTATTGCCGTGAAGCGTCCGGGAGACAACACCTTCAAGCTTGTTCGGGAATACGTGGACGAGCTTGTTACCGTAACGGATGACGAGGTGGCCTCGGCGGTTTTGGCGCTAATTGAGCGGCAGAAGCTTATTGCCGAGGGCGCCGGGGCGGTTTCCGTTGCAGCCGCCATGTTTGGCAAGGTGGATATTAAGGGGAAAAAGGCTATCTGTCTTGTTTCCGGCGGCAACATTGATGTGAACATTTTAAGCCGCGTTATAACACGGGGCCTAGTAAAGGCGGGGCGATTTGTAAATCTTTGCATTGCTTTAACCGACAAGCCCGGTCAGCTTGAGCTGGTTTCCAAGACCATTGCGGAAAAGGGCGGCAACGTGGTGTCCGTCCAGTATAATAGAAGCGACGAAAACATGGCTATCAACTCCTGCTTTTTATCTCTGCAGGTGGAAACGAGGGACTATGCGCAAATTGAGGAAATAAAAAAATCCCTTAATGAGCGGGGACTTAAGGTTGTGCTCAGTAGGGGATAGAAAATGCGGGGTGCAATATCTGTTTAAGATATTGCACCCCGCATTTTCTGCACAGCTTTTTACTATATTGCATTTCCCAAATGGGAAATAACGGATTTGAAATAGTCGGGAAGGTCCGTTTGAAGCTCTAGGGGCTGCTCTGTTCGAGGGTGGATAAAGCGAAGGGCTATTGCGTGAAGGCACTGCCCCTCTAGACCCTTTTCCGGGCGCTTTCTGCCGTACAGCATATCACCAAGAAGTGGGTGGCCAATGTGCTCCATGTGGACACGTATCTGATGGGTGCGGCCGGTTTCCAAACTGCAGCGCAGATGAGTAAAGCCGTTGTAGCGGGCAATAACCTCGTAGTGGGTAACAGCCTTGCGTCCGTCTTCACGCACAGTCATGCACTTGCGGTTTATGTGGTGGCGTCCTATGGGGGCGTTTACGGTGCCGAATTCTGCTTTGACACTTCCGTAGACAATACACTCATAGCTGCGGCACAGGCTGTGGTCAGAAAGTTGGGCAGAAAGGAAACGATGGGCATAGTCATTTTTGGCGGAAATGATAAGGCCGCTTGTGTCCTTATCTATGCGGTGGATAATGCCGGGACGCTTTTCACCGCCGATGCTCGAAAGACTATCTCCGCAGTGGTAAAGCAGAGCGTTTACCAGAGTGCCGTTGGAATGCCCGGGGGCGGGATGTACTACCATGCCCCGGGGCTTATTTACAATGATTACGTCCTCGTCCTCAAAAACAATGTTAAGGGGAATATCTTGGGGTATAAGTTCTGTTTCCTCCGCCTGGGGAATTTCCACCACGAAGACTTCGCCTGGGGTGGTGCGGTGGTTTTTTTTTATGGACGCGCAACGGAGAGTAACGAGGCCTTTCTCGA
Source organism: uncultured Oscillospiraceae bacterium (assembly GCA_964576195.1). GTDB lineage: Bacteria > Bacillota > Clostridia > Oscillospirales > Oscillospiraceae > UBA2658. Next base: position 8,793 of record CAZNUD010000003.1, on the reverse strand, counting down.
TAAGATGAACGGCCTGAGAGCGGGTAAGTTCGTCAATTTCCTTTGCAAGGAGAGCATCTATTCGCTCACCGCTCTCCTTTGCGGTTACTGCGTAGGTATTTGTCATTAGTCTTTAAACTCCGCAATAATGTCCTCCAGGTTAAATTCATCGCCCTTTTTTGGGACTTTGGATTGCTCATTGAAGGGGTCATCAAAGGCGGTGGTTTTTGTGGAAGGGGCTGTGGGCACTGGGGGAGCTTGATGTGCCGGTGCTTCGCCAAAGGGAGGTGGGGCGGGCCGACGGGCGGTTGAAGCAAAGGGCTCCGGTGCTGTGGGGCGTTGCTTTGAAAGCTCCGCAAAGGGGTCAGGCGCGGGCTTTGGGGCATCTTGAACGGCAATGTCTTCGGGAATATTCCATGCGCCGAAATCGTCCTCAGCTTTATGGACTGTTGTGGGGTTTGAAGCACTGTGGGCGGCTTTTTCCGTTTCTATGGCTTCCTTGCCCTCAACCACGGGTTTTTTAAGCTGAGTGATGTAGTCAACTCTGGCCTTTGTCTCATGTCTATGGGCCATGAATACTGCGCTGGCCTCCTCCTTATCGACTGCCTTGCCAGTAATTAGACAAATGCAGAAGATGATGCCGAAAACGGTGACGAAAATGTCCGCCACATTAAAAACGGCAAAGTTCATAAACTCGAGGTTGAACATATCTACAACATAGCCGTTGATAATGCGGTCGATGCAGTTGCCTATACCTCCGGAGAGGATTGCAATGAGTGAAAAGCGGGCAAGTTTGCCGCTGATTATGTCTCTTGCCAAAAGGACGATGACCACTATGGCTACAACTAGAGTAAGGCCGACGAAAAACCATCGTCCGTCCTCCAGAAAGCCGAAAGCGGCCCCTGTGTTGTGAACGTTAACCAGTTCAACTACGCCGGGGATGAGGGTTTTTGAGCCCTCGCCGGGAACAAGGTTGAGTATGGTCCAATACTTGAGGGATTGGTCGAGGATAAGGATGCATACCGCTACAATTGCGTTAAGCATGGCGGGCACCTCCTAAGTTAAGGATTTTAGGTTTATTCGCTAAAGGCGCAGGCGCAGCGGGGGCAAAGTTCGGGGTGCTGTGCATTTTCGCCGATATGCTCGTTGTGCATCCAGCAGCGGGCGCATTTTTCGCCGCTTGCTTCGGAAACGGAGACCTTGACCTTGGGGAAAAGCTCGCCCGAGGTGCCGACACCGTCGCCGCAAACTATGCTGACATGAGAAACAATAAAGATCTGGGCAAGAAAGTCCTTTTCGATGGAGCCAAAGGCTTTCTGAGAGTCGGTGTCAGAAAGGAAAAGGGTTATGTCTGCATCCAGGGGTTTGCCGATCTTCTTTTCTGCCCGAGCGGCTTCAAGTACCTTGTTAACGTCAGTACGAAGGTTCACAAGGTTTTGCCAGAAAACCATTTCCTGCTCAGAAAGAGCCAGCGCGTTGTCATACCTGCGCATTTCGTTAAAGAGTACGCTTTCGGCATCGTCTGCTTTGGCATGGTTCATTTCGTGCCAAATCTCCTCGCTGGTGAAGGCAAGGATGGGGGCAAGCATTTTGGTCATGCTGCCTAAAATCATATGCAGGGCGGTCTGAGCGCTTCGGCGGGAGGCGGAGGCTTGACCGTCACAGTAAAGCCTGTCCTTGATTATGTCCAGATAGAAGTTGGACATATCCACCACGCAGAAATTATAGATGGCTCTGTAAACACCGTGGAATTCGTAAGCAGAATATTCCTCATCAACCCGCCGCGAAAGCTCGTTAAGGCGGGCTACTGCCCAGCGGTCAAGAGGGAAGAGCTCACTTACAGGGGTGGCGTGGTCGGGGTCAAAGTCTGAGAGGTTTCCGAGCATGTAGCGGGCGGTGTTGCGAATCTTCAGATAGGCATCGGAAAGTTGTTTTAATATTTCCTTGGAAATACGAACGTCCTGACGGTAGTCTGTGGAGGAGACCCACAGACGGAGAATGTCAGCGCCGTAGTCCTTAATAATTTCCTCGGGTGCAACGGTGTTTCCAAGGCTTTTGTGCATGGCCTTGCCCTCCCCGTCCACTGTCCAGCCGTGAGTGATTATTTGCTTATATGGAGCAACACCCTTTGTGGCAATGGAGGTGAGCATGCTGCTCTGGAACCAGCCGCGGTACTGGTCACCGCCCTCAAGGTAGACTTCAGCGGGAAAGTGCAGATCCTCACGCTCGCCTAAAACAGCAGCGTGGGTGGAGCCAGAGTCAAACCACACATCCATGATGTCGCTTTCCTTGGTGAAGTGGGCATGACCGCATTCGGGACATTTAAAGCCCTTGGGAACAAGCTCGTCTGCAGTCTTGTCAAACCAAATGTTGGAGCCGTGTTCACGGAAAAGGGCGGATACGCGCTCAATTGTTTCAGGGGTGACAATGTCCTTGTCGCACTTCTCACAGTAAAAGATGGGGATGGGAACGCCCCAGACGCGCTGACGGGAGATGCACCAGTCGTTTCGCTCGGCTATCATGGAAACCATGCGCTCCTTGCCCCATTCGGGGTTCCACTTTATGTTGTCACAAGCATCAATGGCTGCCTGCTTTATGGCGTCCACCGAGCAGAACCACTGTTCAGTGGCCCGGTAGATTATTGGGCTTTTGCAGCGCCAGCAGTGGGGATAAGAGTGGCTTATATTTTCCTTGGCAAGCAATGCGCCGATTTTTTCAAGGTCGTCCACGACCATGTTGTTGCCCTTGGCATAAAACTGACCGCTATACCTTTCGTCGGTCATGACACCCTTGGCATTCACAGGCACGGGTACGCCCAAATTGGTGCCCATGTTTTTGTCGTACCAACGGCAGATGTTAAAGTCATCTGCGCCAAAGCCCGGAGCTGTATGAACGCATCCGGTGCCGGCCTCAAGGGTAACGTGCTCGCCGTTTAAAATGACGCTCTCTCTGTCGAATAAGGGGTGTTTTGTTGTTATAAGCTCGAGTTCGTGGCCTTTCAGCGTGGTCAGCACCCTGCAGGCTGAATAATCTATATTGGTGGCCTTGCAGACACTTTCCGCCAGATCCTTGGCCAGAACATAAATCTCGCCGTTTGGTGCTTCAAGAAGAATATAGTCAAACTCTGCATTAAGGCAGATGGCCATATTACCGGGAATGGTCCAGGGGGTTGTGGTCCAGATTACAAAATAGAGTTTGCTCAGGTCGCAGTATTTGCTGAGCTTACCTTTATCGTCACTGATGGGAAATTTGACAAAAATGGTGGTGCAGGGATCGTCTGAGTATTCGATTTCCGCCTCTGCAAGAGCAGTCTGGTCGGCGGGGCACCAATAAACCGGCTTGAGGCCCTTGTATATATATCCCTTTTCGGCCATGGCGCCGAAGACCTGAATCTGCTTGGCCTCAAAGTCCTTGGTGAGGGTAATATAGGGATTATCCCAATCACCGATGATGCCAAGGCGCTTAAATTCCTCGCGCTGGGTGTTTACAAAGCCCAGAGCGTAATCCTTGCACTTTTCACGAAACTCGGAGGTGGTCAGCTCATCACGCTTTACTTTTTTGTTTTTTAAAATGGCAGATTCTATTGGTAGACCATGGGTGTCCCAGCCGGGAACATAGGGGGAGCGGAAGCCTGTCATGTTGCGATGGCGAACAATAATGTCCTTTAAAACCTTGTTCATGGCGTGACCTATGTGGATGTTGCCGTTGGCATAGGGGGGGCCGTCGTGAAGGATAAACAGGGGCTTACCCTGGTTCTTCTTCATAAGCTTTTCGTATATGTTTGCTTCCTGAAAGCCCTTGAGCATATCCGGCTCCCGCTTGGGGAGGGAGGCACGCATGGGAAACTCTGTTTGCGGCAGATTAACGGTTTTATTATAGTCCTGTGACATTTGGCTTTAGCTCCTATCTGATTTGTGGTATAAGCACGGGGCGCGGCACAGCGTCTAAGCCTAGTATGCCCCGCCCCGACAATATTTTAGTGGCTGCGGAAGTAAGCACTTGGTAGTGCTTACTTCCCAAAGTGAAGGTTTTCAAAGCTAAACTGACCTGTTGCACCTTCTGGTGCAGCGGCAGGTGCGGCAGTGCCTGAGGCGGAGGAATAAAGACGAGTGGGCTCCTCTGTTCCGGAGTCTATTGCGGGGGCTGCTGAGGCGTCGGAAACAACGCGGCTGATCTCGCGGCCTGCGTCTACGGCATTGCCCATGCGGGCTGCGGAGCTTTCAACGTTCCGCACAGTTTCCGCAAAAGCGTGCTCTGGGGCAGGCTCTGCGCTGTCAGCGGTGGGAATGTCTTCAAGCTTCATGCCCTCAAGGTTTTCCAGGAAGTTAAGCTGGCTTTGGCAGAGAGTGCGCATATTGTCTATGTAGTGGGTGCTCTCCCTCTTGGCCTCAAGGAGCCTTGCCTCTTCTGTGGCGCGCTGAGTGTAGGCTTCGCGGACTATGCGCTCAGCCTCATCCCTAGCCTGGGTAAGGGCGGTCTCCGCCTTTTCCCGGGCCTCCTGCTCAATTTGAAGACTGAGTTTCTGAACGGAGAGAAGGGTCATGCGCATGGAATCCTCAGTGGCGCGGTATTCTTCAATTTTCTCTACCAGAACCTTCATTTTGTTTTTAAGAACTACATTTTCCTTTGCGATTGCAGCATAATCACCGGCGGCTTCGTCAAGGAAATCGTCTACGGCGGCCATATCATATCCGCCAAAGACAGCTCTTTCAAAGGTTTTTTCTCTAAAATTTTGAGGTGTCAGCATATCCATAAGCCCTTTCTGTGTATTGAAAGCACTCCAAGCGGGCGCTTTCGTAATTTATTGGAGAGCACAAAATGATAAACTAAATGCCGTAAAGACTGCTTGAGTATCCGGAACCTGCATAATCGTCCATCAAGTCGCCGCTAATATCCACGTTATAGGGGGTGATGACAAAGGTGCTGGCGGAGACCCGCCGAATTTTGCCGTTAAGCGCATATGCAACACCGCTGAGAAAGTCGATTAAACGTCTGGCAGTGTCTTTGTCTGTGCGCTCAAGGTTTAAAACCACCGAGTGACCGCTGCGGATGTGGTCTGCAATGTCTGCGGCGGTTTCAAAGCGGTCGGGCTCTACCACGAACATCTGGGACTGATTGCTCTGACCCCCAAAGGAAACAACCTTATCCTTGCGGGGAGAGACGCTGGGGCGGGTTTCGAATTCCGCATAGGAGCTGCGGCGCTCCAAGGGGGGCGCCTCATAGCGCCTTGAAACCTCCGCGGGCTGAATGCGAGGCTGGGGCTCCGGCTGGGGTGCCTCGGACATTTCATCGCTAAAGTCGTCATATTCGCTGGAGCTGTATGGACGGGTGAGCTTCTTAAGCTCGTCAAATAAACCCATTGTTATTCCTCCTGATTTGCCTGACACAATATGATTCGTAGGCCGGGGCCGACGAAAAATATTAGTCAGGTTAATGAGCGGAACGCTCCCCGGAAAAGATACTCCGGGTTATAATGTTTTTGTTATGCCTTTGAATAACTGCGAGCGCCAAAAATCGCTGAGCCGACCCGAACCATGTTTGAGCCCTCAGCTATGGCATCCTCGAAATCTCCGCTCATTCCCATAGATAAAAAATCCATAGAAACATTATCGTATTTTTTTGACTGAATGTCAACAAAAAGCTGCTTCATGGCGGCAAAATAGGGGCGATTTTGCCCGTATACGGTGGAAATGGGAGGTATTGCCATAAGTCCGCGTATAAAAATGCAGGAAAAATTGCCTGCTTGTGATAAAACTTCCTGAAGCTCTTCAGAAAAAAAGCCGCTTTTCGACTTCTCCAAGGCAATGTTTACCTGAAGGAGTATGTCCTGCCTCACTCCCCTTTTCTCAGCCTGGGCATTGATGTCAGCCATGAGCTCAAGAGAGTCCACAGACTGGATGAGATCGCAGTTTCCCACAAGGTACTTGACCTTATTCTTCTGGAGATGACCGATAAAATGGAGGCCTGCTCCCTCATATGCATTTTGCTTCAATTTATCTGTAAGCTCCTGCACGCGGTTTTCGCCGCAGATTTTTACTCCGGCGGCAATGGCCTCGGCTACCCGGGTGGAGTCGTTGGTTTTTGTGGCAGCAACAAGAGCAATGCTCTCAGGCGGCACACCTGCGGCTTTTGCAGCAGCGGCCACTTGTGCCTGAACCAGTTTTACGTTTTCGGCAATGCTCATGTTTTGGTCTCGCTTTCGTGGATGTCTAATTAAGGAGCTTTCCATCGTAAATTTCATCTGAGGTAAGAATAATATCGTTGCCTACGCGCAGGGACGAGGCATCACCGGAGGGAACGGCCAGGTAGTATTCCTCGGCCTCCCAGGCGATGGTTATATATTTCTTTTCAGCCTGAAGGCCGGTGAGAGTGTAAACATAGGGTCCGCTTTCATCGGTGCGAACAGCTTCACGGGGAACACGGATACCGTCGCGGGTGGCATAGACCACCTCTGCGGTGGCTCGGCGGACGGAAAGCATTTCTCCCGTGGACTCAGTGCAACGGAACATAACCGCACATTCCCCGTCCTCAGGGGGGCTAATGCTGATGACGCTGGCATTAAGGGGCTTTGAGCAGTAACGGCCAAAGTCCAGCGTTGCTGTGTTGCCGATTATTAGACGCTGGGCATCACCCTTGGACATTATAGAGATAAAGTACCATTCGTAGGGGGAGACCAGCTTTCCCCTAACGTCATCTGTAAGCTGCTGAGGCTCATCAATAAGGTAGCGGAGCGATGCGGGGCCAACACCTAAGAAGGAGTCCGGAGAGAGATTTTCATAACCGTCAGGCGTTGCGGAGAAAAGGCCGGAAAAACTTGCTGTTATGGCAATGGTGTCACGTATGGAAATCTGACGAAGCTTGTTAAGCTCCTCGGTTACAAGGCGCAGATCCACCTCGGTGGTTTGGATGTTTAGGTTGTCCATTACAAGGGAGCTGAGGCTTAGGGCAGCGGCGGTCAGCCTGTCCGTTTCACCCCTTGCGGCAGAGGCGGAAAGCTCAGTTATGGAGTCTTTTATTGTATCTTCCCGCTTGCTGAGGTTTTCGGAGCTGTCTGCCTCGGAGAGAACTGACATTATGTACTTCTGCTTGGTCTCCAGCTCCCGTATCTTTGCGGCCCGGGAAAGGGCCTCCTCGCTTGTATAGGCAACGGCGATGGTGTCTCCCAACGCTAAAAGGGAAGCGTTTTCAGCAACTATGCTTAAATACTGGTCCGGGCTTGTTATTAGCTGCTCGTTTCGCACAACTATGCCGGGGGCAGAGGCGCTTTCTGTGAGGGAAACATAAACGGCGGGAGCCGTGCGGAGGTTGTTTGAAAGACTGTGGATAACATATACTCCAAGATAAGCAAGCATTGCTCCGAAAAGGAGATAACTTACGACTTTTGTCAGAGTATCTGTTCGTTTCATAGGCATTCCTCCTTGGGGACTCCCGCCGTCGGGGGGTTTATGTAGCTTCCGACTGGGGACGGGACTCCCGCAAATCTATGGCTGTGGCGGGGATAATAGTTGAGATAGCGTGTTTGTAGATCATCTGCTGTTTGCCGTCGGTTTCAAGCACAACTACAAAGCTGTCGAAGCTGCGCACGACACCCTTCATTTGGAAGCCGTTCATTAGAAAAAACGTCACCGTCTGCTTCTCTCGTCTGATCTGGTTTAACAGTGTGTCCTGAATGTTCTGTGTCTTCTGCATAGAATTACTCCCCTTCGGGGCGGAACACTGTCATGACATTTTACCATGAACAGCCGCCCCATAAAATAGTGATTTTGAACAAATCCGCCACTAAAACATAGAAAACGGAGAGTTCAGGGTTTTATTCTAATTCTCGGCGGCAAAAAAGGCTGTCGAAAGCCGTCGGGCATAAGCAAAATCTGGCTCTTTATCCCAGTATATCCAGTTTACCTTCGGTTTACGGCGCAGCCATGTGAGCTGTCGTTTCGAGTAGCGGCGGCTTCCGCGCTTGATAAGCTCTATGGCCTCCTTTTCGCTAATTTCGCCCCGAAGGGCCATGGCGGCCTCTTTGTAGCCGATGGCCTGCATGGAGGTGGCAGAATCGGGTATGCCGCTGGCAAGCAGCATACCAACCTCATCAAAAAGACCCTGCTGCACCATTTGGTCTACCCGGGCATCAATACGCTCATAAAGACCCTCGCGGCTTTTGAAGGTAAGAGCAATGGTAACGGAGGGATATTTTGCAGGTGCGGCGCAGGATTCTTCATCGTGCCGGCTTATGGTTTTGCCTGTGAGGGCATATACCTCAAGAGCCCTAAGAATTCGCTTTTTATCAAAAGGATGGAGCTTTGCAGCCCTTTGAGGGTCAACGGTGCAAAGCCTTTGCAGCATTGCCTCTCCCCCGAGAGTGTCATACTCCGCCATTAGTTTTGCGCGCAGAGCCGGATCTTGTGCGTTGTCATCAAAGTCAATGCCCCGAAGCAAAGAGTCTATATATAGGCCGGTGCCGCCAGCTATTATCGGGAGCTTGCCGCGGCTTAATATCTCCTGCACACAGGTGTCAGCCTCCTTGACATAGCGGGCAACACTGTAATTTTCGGCGGGGCTGACAATATCTATCATGTGATGAGGGATCCCGCACATTTCCCCAGGCGTAACCTTGGCTGTGCCTATGTCCATCCCCCGGTAAAGCTGCATGGAGTCGGCTGAGACTATCTCGGCATTTAGATCCTGAGCCATGGCCACACTCAGGGCTGTTTTGCCGGTGGCGGTGGGACCTGTTATTACTAGGATTTTAGTCATAATTACCACCTTGTATTATAGAGTAGTAGTTTATGCAGCCCCTCTCCAAGGGCTTGTATGCTA
>CAZNUD010000002.1:0-70007 GCA_964576195.1 uncultured Oscillospiraceae bacterium | reverse complement strand
TTTTTATACAAAAAACGACTTCGTTTTGGTGCGAAGTCATCTTAGGTACCATGACATAGTAACAAATAAATAAATAATAATTTGTCAGTATTGTAAATCTTTATTACAATAAAGTCAATAGGTTATGTGTACCCAAATCACTTTAAATTGCTAAATTTGTTTTGTCTATTTTTACATGTGTTTTCCGGTGGTGGACAAAAACATAACTTTATTTTGCAAAATCTTACCTGCACTCTTTTTTTCAACAGGTAAAGTGGCACATTATGTGATAAATTGTGCAATGTGCCACTTTCCAAAGTTAAAGGGGTGTGATAAAATATTTCAAATTGAGCAGTATAATTAATGTAATAATCGGAGTGCTTTTATGAAAGCATACATCAGTTAAACTCTGTTTCCTTTGCTCGGCTTTTTGCTGAAGGGATTAGCTGCGTGTTGTCCGATTAGGTTAAGAACGCAATTGCAACGATTGTTTTCAGCCTCGCGGTATGCTCGCTGCGGGGCTATCATTTTCTTTTGCATTGAAAGGACATGCGTATGTACACCTGCAACTTCAATGAAGTATGCAAATTGGCCGCTCGCGGCAGCCATCCTGATAACACTATAATTAAAGTGGGAAGCGCCACCTTCGGCAACGGCAGCTTTACGGTTATTGCCGGGCCCTGTGCAATCGAAAGCGAGGAGCAGTTATACACTGCTGCGAAGGCAGTAAAAAGCTCCGGCGCGTTATTGCTTCGGGCAGGCGCCTTCAAGCCGCGCAGCTCGCCCTACAGCTTTCAGGGCCTTGGTGTTGAGGGACTTGCCATTCTTGCAAACATAAAAAAGGAGCTAAAAATACCTGTAATAAGCGAAATGACTGACCCCAGCCAGATCACTCTGTTTTGTGATGTGGACATTATTCAGGTGGGCGCCAGAAACATGCAGAATTACGAACTTTTAAAATGCCTTGGCAGGGCGGGTAAGCCAGTTATTATTAAGCGCGGCCCCGCAGCTACCTATGAGGAGTTACTGCTCAGCGCCGAATACTTAATGGCTGCGGGAAATGAGCATGTTATCCTCTGTGAGCGAGGCATACGCTCCTTTTCCAGATCCACCAGATACACGCCGGACGTAGTTGCAATTCCTATGCTTAAGTCTTTGACTCATTTGCCCGTTATTGCCGATCCCAGTCATTCAACAGGCAGAGCAGATCTGGTTGAGCCGGTTTCCCTCGCCTATGCCGCCGCCGGCGCAGATGGCGTTTTGATTGAGGTTCATCCTGACCCCGCCCGCTCCCTTTGCGACGGGGCTCAGGCCATTACACCCGATGCCTTTGATAGGCTCAGCCATAGACTTATAAGCCTTCGTGATGTACTATAACTAATATTTCGTTGCCAACCGTTATTTTTACTAGCCGGTAATTCTATATTTCAAAAGGGAGTATTTGCCCATGACATACCATTATTACGACAAAGAAGCTGAAACCATGCCCCGGGACCAACTGCGTCAGCTTCAAAGCGAAAGACTCTGCACCATGGTTAAGCGCGTATATGAAAACGTACCGCTTTACCGTAAGCGTTTTGACGAAATGGGCCTAAAACCCGAAGACATAAAATCCATAGACGATATAAGCAAGCTTCCTTTTACTTACAAACAGGATCTTCGTGACGCCTACCCTTTCGATCTCTTCGCCGTTCCCATGAGCGAGGTGGTTCGTATTCACGCCTCCTCAGGAACCACCGGCAAGCAGACCGTTGTGGGCTATACCAAAAACGACCTTGAGCTTTGGGGCCAGGTAATGGCAAGAACCATTGGAGCCGGCGGCGTTACCAAAGACGATATAGGCCATATCAGCTACGGCTACGGTCTTTTTACCGGCGGCCTCGGTGGTGGACTGGGCAGCGAAACCATTGGCTGTGCAACCATCCCCGCTTCTACCGGCAACACCCGGCGTCAGGTTACGATTTTGCAGGACTTTAAGCCGAGCTTTATTTTGGCAACACCTTCCTATGCTCTAACGATAGCAGAATTCATGCAACAAAACGGTATTTCCAAGGACGATATACACCTGAAAGCCGGTTTCTTCGGTGCTGAGCCATGGACAGACAGCATGCGCCGGGAAATTGAGCAGTTACTTAATTTGAAGGCCTACGATATTTACGGACTATCTGAGATTATCGGCCCAGGAGTTGCCTACGAATGTGAGTGTCAAAACGGACTGCATGTTAATGAAGACCATTTCTTTTTAGAAATAATCGACCCTGAGACCGGTGAGCTTTTACCCCCGGGTAGCGAGGGTGAAATAGTCTTTACCTGCATGACCAAGGAGGCTCTGCCTCTTATCCGCTACCGCACCCGGGATGTGGGAATAATAATTCCCGGTGAGTGTGAATGCGGCAGAAGCTTTGTTCGCATGGTTAAGCCTGCGGGAAGAACCGACGATATGCTTATCATACGCGGCGTCAATGTGTTCCCGTCGCAGATAGAATCCGTGCTTATGAATATGGAGGGGATCGCGCCCTTCTTCCAGATGATAGTTGAACGGGAGGGAAATCTGGATAAGCTAACCGTTTTGGTGGAGCTTACAGAGGACACCTTTACCGACGAGGTACGAAAGCTTGAAGCCATGTCAAAGCGGGTTACCGATGCCATCCATTCCGTTCTTGGCATTTCGGCTAAGATAAAGCTGGTTGAGCCCAAGAGCATAGAGCGCTTCGAGGGCAAGGCAAAACGTGTAATCGACAAACGCACGAAGATGAATTATTAAGGAGGAGTTCTATGCTTTTAAAGCAAATATCCGTTTTTGCGGAGAACCGCAAGGGCGCAATCCGGGATATTACCGGAGTGCTTTATCGGGCCGGGGTAAACCTCCGCGCAATCACTATTGCCGACACAACAGATTTCGGTGTAGTGCGCCTAATTGTTGATAAGCGCAAAACAGCCCTTAACGCTCTGCGCGAAGCGGGGATGACAGTTAAGGAAACCGATGTTATCGCCCTTGAAGCTGACGACAAGCCCGGCACTTTTCACGCTGCCCTGACTGCTCTTACCGATAACGACATAATGGTAGAATACAGTTACGGATTCGTTTCTCCTGTGGGTGACGGTGCCACGATAATCCTTAAATGTGACGATCAGGTTAAGGCCATTAAATGCCTAGAGGAAAAGGGCTTTAAGCTACTGACGGCCGATGACGTTAAATTCTAAAGTAAGGAATTAGCAAAAATTATTTATTTTAGTATATTACATTGGATGAAGTAATACCTTTATTATCATAAAGAACAAGGCGCTGCTTATAAGCAGCGCCTTGTTCTTATAATCGCTTATTTTATATAGTATGTCTGGCCAACAGCATCATAGGTAATGGATGAGACAGCCTCGGCTTCAACGGGGGAGCTTTGGTTTCGAAGCTTAAAAACCATCGAGCAGCTTACGGAGCTGCCGGGGCGCACGTCTGCATAGGGACTGCCGCTGTTGTCTGCTGCATAGCTTTCCTCGAGCTGAACACCGTCCTGATAGGCTAAGCAGTGAAGAGCGGCGCACATGCTGATTGTCTCTTCCGAATTATTAGTAAAATAACAGAATACCCTTATAGCGGTATCTCCGTCTACATCTTCTATAATCTGGGCATCTTTAACAGACACATAGTAGCTCTCGTCCAAAGTGCCTTCCGCCGGAATGCCAAGGGTCCATTGAGGCTCTGCAACGGGTTTTATTACGTAGGGCGCCGGTCTGCCCGGAAGTCTGTCAGGGAAGTAGGTCGCGGTAACAGAGTTGCCGTCCATTCCGGTTTCCCAGCCGTATATGGTAAAGTCAATGCTGCCACCCTGAGGGTTCATTTCAAATTCGCAGATGCAGAGGATTGTTATTCCCGGACGAATGTTCTTGTTGTAGTTATAATATTCCGGAATGCTGTCCTGCCAGGAATTTGTAATATCGAGGGCATCGCCGCTCTGCTTTGCGGTATAGTCCAACACATTCCACGGGGAAATGGAGTAATCAGAGTTATTTGTTAACTCGTAATAAAAACGGATTGTGGGCATATTGTTATAGTCTACTGTCTCCTCCGCACCGACAACCGCCACATGGAAAAGCCCGTTGGCCACATCTCCGCTGCCTGCAACAGAGGCTTTAGGCGCATAAGTGCTTCTTTCCTCTCCGGGCAATTTGGGTAGGGAAGTGCTGCCCCCCCTAAGGGAGCCGGATGGGATGCTGGGACTGTTAATGTCACCGCGGCTTCGTTCAAATCTTACGGTTATGCTGCCATCAAAAAGCAAAAGGTCTTTGCCCTGCATGGAAAGATACACCCTTTGGTCGTTTAACTTTGCGTCTAAGCCATTTGAGCCTTGCTCCCATTTGCCGTTAATAATATCATCAACATACGCGCTGCCGAGATACATGGTTCCGTCGGTGTTTATTTGCAGGCCCATCATACCGTCCACCTCATTGCCGAGGTATTCGTCCGTAAATTGGCCATTTCCGAAATCGGCTTCTTCGGATTCCCAGTAGCCTATGTAAGAGCTTTCGTCATCTATCTCCCACAAGAAAAGAAGCGGCACTAATACAATAAGAATAAAAGCAACCACAGACAGAACTACGATAAGCGCCGTTTTACCGGAGTTTTTTTTCGGCTGATACGGTGAAGTCTTCTGAGGAGCTGAATAATAGCTGCCCGACTGATATGGGGGGACAAAGCCACCTGTGGCTTGGGGTGGAGTGTAGTAGCGGTTCTCCTCCTGAAAGCTTCTTGAGGGCGGAAAAATTTGGTTGACAGTTTCAGTTGCGGTCTTAGTGAGCTTTTCGGTTTCAGGCTGAACACCGGCCTCATCTATTGATGGTTTATTATTTAAGCTGGAAGCTTTTTGAAGAGTTCCGCAGTTGGTACAAAATCGTGCGTTTTCCTGAAGCTTAGTTCCGCATTCGGTACAAAACGCCATGAGAAACCTCCTTGCTTTTCCACTTCGGAAAAAAATAATATATAATTATTATCTTGTCAAAACTCAGCAAATATAAAACTCTTTCCATGATAATATTCTCACACGTACAGATGCAATGTCAAGAAAAAAAGCGTCAGCATAGTTTTGGGCAGAAAACCTTCATTTTTCTGTCATTTTTGCAAGAAAATAAGTGCATTTTGACTGCAATTAATAAGGTCTTTTGTATATAAATTATCAATTGTCTTTTTTTCTATTAAACCGTTGCAAAGCACATTAAGTTGTTGTATAATGACCCTAATGGAAATGTCAAGAATTTAACAGTGTTCCTGCAGTTTAATTCAAAAAGCATGATTGGCTTATTATTATGAATTGCGTCTAGCGGACTTTTTCGAGTACTTTCCATATTTTTGCCGGGTAGGTGGCAGGTGCCAGGGAGAGAATTGCCCGGAAGCAAATTTTGAAGGAGACGAGACAATGAAAGAAGAATACGGCTTAACTCAAGACCAGATTGACATTCAGCAGATGACCCGTGATTTTATCCGCAAGGAGCTTCCTTGGGAAAGGATCAAAGAGTGCGATGAGAAGAGCGAAACCCCCATGGATGTTGTCAAAAAGGCTGCAGAAATGGGCCTAACAAGCATCACTCTGCCCGAGTCTATCGGCGGCGGTGGAATGGGCGAGTTTACCAACTCTCTAGTTCTCGAAGAGCTGGCATATCAGGATATCGGCTTTGCGACCGTTATCGGCGCTTGTGGTCTCGCTTTTATGCCCCTTCAGCTTTTTGGTACACAGGAACAGAAAGAGGAATACGGCAAGTACATAGTTGACGGCGGACTGGCTGCATTTGCTCTTACGGAAGCAGATGCAGGTTCCGACGTTGCTGCAGGCCGCACCAATGCAGTCCTCGACGGTGAAGAGTGGGTCATTAACGGCACAAAGTCATTCATCACCAACGGCGAACATGCCAGCATCTATACCGTATTTGCAGTTACCGACCCAGGCAACGGAACACGCTCTATGTCCTGCTTCTATGTAGACCGCAAGACCCCCGGCATAAGCATCGGCGCTGAGGAAAACAAGATGGGCATCCGCCTTTCCAACACAACCGAGGTTATATTTGAAAATGTTCGCATTCCCAAGTCTAACATGGTTGGCAAGCAGGGCGAAGGCTTTAAGATCGCTATGATGACCTTTGACCGTACCCGTCCCGCAGGTGTTGGCGCAGCATGCTGCGGCGCTATGAAAAGCTGCATAGACAAGTGCATGGATTATTCCACTCAGCGCATTACCTTCGGTCAGCCCATTCTTCAGAATCAGGCCATTCAATTCAAGATTGCCGACATGGAGATCAAATATGAAGCAGCCCGCGCCCTTGTTTATAAGGTTGCAGCGATGATCGACGAGGGCGTTATAGACAGTGCCCTGTCTTCCGCTGCAAAGGCTTTTTCTTCAGAGTCTTGCTTTGAAGTTGCAAACGAAGCTATCCAGATTCACGGTGGCTACGGATACTCCAAGGAGTACCCCGTGGAGATCATCCTGCGCAACGCAAAAATCGGTACTCTCTTTGAGGGCACCAACGAGGTTCAGCGCATGGTCGTATTAAAGGCCCTGCTTAAGGCTTCCGGCCTCATGTAAGGCTTATAGAACAGCATAACATTTCTGCTCAACAGTATGCAAAATCACGGCCCGCGTGAGCTTTGGTTCACGCGGGCCGCGTTAAACACAGGAGACAATAATATAAATATTCTTATAGCTTTAATCAATTTAGATTAACTTGTGTTTGGGCTTTTCGGCACAGAGTCCCACATATATATTGGTTGACATGCGCACTTTTGTTGACGTATAATGTAAAAAGTGCGAAGATATTTAAATTTTAGGCATTTTTATGCAAAAATGGCGGAAGCACACCGCCCATTGCCTACAAAAATGTCCTATAAGTGCAAATTTATGGAAAGAAGGAATCCTATCATGAACATACTTGTTTGTATTAAACAGGTACCTGATACCACTGAGATTAAGATAGACCCTATCAAGAAGACCCTTATCCGTGATGGCGTTCCCAGCATCGTCAATCCCTTTGACGCATATGCTCTTGAGCTTGCCGCTAGGATTAAGGACAAGGACCCATCAGCTAAAATCACCCTTGTCTGCATGGGACCTCCTCAGGCTCAGAACGCCCTTAAGGAATGCCTCGCCGTTGGCGGCGATGAAGCCTATCTGGTCAGCGGCCGTGAATTCGGCGGCTCTGATACCCTTGCAACCTCCTATATCCTTTCAACAGCAGTAAAAAAGCTTGAGAAAACTCAGGGTAAGTTTGACATCATTTTCTGCGGCAAGCAGGCTATTGATGGCGACACCGCACAGGTTGGCCCTGAAATGGCAGAGCACCTTGATCGTCCTCAGGTTACATACGCTGTTGAGTCCGAGGTTGATGGCAACATGGTAAAGGTCAAGAAGGAAGTAGATGACGGCTTTGAGATCATCGGCGTTAAGATGCCCTGTCTCGTTACTGTTACAAAGCCCAGCTTTGACCCCCGCTATCCCACTATCAAGTCCAAAATGGCAGCAAATCGGAAGGAAATTCCCACAATTGCCTTTGCAGATCTTGAATCCATGATTGATTCCACCAGAATCGGCCTTAAGGGTTCCCCCACAAAGGTTAAAAAGACCTTCACACCGGAAGTTAAAACCGGCGGCGTGAGGATTCAGGAAGAAACCAACGCCGACTCGGCAAAGAAGCTATTTGTGGCTCTTACTGCCGATAAGATTATCTAAGGGGGTAACGTAAAAATGGAAGCAAAAACTAAAGATTTATGGGTATTTATCGAAACCAATGAAAACGGAACGGCAAAAAATGTCGGTCTTGAGCTTCTGACCCCGGGCCGTGACCTTGCTGACAAGCAGGGCGGAAGCCTCGTTGGTGTTATTGTCGGCAACGGTGTAGATGATGCTGTTAAGTCTGCAACCGAACACGGCGCTGATAGAATCATCGTTGTGGAAGGTAAGGAATATGAGCACTATACCACCGATGCCTATACAGACGCAATGCACTATTTGGTAGAGAAATACGGACCCACCAGCATACTCATCGGCGCAACAAACAATGGCCGTGACCTTGGTCCCCGTCTTTCTTGCCGCCTGAAAACAGGCCTTACCGCTGACTGCACAAATCTTGCTATTGACGAGGAAACCGGCAATGTTGCTTGGACTCGTCCCGCCTTCGGCGGCAACCTCATGGCAACCATCATGTGCCCGGACAACCGCCCTCAGATCGGTACTGTTCGCCCCGGCGTGTTTAAGAAGGCTGAGGCTGACATAGGCCACAAGGCTGAAGTCATAAAGGAAGATTTCCATGTAGCACCTGAGAGAATACGCACTGAGCTTCTTGAATCTCTTAAGGAAGTTGCCGGTGAGCTGGTTGATCTTGAAGGCGCAGAAATTATCGTTTCCGGCGGCCGTGGTGTTGGAGGCCCTGATGGCTTCAAGCCTATTAAGGAGCTTGCAGACTTACTAGGTGGCGTTGTGGGTGCTTCCCGCGCTGCTGTTGACGCAGGTTGGATTGACCACTCCCATCAAGTCGGTCAAACCGGCAAGACAGTCGGACCCAAGATTTATATTGCTTGCGGAATTTCCGGCGCTATTCAGCACGTCGCGGGCATGAGCAGTTCTAAGACCATCATTGCCATCAATAAGGATGAGACCTCTCCCATCTTTAACGTTGCGGATTATGCCGTAGTTGGTGACTTGTTTGAGATAATTCCGGTTCTAATAGCGGAAATTAAAAAGGCAAGAGCATAATTATATACTAATTAAAATGCACAGCGCGAAAGCGCTGTGCATTTTTTGTGCACTGATTGAATAATATTGCGGTATGGGTTTAATCTGTATAAGCGATATGGAGGTGGGAAATGAACAACAATTTTGACTGCAGGCTTGATATTCCGTATCCAACGGTACGGGTAAATTCTCGAAATCTGGGTTACGCCGCGCTGCTTTCAAGAGATTTGGCAGGGCAGGTAAGTGAGATGACTGCGGTAACCAACTATGTTTTTCAGCACATGGTTATCGAGGATAAAGCGCTGTCAAGTGCCTTAGAATGCATTTCCAGGGTGGAAATGCAGCACTACGAACTTATAGTACATCTAATTACCGCCTTTGGAGGCTGTCCGCGTCTGGCGGTTCAAAACGGCTGCAGTCTTCGTTATTGGTCAGGGCAAAATGCTTCATACGAGGTAGACCCCGCTTGCTTTTTACCCTTGAATATTAAAAGTGAACGCACAGCAATAGAAAACTATAGAGAGCGAATAAGCCAAATCGACGACCCCAGTGCCATTAAGATTCTTGAGAGGATCATTCTTGATGAACAAAACCACATAGAGATATTTAATAGCTTTTTGTCCCGGATTTAGGCACCTGCAACAAAAATAACGCCCCAGCCGCAAGCGGTTGGGGCGTTTAGTTTAGCAAATTTTACTTCATGGCCTCAACTATGGACTTGGTATCTCTGGCTATAACCAGTTCCTCGTTAGTGGGGATGACCATTACCTTAACCTTGCTCTCAGCAGTGCTGATAGTTGTAGTCTTGGAGCGAATCTTGTTGGCATCAGCGTCTATTTTGACACCCAGATAGGTAAGATATTCGCATATAGCGGCCCGTGAGTCACACCCGTTTTCGCCAATACCGCCGGTAAAAGCAATACCGTCAACGCCGTTCATAGCGGCCACATAGGAGCCGACAACCTTGGCGACCCAGTAATGGAACATGTCAAGAGCAAGCTGAGAGCGTTCGTTTCCTTCATTGGCGGACTTGCCTAGGTCGCGAAAGTCGCTGGAAACACCCGAAATGCCCAGAACGCCGGACTTCTTATTCATAGTGGTCATGATCTCGTTCATGCTCATACCGTACTTGTTCATAATAAACTGCAAGACGGTTGGGTCAATGTCACCGCAGCGGGTGCCCATGGGAAGACCCACAAGAGGGGAGAGTCCCATAGAAGTATCAACGCACTTGCCGCCCTTAACAGCGGAAATGGAAGAACCGTTGCCTAAATGACAGACAATAACCTTGCTGTTGGGATCGTCCATAATGCCCATAATTTCAAGTGCCCGCTCGGATACGAAGCGGTGGCTGGTGCCGTGGAAGCCGTAACGGCGGAGGTTGTCCTTTTCTGTGTATTCATAGGGGATCGCATAGGTATAGGCCTTTGGGGGCATTGTCATATGAAAGGCGGTGTCGAAAACGGCAACCATGGGAACCTTGTCTCCCATAACCTTGCGGCAGGCCTCGATACCCATAATGTTTGCGGGGTTGTGGAGGGGCCCGAGGGGGATACAGCGCTCGATAGCTGCCATGCAGGCGTTGTCGATATATACGGACTTTGCAAACTCTTTTCCGCCATGGAGCACACGGTGACCAACAGCAGCGATTTCACTCATGGACTTAACAACGCCGTATTCTGGAGATACAAGCTTTTCTAGGACAACCTCAATAGCCTCAGCGTGGGTAGGCATAGGTATTTCTGCTTCAAAAACAGGCTTGTCGGAAACCAGAGGAGTATGTTTGATGTGACCGTCAATACCTATACGCTCACATAGACCCTTTGCTTGGATACTCTTATCCTCCATGTCAATTAGCTGATACTTTAAGGAGGAACTACCGGCGTTTATGACCAAAATTTTCATAATAATGCCCTTTCTTGTTGAATTCATGTTTATAAAAATGTAAAATAGCACCGAAAGGCGCTAAAAAATTACACACGACGCTATTCTAATACTACTCTGCATCAAAATGCAAGGCCTTTTAGCTTTTTTGTTACAATTTGTGCAACATTTTCTATTAATACGTTACTTATGCCCGTAAGGAGGAAGAAAAATGAAGCTCATTGGTATTATAAGCGAGTATAACCCTTTTCACAACGGCCACCGCCTGCACATTGCCGAAAGTAAGAATCAACTAGGCGATGATAAGGCCCTTAGCGTTTGTGTTATGTCCGGAGACTTTGTTCAGCGGGGCGAGCCTGCAATTATTTCAAAATATGCCAGAGCTGAGGCTGCTGTTCGTTCGGGTGCAGACCTTGTTTTGGAGTTGCCCCTGCCCTGGGCCCTGTCCTCGGCGGAGGGCTTTGCAAGGGGAGCAGTTGGCTTAATCGGGGCTTTAAATTGCATTGACTACCTGAGCTTCGGAAGTGAGTGCGGAGACATTCAAACCCTCACAAGTCTTGCCATCGCAATAATGGATCCCGCCCTTGACGGGCAGATACGCCAAGAGCTGGAGCTTGGAATTTCTTACGCCGCAGCCAGACAACGGGCGCTTTCAAAGGAAATAGGCAGCATGGCAGACCACTTGGAAACCCCTAACAACATCCTTGCCGTGGAGTATTTAAAGGCCATTTTTATCCAGCATCTCCGCGTGGAACCAATGACGGTTAAACGGATGGGAGCTGCCCACGATGAGGTTGGCGGTTCAGCTTCGGATATTAGGAATCTAATTAAAACAGGTGGCAAATATAAGCAATATATGACTAAGGAAGCCAGCGAGGTTCTAAAACGTGAGATAGAGCAGGGCAGAGGCCCCGTTTTCCCCGAAACACTGGAAACAGCCCTTATTTCCCGTTACCGCATGCTCAATGAGGAGGACTATGCCAAGCTTCCCGATGCGGCAGAGGGACTGGAAAACCGTCTTTGGGCTGCAGCACAGGAGGAAAGCAGCATAGACGGCATACTTTCCGCTGCTAAGACTAAGCGCTATGCCCTTTCCCGTATCAGACGCATGTATATGTGTGCTGCCCTTGGCATTAAGGCTGAGGACTCCGAGGGCATCCCGCCATATACACGGGTACTATCGGCAAGCAAACAGGGCAGGGAGGCTCTTAGACTAATTCAAGAGAAAACGACTATTCCCGTTATCACTAAGCCCGCAGAGGTGAACGAACTGTCTAAGGAGTGCCGACGTATCTTTAAACTTGAAAGCAAAGCCCATGATCTTTACGTGCTGGGATATAATGCACGCGAGGAGAGGCGGGGGCAGGCACAATGGCGAATTAGTCCAATAATGTTTTGAGCATATTGTTGCAAAAATGCAAATGTAACCTATATATTTTGTGCGTATTTTAGAATATCTTCACAACATCTTGCTTTTGTAACCAAATTGTTATATTATCCAAGCGTATGTAATTATTTAATTTGAATAATGTGCGTACGAGAGGAAAATTATGAAAAGAGCTTTTTTAATGATTGCATCACTGGCAATTATTCTTACGGTGTTTTTCGCCTTTACCGGTGCAGTGGGCGAGGATCCGGGTAAAATAGCCAGTGAAAAAGAAGAAAACATATTAACCATCGGTGTATATCAACCCCTTACCGGTGCTGAGGCCGAGGGCGGAAAAAAAGAGCTTTTGGGCATTCGCTACGCTAATACTGTCTGCCCCAAGGTGGACATTAACGGTGTCAGCTACACTGTTCAGCTATTAGAGCTTGACAACGCGTCTGACGTTGAAACGGCTAAACTGGACGGTAAATATTTTGTTAACGAAAACGTCATTGCCGTCATTGGCTCCTACGGATCAGCGCTTTCAGAAGCAGGAGCCACCGCACTTTCTCAAAGCGGCACTCCTGTTATACAGGCATCCAGCACAACGCCGGGGCCTTCCAGCACTTCGCCGTCATCTTTTCGGGTGTGCTATGACGATTGTTTTCAGGCAAATGTGATGGCAAGCTATGCAATAGGCAAGGGCAGCAATACAGCAGTTGTTCTTACTCAGGAGAACGACCCCTATTCTAACAGCTTGGCCTCCTGTTTTGCGGATGAATTTATAAGACTTGAGGGCAATGTTTTTGCTTACACCTATGAAAAAGGCCAGAACAACTTTCAAGGAATAGCAAACATGATTAAATCCGTTAAGGCGGATGTGGTTTTTCTCCCCTCCACCGTTGGTACCACAGCAAATATTATTAAGCAGCTTCGCCGCAACGAAATTATCTGTCCCATACTTGGGGCTGACAGCTTTGATTCGGTGGCTCTTTTGGAAAGCTGCTCAAACTACGGGCGAGAAGTTATTTTCTGTTCTTGCTTTGACGAGGACGATAATGCAAATGTGGCAGCGGCAAAGTTCGTGCCCAAATTTTCCTCTTGGGTCAGCAAGGATGAGGTCTTTTTTGACATGAATGGGAAAGTAAATAACGTTTCACCCATATCCGCTTTAGGCTATGATGCTTACATGGTTCTAATTGACGCCCTTAGCAGAAGCGAGAGCCTGGAGCCGGCGGCGGTCACAGCAGCCCTTGCCGCAACAGATTACAACGGAGTAACCGGGCATATTTCATTTGACTCAAACGGTGGCTTGGTTGAAAAGCATACCTACATAAAAACCTTTAACGTTGAAGAAAAAGATTTTCAAGTTCTTCAAACAAGCTCCGTGGGAAAATAGAATTTAATTAGTAGCATAATCGCCGTCCGTAATTTACGGACGGCGATTATGTTTTCTAAGCTATAGCTCTGAATACTGCAAAACGTTCCTGCAGCAGAAAAACACCAAAAGACTAACCATAAGGTTTACAACAGCTATAGTCAGAATAGCCATCGGCAGTTGCAGCGCTCCTGTGATAGGCCCTACAAGCACTATGCCGAGGATAATGCCCGGAATGGCAAGTATAATATCAACCAGAATGAATATCAGCATTCCCGTAACCTTTGATAAAAAACCACCCCACAGTCGGTCAACTATTAGGCTTCCTGAAAGAAACAGAATCCCAAAAGAGGTTTTTGCCAGTGCTGCGCAAAAGAACTCCAAGGGCGTAGAACCAATAATATAGGCGACCGGTATAAATGTTACGATGCTTTCCACCAATAGGCTAGGCAAAGTGTCCGAAAGGGTATAAATAAGCTTTTTTACAGGTGCTTCGGGAATAAGGTAAACAAAAGGCTTGTTAAGCTCTCTTGCAAAGCGTCCTGTGCCGAGAGTAAAGATGCCGCAGTAGACTGAAAAGGACAGCACCGGGACGATGCCTATGTTTCGCATAAAAAATGCGAAGCCTGCCGTAATAAGCACGAATATCAGCGACATATTTGAAAGCATAAAGACCCTGGCACGGCGGTTTTCCAAAAGGTGCTTGTAGAAAATTACAGCTGCACCCTCGCCCTTACCTATGCCGGTTTTACCAAGCTTGATTTTCTTGGGTATTACCTCGGGCTGAAGTCCGTCCTTGGTGGAGTTCATGGCGTTAAAGCTCAAGGTAGCAGAATCTAAAACGTCCTCGTAATACTCGCGCTTTGACTTTGACATAATAATGACTGCCGCCGTAAAACAGCCGGCAGTAAGAAGCAGCCAAAGGGCAGCCTCAAGGTATTTATTCGAAAGCAAGGCGCTGACAAAGGCACCCATCCAACCGGCAAATGGGAAAGATCTCAGGGCCAAGCTGTTTCCAAAATTAGTGAACGTTTCGATAGAAAGCCCCTTACCGAAAATAGTGCTTGCCGCAGCTGCTAATACCAAGGCTGCCAGAAGCCCGTAAAATGAATATTTGACTATTTCTTTGTACCTATCGCTGTCACTAACAAATATGTATACGAACATAGCACAGGTATGGGCAAAGAATACCACCAGCGAGTAGCATAATACCATTAAAATAGTAGGAAAAACCCCAATGCCATAGTGAATGCTCAGGTTGGTGTATTGATACAATATAAAGATACCGAGGAACAGGGATGCGCCCATCTGCTGGATAAGACCAAAGAAAAGCACGCTTCTTTTGGAAAAGGGGGCCGGGAAAAGAAGGTTAACGTCCGACAACTTGAAAATGCTTCCGCCTCGCTCCAACGCTGTAATGAATGTAGCGGAAAAAATAGCAATATAAAGCGCGTTCATCATGGCGAAAACCTCGCCTATATCGCGGTAATCTCCTTTATTTTCTGTGTTTCCTATGGCGCCGGCAACAAAAACCATAACCAGCATCGCCACAATTATTATCATCAGCACCAGTCTGCCCGGCCTGTGAATCAAGTCCGTAAAATAGTTTTTAAGCTTGGTTTTCAGAATAAAGCTTAATGCGCTGCTATTCATTCCTTAACCTCCGCTCTGCTGCCCTCAGTTATTTCAAAGAACAGATCCTCGAGACTTTTTTCATCGCTGCTAGCGGGGTCGTTTTGTTTGGTGGCGGCAAAGACACCGTTGATCATAATGTGGGCCACGTCCCAATAATCCTCCACGATGTCGAGCATATGAGTGCTTATAAGTATTGAACAGCCCTGCTCCTTCAGTTCCACAAACATCTTTTTAAGCTCCTTTATGGCACGGGGATCAAGCCCCATCATTGGCTCATCGAAAATAATGACCTTTGGCTTATGGGCCAGTGTGCAGCATATAGAGAGCTTTTGTTGCATGCCCTTAGACAGCTCCTTGCCAAGCTTATCCTTCTTATCTGCCAGTTCAAAACGCTCTAGAAGATAATCTGAATAATCATCATCATCCATGCGATATGCCCGACGGATAAACTCCATGTGCTCAGCTACTGTCATCAGTTCGTAAATGGCGGGCATTTCAGGCACGTAGCCTAAAAGTCGCTTTGACTCAATGCTTTTATTGTCGTTGCCGTCAATAAGGATTTTGCCGTCAAACCGCAAAAGCCCGGAAATGCACTTGATTATGGTGGATTTACCTGCACCGTTGGGACCTAGCAATACCGCTATCTGCCCCTCATTCACTGTAAAGCTTATATTGCTATTGGCAACCAGTTTGCCGTATTTTTTTGTTACGTTTTCTACGCTTAGCATAAGCGTACCTCCTCTTAGCACTCTATCATATCTGATATAATGCATGTAATGTTCCAAGCATTGTCTATTCCGTATTATTGTACTACCTCACTAATACAATTGCAAGCATTTTCTACATTTTATTGCTTAGCGCACAAAAATTAGTAGTAAATTAAATCGTTAAACAGCATAAATGACAAATTTCTATACTGTAGCAAAAGAAACCTTGAAATATACGCCGTGAATGATAATATATAAAGTTAATACAAGGCATTTGACCTATTTATTGAAAGTGAGCGTGAAACCATGGAAAACATCAGAATTGAAAAGACAACCGCTCCTAAGGAAAAGCCCAACTTAAACGGCATACCTTTCGGTACGTATTTTTCCGACCATATGTTCCTTATGGACTATGACCAGGGAAAGGGCTGGCACGACGGGAGGATAGTGCCTTTCGGTGACTTTCAGCTTTCCCCCGCGGCTATGGTTTTCCATTACGCTCAGGAGATTTTTGAAGGTATGAAGGCATACCGCAGCCATAAGGGAGAGGTTCTTTTGTTCAGACCTGAGGAGAATATTAAGCGCATGAACTCCTCGGCTGGGCGTCTATGTATTCCTCAAATTCCCGAGGACATTTTCATGGAGGGGCTAAAGAAGCTGGTTGAGCTTGACAAGGACTGGGTCCCTGCAGAGCAAGATACATCTTTATATATCCGACCCTTTGCTTTTGCCGCCGACCCACAAATTGGTGTGCATGCTTCTCATAGCTACATTTTTTGTATTATCACCTGCCCAGTGGGCAGCTATTACCCCGAGGGGCTTAACCCTGTTCGTATTTTGATAGAAAACAGCGATGTTCGCGCGGTTCGCGGCGGCACAGGCTATATTAAATGCGGCGGAAACTACGCCGCCTCCATAAGAGCAGGAGCAAGGGCTGAAGAACAGGGCTATAGTCAGGTTCTTTGGCTTGATGGCGTTAACCGCAGATACATTGAGGAGGTCGGCGCCATGAACGTTATGTTCAAAATCGGTGGTAAAATCGTTACACCAGCACTTACAGGAAGTGTTCTTCCGGGCATAACACGCAAATCTGTCCTAGAGCTTTTAAATAGCTGGGGCTATGAAGTGGAGGAGCGCATGCTGCCTGTTGATGAGCTGGTTGCAGCAGCCGATGACGGCACTCTTGAGGAAGCATGGGGCACAGGCACTGCCGCTGTTGTATCTCCTATAGGTGAAATTAATTTTGACGGTAAGAAGCACGAAATCGGCGCCTTTAAAATCGGTGAACTTACCCAGAGGCTTTACGATACACTTACCGGCATCCAGTGGGGGAAGATTAAGGACACATTCGCTTGGTCAGTAAAGGTTTGCTGAGTATAATATCAGCGATGGTGATCTTCGGCACCATCAGTATGCTTGTAAAAGGTATCGCCCTTTCCTCCGGAGAAATTGCACTATGGCGGGCGGTGATAGGATTAACTGTTCTGCTGCTATATAAGCTCGCACGGCGGGAAAGGCTTCCTTTTAAATCCATTGGGGGCGATCTGTTGCCTCTCCTTATTTCAGGAGGAGCGATGGGTTTTAACTGGGTGCTACTTTTCGAGGCTTATAATTATACCAGTGTATCGGTGGCTACCCTATGTTATTATTTCTGCCCGGTGCTGATAATGGTGCTTTGCCCGATTATATTTAAAGAACGGATTACTTATAAGCAGTGTATCTATTTTGCATTTGCAACGGCGGGACTTGTTATGATAATCGGCGCCCGTGGCGGCGGCAGCGATAAGGAACTTCTCGGAATTCTGCTGGGGCTTGGGGCGGCCTGTCTTTACGCATTCATAATAATTATGAACAAGCGTGTCAAGGCTGCAAGCGGCATTGATAAGACCATTTGTCAGTTTGTAGGGGTTATTGTGGTGCTGTTGGTATATGTACCGCTGACAGGGGGTATTCACATAGCCGAAATCAGGGGAGGGGGGCTTATAAGCCTGCTAACTCTGGGAGTTGTTCATACGGGTTTTGCATACTGTCTATATTTTTCCGCGGTAGGGAAGTTAAGCGGCCAAAAAATAGCCATTTTTAGTTACATTGATCCACTTGTTGCGGTAATTGTTTCCGTTGCATTCCTTCAGGAGACGATCACAAGCATACAGCTACTTGGCGGAGTAATGATTCTGGCATTTACATTAATAAACGAGCTAAGTCAGAAGAAAGAACAAATTCCCCATAAGGCAGGGAAGTAGTATACAAAACTAGGATTTTGTTTAGTTTGCTTCAAATATAAATGAGGGCTTCATCTTAAGCGATGAGGCCCTTATTTATATTATTTCACCGCCACTGAGCAGTTTTGGCTTACCGAGGCTTCCGTCTGCAAGGATACTATGTTTACAGCGCCGTACTTTTCCCGGAGCTTTGGCTTTTCGATTTTACCTGTGGGGTTTCTGGGTACGGTGTCAAAGATAATCTCCCGGGGGCGTTTATAGCGGGGCAGGGCGGAGCAGAATTCTAAAATTTCCGCAACTGTTGCATTCTCACCGGGCTTTAGTTCGATAATTGCGCATGCAATTTCGCCTAGTCTTTCGTGGGGGCGGCCAATAACTGCCACATCCTTGATTTTCACGTTGCTGCGCAAAAAGTCCTCAATCTGCACGGGATAAAGGTTTTCACCGCCGGTGATGATAACGTCCTTTTTCCGATCCACCAGCCAGATAAAGCCGTCCGCATCCACCCGGGCCATGTCACCTGTCCAAAGCCAGCCATCAGGCGAAAGGGATTCTTTTGTGGCTTCCTCGTTTTTGTAGTAGCAGGTCATAACACCGGGACCGCGTATAGCAAGCTCGCCCACTTCACCGTCAGGCAGAGGCTTTTTGTCCGGGTCTAGCACCATGGTCTCCCAGCCGTAGCCGGCGATGCCGATTGCGCCAACTTTGTATATATTTTCGACTCCCAAATGCACGCAGCCAGGACCTATGGACTCAGACAGGCCGTAATTGGTATCATATTGGTGGTTTGGGAAATATGCTTTCCAGCGGTTTATAAGGGCCGGCGGCACCGGTTGCGCACCGATATGCATCAGACGCCAAGACGATAGGTCATAATCTGAAAGGCTGATGTCACCTCTATCCAGCGCATCTAAAATGTCCTGCGCCCAGGGTACCAAAAGCCAAACATTTGTTGCCTTCTCCTGAGCCGCTGTCTCCATGATCCATTTTGGACTTATGCCGCGCAGCAAAACAGCTTTGCTACAGGAGTAGAGGCTTCCAAACCAGTGCATTTTTGCGCCGGTATGGTAAAGCGGAGGCATGCATAGAAAGCAGTCGCCGTGTCGCTGCCCATGATGGTTTTGCTCACACTCGGCCGAGTGTGATAGACTGCGGTGCTTATGCAAAATGGCCTTGGGAAAGCCTGTCGTGCCGGAGGAAAAGTAGATCGCCGCATAGTCCTCGTCGCTTATTTCGATCTTGGGCTTTCGGCTGGAGCAGTAGTACATAAACTGATAATAACTCTCCGCCCAATCAGGGCAGTCTCCGCCTACGTAATAAAGCTTCCGTACAGTCGGCATCTGGTCCTTAACCGCCGCCACCCGATCTGTAAACTCATTCCCTAACACAAGCAATGTGCAATCAGCTAAATCAAGGCAGTATTTTATTTCTTCTGAGGTGTAGCGGTAGTTAAGCGGCACCGCCAAGGCTCCCGCCTTTAAAACACCGAAATATATGGGAAGCCATTCAAGGCAGTTCATCAGAAGAATTCCCACCTTATCACCCTTTTTTACGCCGTTTGCCAAAAGTAAATTTGCAAAGCGGTTGGCACGGCAGTCAAAATCCATCC
Organism: uncultured Oscillospiraceae bacterium; assembly: GCA_964576195.1. Lineage (GTDB taxonomy): Bacteria > Bacillota > Clostridia > Oscillospirales > Oscillospiraceae > UBA2658. Next base: position 50,516 of record CAZNUD010000002.1, on the reverse strand, counting down.
ACGACAGTTCCCTGCGATAGGTATCTTCCTTGTAGTTCATTTCAACGAGGCTGAATTCCTTCCAAGAGCTGGGCGTGGCCTCCTCCGGCTCATGCTGAGGGTTAATCTCAACCAGAGCCGTTTCATAGGGAAAGTGGCTCGCGTTTCGCTCCAGCAAATTTGTGATAGGCATAGTGCTCTTCTCCTTTGAATATAAAAAACGTCCTTCGGAAAAATCCGAAGGACGAAATAATCGTGGTACCACCTTGGTTTGCCGCCCGCTTACACGGGAGGCCTCAGCGCTCACTTCCAGTGGATTCCACCGTGCAATGAGCCGACGCTTTAACGGGCGCTCCCGTCACAGCCTACTGGGCAACAACGCCGTTTGGTGTGAAGCTAAAGGATGTATTCGGCAAAAACTCTCCGTGCGCCTCTCATCAGCCGGCAACTTTCTGTGCGGTTTGTTATTGCTTACTTCTTCCTCATCATTGCTTTTACGTTTTAATTTAGTATAATAATAAGCCCCATTTAGAAATATGTCAAGTCCTTGCCGAAACTTCGGCGACGCAAACAACAAATAAGCTGCCCCAAAGGGATGAAACTGTTCAAAACTGCATATCAGCCGGTCAATTGTGCTTGTAATCGTTATCAAAGCTCTCGTCGATGACTGCTTGCAAATCCTCGAAATATTCCACTGTAAACTTGTAAAAGTCGTCACAGTTACGGTTTCCAATGGCAAGACGGTTGAAGCTCAGTCCGATTTTTCCGAAGCGGTCAATACTGTCTAAAGCAACGCAGCGACTGCGAATTTCCGGATGGCTGTATAGCACGGAATAAGAGATAAAGGCATAGCCCATCCCACTTTCAACAGCCTGAATGATCAGGTTAAGGTCGTGGGTCTCGCAGACAATGTGAGGGTGGGCGTTTCGTCTCTCAAAAACAGAATCTACATGCCAGCGCATAGCACCGCCCTTGGGGGAGGTTATAAGCCGCTCATTTTGCAGATCCTCAAATCTGAGAGCCTTGCGATTCAAGAAGGGGTGTCCCGGCGGAAGCAGGACATAGGCCGTGTCATTAAAAACAATTTCAGTTCTGGTAACATCGTCCTCGTCCAGAGGGGGGTCGCACAGGGCAAAGTCCACTTCGCCGGTAACAACCGCGCGTATCATTTCTTTGTATGTACCGTAAATTACTTTCAAACCGTAGCTGGCATTTTTCTTCTGAAACTGCACAACCATGCCGGAGGTGTAGGCCTGAGTATTGCTCATGAGGGTGATTGTGCGACTTTGCTTTTCCAGAACATAGTCCATCTCGGTATAAAGATTTTCTATGCAGGCCAGAACCTTTTTAGACTGCAAATAAAATACCTCGCCATAGTGGTTTAGCCTGATTTGCCGCCCAACCTTGTCGAAGAGCTGAGTGCCTATTTCATCCTCAATCTGCCCAATGATTTTAGTAAGATAGGGTTGAGCAATGCCAAGCTTCTCCGCAGTCTTGGAAACATGCTCCATTTCAGCGGTTAAGCAGAAGTAACGCAAATCTCGGATTTCCATACAAACTCACAGCCTTTCACAATTTTTCCATATATAAATTATAAATCATCCAGCATCAAAAACATATACAAATAATATACAAATGATGGCGGATTTAGTTATGCTTATTTATAATTCGACAATTGATCACGTAATTTTGTAACCACTTGCTCCGTGTTCCCCACGCAAGGAAAGCTAAGCTGCGCCCAGCGTCTGTAAAGCTGCTCCCTCTCCGCATATATCTCAGCCACGGTCATTTTCCTGGGCGTTGCAACTCCTCTTTCCTGAAGCCCTCCCCCGATTCGCTCCTCAATTACGGAAACCGGCGTGTCCAGCCAGACAATAAGTCCAAGCCTTGCCAGGTTTTCCATGGCATTTTCGGAATAAACCATACTCCCACCGGTTGCCACAACCGAGTGCGAACAGCAAAGCTCCTTACCTACCTGCCCCTCGGCTCTGAGAAAGCTCTCATATCCATCCTGGGCAATTATCTGCCACAGTGGGCGTGAGGCCTTGTCCTTATTAGAAATAAGTATATCAGTATCTATAAAGTTAAAGCCCAAAAGTTTAGCCAACACCACACCCACTGTACTTTTTCCGGTGCCGGGCATACCGATAAGAATGATATTGTCCATATTTTTAAACCATCCAGTGCATTTTTACCAGTATATCATTGTATTAGTTTAAAATCCATAGTCATCCAAATGAATTTAATTGCTGAATTTTGCAAATAGCCAATGACATACGTGGAATAATTTGATATTATACTTGCATAGGTGCATGAGTGCCAAAACTAATTTGGAGGTCTGCATATGCAATATGAGATTTTTGGAAACACTCTCCCCGGAGTAACGCTTACCCTTCAGCCCGGTGAAAGCATATATACTCAATCCGGTGGCATGACATGGATGACCGACGGCATCAAGATGGAAACCAACATGAAAGGCGGATTTGGTAAAGCTTTGGGGCGAATGTTTACAGGAGAATCCCTTTTCATGGCTACCTATACCGCAGAAAGGCAGGACGCACAAATAACCTTCGCTTCATCTTTCCCCGGCAGCATAATTGTCCTTGAGCTAGACGGAACAAATGAATTTATCTGTCAGAAGGACGCATTTCTTTGTGCATCTCCCGGTGTAAAGCTTTCAGCTAATGTCCAGAAATTTAAAAGCGGTCTTTTTGGCGGAGAAGGCTTTATACTTCAGCGCATCAGCGGGCGGGGACTGTGCTTCCTTGAGCTTGATGGTGCAGTGATAGCAAAGGATCTGCGGCCGGGCGAGGTCATGAAGGTGGACACCGGCAATCTTGCCGCCTATCAGTCAAGCGTAAGCTACAAGGTGGAAACCGTTAAGGGATTTAAAAACGTTCTCTTTGGCGGGGAGGGCCTGTTCCTCACAATTTTAGAAGGCCCCGGCAGAATATATTTGCAAACTGTAAGTATGAGCGAATTTGCCACAAAAATAATTCCCTACATCCCCACATCCAGCAACTGATTATTTAACCATAGTCAACCGAAAGGAGAAACAATATGGGCCTTTTAAAAGCCGGCGCAGGAGCCCTCGGTGGGGTTCTTGCCGACCAATGGAGAGAGTATTTTTACTGCGAGTCAATGGAACAGGATATTATGGTCTGCAAGGGCGAAAAACGCTCATCCAAACGTTCCTCAAACAAGAGGGGAGAGGACAATATTATTTCAGACGGCTCCATTATTGCCGTTAACGACGGTCAATTTATGATGATTGTGGAGCAGGGTAAGGTGGTTGACCTCTGCGCAGAGCCCGGCGAATTTGTTTATGACAGCTCAACAGAGCCCAGCGTTTTTGTCGGCAGCTTCGGCGAGTCAGTTTTAAATACCTTTAAGACCATCGGCAAGCGCTTTACCTTCGGCGGTGACACCGCCAAGGATCAGCGTGTCTACTATTTCAACACCAAGGAGCTTATCGGCAACAAATACGGCACTGCAAACCCCGTTCCTTTCCGAGTGGTTGATAAGAACATTGGCCTTGATGTGGACATTGCTATTCGCTGCTTTGGGGAGTATTCTTACAGAATTATAAACCCCTTATTGTTTTATACAAACGTCTGCGGTAACGTTTCAGATAAGTACCGCCGAAGTGAGCTTGAGAGCCAGCTTAGAACTGAGCTATTAACAGCTTTGCAGCCCGCTTTTGCCAAGATCTCTGAAATGGGCATTCGTTACAGCTCCCTTCCCGGTCACACTATGGAGCTTGCCGACGCGCTCAACTCCGTCCTTTCCCAGAAGTGGACGGAGCTTCGCGGCATCTCTATAGTCTCCTTCGGTGTTAGCTCTGTTATCGCATCCGAGGAAGATGAGAAGATGATCAAGGAAATTCAGCGCAACGCTGCCTTCCGCGATCCTACTATGGCAGCCGCTCACATGGTTGGCTCTCAGGCTCAGGCTATGCAGGATGCCGCCAAAAATCAAGGTGCAGGTGCTATGGGTGCTTTTGTGGGCATGGGCATGGCGCAAAACGCTGGCGGAGCCAAAGCAGCAGACCTTTTTGCAATGGGGCAGCAGGCAGCTAAGGCGCCCTCCGATCCTGTACTTTCCCCCATTTATGGCTGGAACTGTTCCTGCGGCAACACCGGCAACACCGGAAATTTCTGCAATGAGTGCGGCGCTCCGAAGCCCGCCGCCGCAGAGGGGTGGAAATGCTCCTGCGGTTCTGTCAATAAGGGCAAGTTTTGCTCTGAATGTGGCAAGCCAAAGCCTGCCGGCGCACTGCTTTACAGATGCGACAAGTGCGGCTGGGAACCGGAAGACCCAAAGAACCCGCCAAAGTTCTGCCCTGAATGCGGCGACCCCTTTGATGATAGTGACCTTAAAAAATAGCTTTTAGCTTTTATGGCAAAACCATAAAAAGGGCGGCTTATAACCGCCCTTTTTATATTATTTTTCTAACGGAGATACATATATGTTGGTACTGCGTCTTTCACTTGAGCTCCTTTTAATGATGGCTGTCGGCTTTGTTGTCTGGCGCAGGGGCATGGTGGACAACAATTTTGACAAGTCCCTTACAAACTTGGTTTTAAACATCTTCCTGCCTTGCCTGATAATTAATTCTTTTAGCAATTCAGCAACAGCAAAGGAGCTTAATAACTGTATTGTTCTTCTTGGGCTTGGTGCTGTAATGCTTGCCCTATGGTTTGCCGTAGGGCAGCTTGTCTATATAATCTCCGGTGGGGGACATTGGGGAAGAATACTACGGTTCGGCTCTATGTTCAGCAACTTTTCCTTTATTGGCATACCTGTTGTTGAGGCGCTGTATGGACAGCAGGGAGTTTTATACTTTGTGGTTTTCATAGTCCCTATCCGCATGGTTTATTACAGCGCTGCACAACCGCTTTTATCACCTCCCGGCGCCCAGTGTAAAAAGAAAAGCCTTTCGGAAAATATAAAAAGCTGGTTCTCTCCGCCCATAGTCGCCGTATTTGTAGGACTTGCCCTGTGCCTTGCAAACATAGAGCTACCGGTGGTGTTGGACAAAACCATTAATGCCATCGGTTCAATGTGCTCCCCCATGGGTATGATACTCTCTGGTATTTCCTTGGGGAAAAGCAACTTAAAATCTCTAATGAGACTGAGATACCTCCGCCTGCCGCTACTTAGAAACCTTGTTATGCCCGCGATTACCCTTGGAATTATGTATTTTCTGCCCGTGGACCCTTTGGTTGCGAAAACTGTGGTAATCTATGCTGCCCTTCCCGTTGCATCATTGCTTGCCGCTTTTACAATACAATACGACCCTGACCCCCAGGCGTGCCTTGAAAGTGCGGGCAGTGTTTTTCTATCAATAATGTTCTTTACCGTTACCATACCACTGTGGTCTTACCTCTGCGAGGCCCTGCTCTAACGCCCTTGACAGCTACATTTTTCGTGCCTATAATCAATCTATAGAAAAAACACTTGGAGGAACCTATGCCCGATAACAGTTCTGTAAGCGGTGAAAGACGCCAGCTTATGCTAAATACCCCCATTCCCAAGCTCATTCCCCAAATGGCCTTTCCGACCATCGTGGCAATGCTCATTACCTCCATCTACAATCTTGCGGATACCTACTTTGTCAGTGGACTTGGGACAGCAGCAACTGCCGCTGTGGGTGTAAATATGTCCATTGACCAGACAATAATGATGGCAGGCTCTTTCCTTGCCATAGGCGCAAACAGCTTCATTGCCCGCCTCCTTGGGGGAAAACAAAACGAAAAGGCCTCTAGGACCCTTTCAACTGCCTTTTTCTGTGCTCTGTTATTCGGCACAATAGTGCTGATCGGAGGCCTATACTATACAGAGGAACTTGTTGTATTTCTGGGCGCAACGCCGGAGGCCACACAATATGCCATAGACTATGCCAGTTATATTTTGATAGCCGCTCCCTTTATGGCGTCAAGCTTCGTTTTAAATCAGTGCCTGCGCTCTGAAGGAAATCCCGTTTATTCCATGATTGGCATGGGCGTTGGCGGCATTTTGAATATAATTCTTGACCCCATTTTCATCTTTACCCTTGACATGGGAGTTTCAGGAGCCGCTATTGCAACGGCAATATCCAAGCTTGTTAGTTTTATCATCCTGATTATACCCTATATTAGCAAGCGAAGCGTTCTTAAACTGTCTATTAAGCTCATAAGCTTTGAGCATGATATAGTCCGCGAGGTTTGCACTATGGGACTTCCAAGTCTCTTTCGCATGGGACTTTCTGTGGTTGCCGGCATTTTGATTAACAATATTGCCGGGGAGTTCTCAGATTCCGCTCTTGCTGCAACATCTGTTGTTACTAAATTAATGATGCTGCCCACATCCGCGATTTTGGGCTTCGGTCAGGGATTTATGCCGGTCGCCGGCTTTAACTGGGGCGCTCGCCGCTTCGATAGAGTAAAGAGTGCTTACCGCTTCTCATCAATAATCTCTGTATTATCCATTGGTGCAATAAGTGTACTTATTGCCGTTTTTGCCGAGCCGATTATTCTTTTGTTTACTGAAAATGACGTTCAGATGATAGAGATTGGAAAGATGTGCCTTATTTCCCAGTGTGCCGTAATGGCATTAAATGCATGGGTAATTATTGTTAACATGTTTTATAACGGTCTTGGTATGGCCGTTGGTGCAATTATACTAGGAATTTCCCGTCAGGGCTTTTGCTTTATCCCCATCATTCTGTTTTTGCCGCGTTTTATTGGTCTTGACGGTGTTATATATGCCCAGGCCATTGCGGACGCAGCCTCCTTTTTAATAACCATTCCTTTCGCCCTACGAATTATGCGAGCGGTGAGTGCAGCCGAGAAAAAAGAGCTGCCTATGCCCGGAGAGCTTGAGGACCAAATTCTATAAGCAACTGGGAGGAATTTATAATGAGTTCTAATATAATTACCATCAGCCGCGAGTTCGGCAGCGGTGGCCGCACCATCGGAAGGCTTGCGGCCGAACGTCTGGGTCTCGCCTTCTATGACAGGGCGCTTGTTGAGCGCATAGCTCAGGAAAGCGGTTATGCCGAAGAATTTATTGAAAAAAGGGGAGAGGACGCCACTTCAAAAAGCAGCTTTCTCTTCAACCTAGCTAGAAGCAGCGGGGGCAGCGGCTTCGACGGCATGCCGGGCATTTCTGACCGTCTTTATGTAATACAGCATAATATTATAAAAAAGCTGGCCTCCGAAGGTCCCTGTGTTATTGTGGGTAGATGCTCGGACTATATCCTTAGAGAGGAGCCACATACCCTGCATGTATTTATCCACGCAGACAATGGTTTTAGGGCAAAACGAATAGTTGAGCTCTATGGCGAGCGCGACAACGCCCCCTTTAAGCGCCTTGATGAAAAGGATAAAAAGCGTGCGGTATACTACAAGAATTATACCGGCCGCACATGGGGGCGGTGCGAAAACTATGACCTTTCTCTTAACAGTGGAAAGCTGGGAATAGACAAATGTGTTGATGTAATTGTGCAGTTGGCTAAAAAGTAAAAAATTTGTTAATTCATTTTATTCCGTGCTAAATATATTGACAAACCCCACAACGTATATGTATAATTAAAACAAAGTAATTCTTTGCACCACATGATGTGATTTTAAAAACTGCTTTAGTTTAATTCTACTTTTTTGCGAGGGACATAATATGAATTTTAAGATAATAGGCGATAGCTGCTGCGACTACCCCTATCTTGACCACGATTATGACTGGCTTAATCGGGTTGCTCTCACTATTGAGCTGGATGGCGAGGAATATAAGGACGATAAAGACCTTAATTGCAGCAACCTTATTAGAAAAATGGCTGCAACGTCCTCGGCTCCGAAGTCTGCCTGCCCTGCACCGGGTAGCTTTATAGAGGCCTATGAGGAGGGGGAAGCGGATGACATCTACGTTGTTACTCTTTCCGACAAACTTAGCGGCAGCTATAACAGTGCTATTGTAGCGGCGGATATATTTAAGCGCTCAAATCCTGAAAAGAACATTTTTGTATTTAGCTCCAAAAGTGCATCTGCCGCAATGCTTTCTATTTGCTGCAAGCTCCACGAGCTTTGCCTGGCGGGAAAGTGCTTTAATGAAGTTGTTAAGGAAACCTTAGACTTTATTTCCGGGTTAACCACCTATTTTATTCTAGAAACCCTGGATGTTTTCCGAAAGAACGGACGCCTAACTCATTTACAGTCTTTAGTAACTAACGCCCTTAAAATTAAAATGATAATGGGCGGCGATGAAAACGGCAACATCTGTGTTCGCGGCAAGGCACTTTCTATGGACAGGGCAATTTTAAAAATGGCTGAACAGGTAAGGGAACGTTGTGCAGGTCGTGATATGAGCAATACAACCCTTTACATCACCCACTGCCAGTGTCCAGACAGGGCCCGCTTTACCAGAGATGCTTTGATGAAAGCTGCGCCATTTAAGGATTGCCGCATCTACAGAGCCGGCGGCATAAGCACCATTTATGCCAACGCCGGGGGCCTTATTATCGGCTATTGAGCCATAAAGAAGCAAAACCTAGAATAATTTTAAATAAGCCTTGCAAGAATTAAAAAAATGTGTTAATATCTTCAAGTCTATGCGGAAACACCTTTGTTTTCGCTGCGCCTAACAGGGACGGTCCTCTGGCGGGATTTTTACCGCGTAAGAACGTTTACAGTGAAGGGAGGAAGAACACATGGATTTAGTACAAACTCTTAGCAAGAAGTATATGAAGCCCGAGCTTCCTGATATGAACGTAGGCGACACTGTTCGCGTTATCGTTCGTGTTAAGGAAGGTAACCGCGAGAGAAACCAAGCATTCGACGGCACTATCATTGCCAGAAAGCACGGCGGTATAAGCGAAACCATCACGGTTCGCCGCATCTCCTATAATGTTGGATGTGAGAAGGTTTTCCCCGTACATTCCCCCACGATTGTCTCAGTTGAGACCATTCGTAGAGGTAAGGTACGCAGAGCTAAGCTCTATTATCTCCGCGACCGAGTGGGCAAGAGGGCCAAGGTCAAGGAGCGCGTTTAACTTCAAAAAGAAAAGCCATTTTTGGGGCTAACACAGGAGCTATAAAGAACTTGTGTAACAGCTTCAAGTGGCGCGAAAACAGGCCAGCCGTTTCAAGCTCAATGCTTGGCACGGCTGGCCTGTTATTTGTGCTATTGCGTTTGGACTGCAATTGATGCCAGGACTGTTTCTTCGATGTAGCCTAAAGCCTTTAAACGGAGCAGGTGTTCTCGAAACTATGATAATGGCCCATATTTGAACTTACGCGGCACGTAATATCCCAATGATACAGTGTAACAGTATTTAACACTGTTATGAGGTGATGCACTAAATAAAGATGTTGTGTTATTTACAATATTGGTTTATAATAGTATTATTATGCCTAATATCATTAGATAGATTATTCGGCGTTTTATTTTCTGAAATATAATTAATTAAGAGAGGTAAAACATGGCTACAGCGGTTTATAACCCATTTGAAAGTGCTCAACAGCAATTTGATAAAGTGGCTGCACTCCTTGAACTGGACAGCGGCACTTGTGAGCTTCTTCGTCAACCCATGTATGAAACACAATTTAATATCCCTGTTAAAATGGATGACGGCTCTACCAAGGTATTCAAGGCCTTTCGTATCAGGCACAACGACGCCAGGGGGCCGGCCAAGGGTGGAATCCGTTTTCATCCCCATGAAACTGCCGATACGGTTCGTGCCCTCTCCATGTGGATGACATGGAAATGTGCAGTTGTGGACATTCCGCTGGGCGGTGGAAAAGGCGGCGTGATTTGCGAGCCTCATAACCTTTCAAAATCCGAGCAGGAAAGACTTTGCCGGGGATATATTCGCCAGCTTTATACGCAGCTTGGACCTAACCTTGACGTAGCCGCGCCTGACGTTATGACAAATGGTCAGCATATGCTTTGGATGCTTGACGAATACGAAACAATTTCCGGAGGCCGCTATCCCAGCATGATCACGGGAAAACCAGTAGGCATGGGCGGCTCACTGGGCCGCAGGGAAGCTACAGGCTACGGCGTTATATACGTGCTTAAAAACCTGTTGCGCGAAATGAACATTCCGGTTGAATCCACTGCAGCAAGTATACAAGGCTTTGGTAACGTGGCTGAGTATGCTGCCCGTATGTACACTGAGCTGGGCGGCAAGGTCATTGCTGTATCCTGCTGGAATCAGGCCGAATCAAAGTCATATACTTTTAAGAAAGAAAGCGGCTGCGATATTGAACAGTTGGTGGCTATTAAGGATTCCTTTGGTAGCATTGACAAGGAAAAGGCTAGTGCATTAGGTTATGAGGTTCTTCCAGGCGAAGATTGGATTAAGCAGGATGTGGACATCCTCATTCCTGCGGCATTAGAAAACCAAATTACCCCGACGGTACTTCCTGAGATCTCTTCAAAGGTGAAAATTATCTGCGAGGCAGCGAACGGACCTACCACTCCCGACTGCGATCCGCTGATTCGTGAGCGGGGGATAACACTTCTGCCCGACTTCCTTTGTAATGCCGGCGGTGTAACCTGCAGTTATTTTGAGCAGGTACAGTGCAGCATGAACTACTTCTGGGATATAGCGGAGGTCTTTGAAAAGTTAGAGTATTGCATGACCAAGGCCTTTGCCGCAGTATATAAGCTTGCTGTTGAAAAAGATCTCTATATGAGAGACGCCGCATATACCATTGCCATTAATCGGGTAGCGGAAGCTGTTAAGCTGCGCGGCTGGGTATAATCAAATATAAATATAAAAGAGATGCCTATTAGACATCTCTTTTTGAAATTCTGGCCAATACTTCAATTATACAATTATTCAAACTTTAAGGAGCAGCGGGTTCTTGCATTGGTAAAGGTGGTTGACAACAAGGATGCAAGCGTCAGTGAAATATTAGACGCTGTGAGAAAATATACCGAGCTTGTAGGCGATAATTCTAATATTTCACCACAGAGACATGGCTGATTGCCGAGCTTGCTCACCGTTTTCTTACCAATGACGAAAATGTTATAAACCTTGTGCTTGACAATCTTAATATTTCCGATTTTGAATCGATATTGGAAAGAATTATTGGTTCCGATAACAGCAATGGAAATATAGGAGGTAAAGGAGCCGGACTTTTCATCGCAAAACAGATTCTCCGTCATGCGGCTGCGGATGAACCCTTGCTCCTTGATATAAAAACTCCCCGCACGTGGTATTTGGCCACAGACCAGATGGTTGACTTCCTGCATTACAATAATTTAGAGGAATTCAATTCCTATAAATACAACTCACTGCTGCATTTGCCAATAACCTACGACAGCGTTGTATCCAAAATTAAAAACGCCAAGCTGCCCCCACATACAGTAAAAATGCTTCATGTTGTTTTGGAGGAGATGGGGGATGTTCCTTTGATTGTCCGTTCTTCATCCTTGCTGGAGGACAAGCCGGGAAGAGTGTTTAGCGGAAAATACAAAAGCCTGTTTTTACCAAACCAAGGCACAAGGGCAGAGCGGCTTGAAGCGCTGATTGATGCAATCCTTGAGGTTTATTCATCTATGTACAATCCCGATGCCATTGAGTACCGGCGTGAAAAAGAGCTTCTAAACTATGCCGAGCAAATGGGAATTCTAATTCAGGAGGTTGTTGGCAGCCGGGTGGGGGATTATTATATGCTGGCTTTTTCCGGTGTTGCGTTTTCCCATAATCTCTTGCGCTGGTCGGCTCGCATTGAGCGGGAAGACGGCCTTGTTAAAATGGTTATGGGGCTCGGGACAAGAGCAGTGGACAGAGTAAAGGATGACTATCCTCTGCTTTTTTCACCGGTGGAAATTGAATTTGCCAAGAAGAAGCAAGCCTACTTGCCCGAACCTTCTTTCGGGACACAATTTTTCCAGGACCTTGTGGAATCCGGGATAGTATATTTACCGCTTTTTTCCGATGATAAGGGTATAATATTTAAAGAAGGTTTTTTCCGAAACAGCAAAAATATCCTTGGTGTATTCTTGCCACCTTTTGCCCGACTTTCCAATGTTATCAAGGTTATTGATATACCGGCAGACTATTCTGGACAAAGCCTTTCAATACACATGAATTCCGATTTGGAGCAGGCAGTAGCATTTCTAACCGATCCGGAGTCGGCAAGCGGGGCGGATTTGGAAAAAAGTGACGCACAGGCCCCTCTTTGGATGGATAATGAAAGACAAAACCACTGGCAGTGGCGTCGTTTTATGGCGCTGCAAATTGCAGACTCGCTGGATATGGAGGCTTTTGGGGTAAAGGAAATCTATCTTTTCGGAAGCACCAATACGGGCGAGGCTGGTATGGGCAGCGATATTGACCTGCTGCTTCATATCAAGGAGCAAAACAGCTATCAGCAGTCGGCATTAGAAAACTGGCTGGATGGATGGAACCGTGCATTGGCAAAGGTAAACTATTTGCAAACAGGATATAAGATTGATAAGCTCCTTGATATTCATATGGTAACGGATAAGGATATAAATGAGGGCAACTCATTTGCGATTAAAATCAAATCGCCCGTTGATCCTGCCACGCCGTTACGGATTTGTTCTCCGCAGGACACCGAAATACCATAAATGTTGATATTAAAATAGAATTGTTTAAGTATATATATTTGAAAGTCAGGCTTTGATAACGCTGGCTTAGATTTCTAAACGGCATCCGCAAAAACAGCGGGTGCCGTTATTTATAGGGGATACAAAACCTGTGCTATGTATAGCTTCTTACGGATGTATAAATTATTTACAAAAATGACTTGCTTAATTTTGTTAAATTACTGTATAATATACTTAAAAAGAAATAACATGAAAGCAACTAAAGGGGGTCCCTTTTTTGAATAAGGAACATAATAGCTCAGAAAATAAGAGCGAGGAAGAACAGTTCGACTACGAGCGCTTTTTTGCCGAAGAAGCGGCAGCGGAAAGGGCGGGAAGAACAAGACGCATTCGCGCAAACACTAAGCAAAAGTCCGACGGTGGGGCAACTACCGCAAGCAGTGAGGTTTATGACTGGCTGCAATGCCTTGTTTCCGCACTTATAATCTGCGTAATCACTTTTGCTTTTTTCGCCCGTATAATTGGCATAATTGGTTCTTCTATGGTGCCTACCTTTCACAACGGAGACAAGGTCATCATATCAAAAATCCTCTTTAAGCCTGAACAGGGAGATATTGTTGTATTGCGAAAGCTCCAGTTTCAGGATGAACCAATTATTAAGCGTGTGATTGCTGTTGAAGGTCAGACCGTGGATATTGACTTTGATGCGGGCGTTGTTTATGTTGACGGCGTTCCACAGGTGGAGCCGTATATAGCTGAGCCCACATATCAGCGTATAGACTTTGACGGAATGATAACCGTTCCTGAGGGACAGGTTTTTGTAATGGGCGATAACCGCAACCATTCAACCGACAGCCGTGATAGCACTATAGGCTGCGTTGACAAACGTTATATTCTCGGCAAGGTGCTTTTGCGCCTTTTCCCCGTAAGCGACTTTCAGTTAATTTAGAAACCCCTACTATGATTAGAAACAGGAAGAAAAAATGTCTGAAGAAATGAACATTCAGTGGTTCCCCGGTCACATGACCAAGGCCGAGCGCATGATAGGGGAAAATATCAAGCTTGTAGACGCTGTATGTGAGATTATTGATGCACGCATACCTTATTCCAGCCGCAACCCGGACATAGACAGGCTGATAGCTTCAAAACCCCGGCTGATTATCCTAAATCGTGCTGATCAGGCGGACCCCGCCGTAACAACTCTGTGGAGAAGTCACTTTAAATCCCTGGGCCTACCGGTTCTGGAAACCGACTGCAAAAGTGGCAAGGGTGTAAACGGCTTTTCCTCTGCAATTGGCCAAATCCTCAAAGATAAACTTGCCGAATACGCTGCTAAAGGTCAGGCAACGCGTCCGTTGCGGGCTATGATCCTGGGCATACCAAATGTCGGCAAATCTACCTTTATCAATAAAGTCGCAGGTCGGAAAGCGGCCGCCGCCTCTGACAGACCCGGCGTTACACGGGGCAAGCAGTGGATAAGTGTTGGCAAAGGCCTTGACCTGCTGGACACTCCGGGTATTCTCTGGCCCCGATTTGATAGCCAGATTGTCGGAGAAAACCTTGCCTTCACCGGAGCTATAAGAGACGATATACTAGACCGCGAAACACTCAGTTCAAACCTTATGCTCAGACTGAGGGAAACTTACCCGCAAAGCATAGAGCAGCGCTACAAATTCACCCCCGACCCTGAGGCCAACGGCTTCGAGCTTTTGGAGGAGGCCGCCAAAAAGCGCGGATTTCTCTTATCCAAGGGGGAATACGACTTAGAGCGCATGTCCGCCGTGTTGCTCGATGAGTTTCGTGACGGCAGACTGGGCAGAATTTCCCTAGAGCGACCAGAAACGGCAGGTAAATAATAATGAAGCAGCAAGAGCCAACGGATTTATGGACAATTGAGCGCGAGCTGATGGCGCAGGGGATAGCCCCGATTTGCGGCTGTGATGAAGCCGGAGCCGGACCTTTAGCCGGCCCGGTGTACGCTGCTGCTGTTATTTTGCCGCCGGAGCTTGTTATTGAAGGTCTAAACGATTCCAAGCGGCTTTCCGAAAAAAAGCGTCTGCAGCTTTTCGGCACTATAACCGACAAAGCTCTTGCCTATGCCATTGCCAGCATAGCTGTGGAGGAAATCGAACAGATTAACATTCTCTGCGCAAGATTAAAGGCCATAGACAGGGCAATACATATGCTCTCTCTCAGCCCTGCCTTTGCGCTTATTGACGGCAACCGAAACGCCGGCATTTCAATCCCCAATAAAACTGTGGTGAAGGGGGACTCGCTTAGCGCAAACATAGCCGCCGCATCAATTTTAGCAAAGGTAAGCCGTGACCACTATATGACTGAGATGGACAAGCTTTATCCTCAATACGGCTTTGCAAAGCACAAGGGTTACGGTACCGCCGCCCATTACGCCGCTTTGCGTGAGCACGGGCCATCACCCATCCATAGACTGTCCTTTTTAAAAAAAGGACTGCATGGAGAGGAAAAGTGATGGAAGCACGCCTTGTAGGACATTGGGGTGAGCAGACGGCAGGGGAGTATTTGAAGGAAAAGCACTATAAGCTGGTAGCCGCAAATTATACATGCCGCATGGGTGAGATAGACATTATCGCCAAAAACCGCGAATTCATTGTATTCGTGGAGGTAAAGCTTCGCAAGAACGCAAGCTTTGCCCAGGCAAGAGAATTTGTAACCCGTGCAAAGCAACTGAGAATAATTAAAACCGCCTCATTATGGCTCTCAAAAAACCAAACAGAGCTACAGCCGCGCTTTGATGTCATTGAAATCTACGCCCCCGATGGCCCAAAATCCAAAAGGATTACTATTAACCATATAGAAAATGCATTTGAGTAAGTAAGGAGCACCCAACATGAAGTATTACAGCACCAGAGACAAGAAAAATGTTGCAACCGCCGCGGAGGCTATAGCTCAGGGCCTTGCGTCGGACGGTGGACTATTTGTACCCGAGACCATTCCCGCCGTGAACATATCTGAGCTGAAAAGTCTCTGTTATGTGGACTATAAGGAGCGCGCAGTATTCATTATGGGCAAATACCTTGAGGAATTCAATTCCGATGAGCTTCGTGCCTTTGTCAATGATGCTTATTCCGACAATTTTGATAACAAAGAAATAGCTCCCACCCATTATTTAGATGACGAGACTTATTTTTTGGAGCTGTTTCATGGCCCTACTTGCGCCTTTAAGGACATGGCTCTGCAAATGCTTCCCCGCCTTCTTACAGCATCCCTTTCCAAGCTTGGCGAGACACGCAAGGTATGCATTCTTGTAGCCACCTCAGGAGACACGGGAAAGGCCGCCCTTGAGGGCTTTGCCGACGTTGACGGCACTTCCATAATGGTTTTCTATCCCCGTGACGGTGTATCCGACGTTCAAGGACTTCAGATGACCACCCAGCAGGGCGAAAACGTTGGAGTCTGTGCTGTTGAGGGAAACTTTGACGATGCCCAGACCGGTGTGAAGAAGATTTTCAGTGACAAGGATTTTGCTGACGAGCTTAATAAAAACGGCTTTTTCCTGTCCTCGGCCAACTCCATTAACTGGGGCAGACTGCTTCCGCAGGTGGTCTATTATTTTTCCGCATACTGTGACTGCGTAAATGCGGGTAAAATAAAAATGGGGGAGGAATTGGACTTTTGCGTTCCCACCGGCAACTTTGGCGACATTCTTGCGGGCTGGTATGCAAAAAAAATGGGCCTGCCCGTTCGCAAGCTTATCTGTGCCTCCAACTGTAACAATGTTTTAACCGACTTTATCAGCACCGGAGTTTATGATAAGAAGCGCCCCTTCCACGCAACAATTTCTCCGTCTATGGACATTCTGGTGTCCTCAAACTTAGAGCGTCTGCTGTTTATGTGCTCCGATGAAAACTCTGTTAAGGGCTGGATGAACGACTTGAAGACCACCGGCAAATATTTCGTTTCTCCTGAAACCTTAAAAGCCATTCAGTCAGATTTCGACTGCGGATATGCTGAGGATAAAGAGGCCATGTCTGCAATAGATGAGCTTTATAAAAAGAACGGCTACCTTATAGATACGCACACCGCCACCGCCTACGCGGTGTTGCAAAAGCGCCGGGCAGCAGAGGGCAGATTTCCCACGGTAATTATTTCCACAGCCAGCCCCTTCAAATTTTCTGACAGCGTTCTTAAGGCTCTGGGTGAAGAGAATTCACTTCCCGGGGCGCAGCTTATTGAGACTTTGGAAAAGGTCAGCAATGTTAAGATCCCCGCACCGCTGACGGGCCTTGATAAGCGGGAAATCAGATTTAAACAGTGCACACCCAAGGAGAAAATGAGCGAGGTGGTCAGGAACTTCCTGATAAAATAATATGTATGGGCGGCAAAGCCGCCCATAATTTAACTAAGGCTATCCTTGGGGGCAAAGGTTGAGCAGAAGGTTTCTACCTTCATTTCCGCATTTTCATTTTCAACTCTGATACGCTGCGCCTTGCAGTAGTTGCCCGGTGTGTGATAGATGCAGTTGGATGCATCACAGGAAACTCCGTTGATGCAATCTCCTCCGCTGCTTCCGCTTTTGTAGTTACTGTTCAATTAATCTGCCTCCATAGTGTGTTTTCCGGCTCTGCCGGATGAAGTTAGTATTTTCGTTTAAGCATTATTTATTCGGGAGTGAGCTATGTCTCTTTACACAATAGGTGATCTGCACCTATCTACTACCTCCAATAAACCCATGGACATTTTCGGCCCCGCATGGGAAAACCACACCCAACGTCTTGTTGATGGTTTTTCTACCCTCAAGGATGATGATACTACGGTTATCTGTGGCGACTTGACATGGGGCATGAATTTAGATGAGGCACGGGAGGACTTTAAGCTGATTGACAGCTTTCCTGGCAAAAAAATCGTTCTTAAGGGAAACCATGACTATTGGTGGACAACGGCTACAAAGGCTAAGTTTTTTTTTGCCGCCCAGGGTATCACTTCTATTGATATCCTCAATAATAACTTTTTCCCCTACGGAGAAAATGCCGCCATCTGCGGCACTCGTGGCTGGTTTTACGAAGAGGAAACTGGTTCAGCCCACGATAAAAAGATAATTAACCGCGAGCTTATTCGCCTTGAGACCTCCCTTAAAGCGGCTGGAGACAGAGAAAAGCACGTATTTTTACATTACCCTCCGAAATTCGGCAGTTACACCTGCGAGGAGATACTCGCGCTATTCTTGCGATACGATGTGAAAAGCTGCTATGCCGGCCACATCCACGGGCACAGTCTGCGCAATGTATTTGAGGGAGAATACAGGGGCGTGTATTATCGTATGGTATCAGCCGACCATGTAAGCTTTAAGCCACAATTGGTTTTACCCTGAGCATTAATGAAAAAGTTCACAAAAAGTGTTTGCAATTAATGTATACATCTGTTACAATACAGCTTATGTAATTTGTTAGCATCGGATACTATGCCGATGGAAATAGTAGGAGGAATAAACCCAATGCTCGTCAAAAACATCGAAAATAAAGAAAAAAATGCAATCACTTTTCAGGTTGAGATCAATAAGGACGAATTTGATCTGGCTGTAAATGACGCATATTTGAGAAACAAGAAGACAATTACAGTTCCCGGCTTCCGCAAGGGCAAAGCACCCAGAATGGTCATAGAGGGCATGTACGGCGCAAGTGTTTTTTATGATGATGCCATCGAGGGCATAGCACCAGAAGCCTTCAAGTTTGCTACTGAGCAGGAGAAGCTTGAAACTGTTGGACGTCCTGAGCTGACCGCTGCCAATATTGACGACGATAAGGTTCTCACCATTGACTTTTCAACCGCTCTCTATCCCGAGGTGACCCTCGGACAATATAAGGGTGTTGAGGCTCCCAAGGAGGACAAAACCATCACCGAAGCTGACGTCGACAAATATATCGAAGAAATGCGAAATCGCAACTCCCGCCAGATTTCCGTTGACCGTGAGGCAAAAATTGGTGATACCGCAGTTATTGACTTTGACGGCTACCTTGACGGTGAGCGTTTTGACGGAGGCAAAGCCGAAAACCATAGTCTGGAGCTTGGCTCCGGCCAGTTTATTCCCGGTTTTGAAGAGCAGCTTGTTGGGATGAAGTCCGGCGACGAAAAGGACATTAACATCACTTTCCCAGAAGATTATCAGTCTGATCTGGCAAGCAAAGACGCTGTATTTAAGGTCAAGGTACACGACGTTCTGGAAACTGAGCTTCCCAATGTGGACGACGAGTTTGCAAAGGACGTTTCTGAGTTTGACACAATGGATGAATACAAGACTGCCATCAGGGAAGAGCTTACCACCCAGCGCGACAAGGCCGTTGAGGAGGCCTTTGGCTACAAGGTCCTTGAAAAGGCTGCCAACAACATGACCTGCGACATACCCGAAACCATGATCGAAGAACAGCTTCTTAACATTATGAGCGATTATGATCAGCGTTTCATGTCTCAGGGCATCCGGCTTGAGGAGTATATCCGCATGACCGGAATGGATCTTGCAGGCTTCCAGGATATGCTTCGTCCTCAGGCCGAGGCTCAGGTTAAGACCGAAATCCTACTCAAGGCAGTTGTGAAGGCTGAGAACATTGAAGTTACCGATGCTGAGTTAGATGAAACCATTGAAAAGATAGCCGAAAGCTATCGCACAACAGTTGAGCAAATAAAGACCACCATCCCCGCAGACTCAATGCGAGAGGATATGGCTAAGAAGAAGGCTAGCGACCTTATCCTTGAAACCGCTGTTGCCGGTGCTCCTGAGGAGGGCGAGAAAGAAGAGAAGAAGACTGCCAAGAAGCCTTCCGCTAAAAAGACCACCAAGAAGACCGACGATGTAGATAATCAAGAAGCGGCGGATGAGAAGGCAGAGAAAAAGCCTGCCGCAAAGAAAACTACCAAGAAGGCAGATGCCCCCGAAGGCAAAGAAGCCCCCAAGGCGGCAAAGAAAAAGGCTGCCCCGAAGGCAGACACCGAATAAATCCCTCACGCATACAATGCTGTCCGGCTAAGCGGCCAACGGTATAATTGGGGGATAATATGGATATGTTTTTGAGTAATTGTGAAAAGGAGAATGCACAAATGAGTTTAGTACCCTATGTTGTTGAGCAGACCTCTCGCGGAGAACGTTCTTACGATATCTTTTCAAGACTTCTCAACGACCGCATAGTAATGCTCTCCGAAGAAGTCAACGACACAACCGCCAGTCTTATCGTTGCCCAGTTTTTATATCTTGAAGCACAGGACCCGGACAAGGACATACAATTCTATATAAACAGTCCCGGCGGTGCCGTTACTGCAGGAATGGCGATATACGACACAATGCAGTATATTAAGCCCGATGTTTCCACCATATGCATTGGTCTTGCCGCATCCATGGGAGCGTTCCTGCTCTCTTCCGGGGCCAAGGGAAAGCGACTTGCTCTTCCTAACTCCGAAATAATGATTCACCAGCCCTCTGCCGGAACCCAAGGCCAAATCACCGATATGGCCATCCACCTTAAGCGGTTGGAGACCATTAAGAAGCGTATGAACGAAATTTTGAGCAGAAACACAGGTAAGCCCCTTGAAGTTGTCACCAACGACTGCGAGCGCGACAACTTCATGACCGCTGAGGAGGCTATTGAATACGGACTAATTGATAAGGTAATCTATAGCCGCCAGTAATGCCTCAGCATTCAATTAATCAATAAAGAGGACAGTATGCCTAAGTTTGAAGAAAACAACAATATTAAGTGTAGCTTTTGCGGCAAGCCCCAGCCTTTGGTTGAGCGTATGATAGCCGGTAACGGCTCATATATATGCGATGAATGCGTTCGACTATGCATGAGCATTATTGACGATAACTACACCTCCGATAACGGTGAGAGCATCACCGGGCCTGATTACAGCCATTTTGGTCTGAATCAGGCAAACCTTCCCAAACCTGCAGAAATCCGCAAGGCCCTTGATGAATACATCATAGGCCAGGAAAAAGCAAAGGTAACTTTATCAGTTGCGGTTTATAACCACTATAAGCGCATTCTTTACGGCAAAGCCAACGATATTGAGCTTCAAAAGGGCAATATACTTCTGGTGGGTCCCACCGGCAGCGGCAAAACCCTTTTTGCCCAAACCATGGCTAAGATGCTTGATGTTCCTTTTGCAATAGCTGACGCAACAACCCTCACAGAGGCCGGCTATGTGGGCGAGGACGTAGAGAACATTTTGCTCCGCCTTTTGCAGGCGGCGGATTTTGACGTTGAAAAGGCTCAGCACGGCATCATCTATATTGACGAGCTAGACAAAATATCCCGTAAAAGTGAAAACACCTCCATCACCCGTGATGTTTCCGGTGAAGGTGTTCAGCAGGCTCTTTTGAAAATTCTTGAAGGCACCGTGGCCAACGTTCCCCCTCAGGGAGGACGCAAGCACCCTCATCAGGAGTTTATAAAAATAGATACAACTAATATTCTCTTTATCTGCGGCGGTGCCTTTGACGGAATTGAGAAAATCGTTGAAAAACGTTTAAACAGAAAGAGCATGGGTTTTGGCGCGGAAATTAAGAGCAAAAAAGAGCGCGACGTGGGCGCAACAATGCAAGAAATTCAACCTCACGACCTTATGAAGTTCGGAATTATACCTGAGCTTATTGGCCGCATGCCGATTATTGCTCCACTGGGATCCCTTAAGAAGGAGGACCTTATCCGCATACTAACGGAGCCGAAAAACGCTTTAACCAAGCAGTACGTGGCACTTTTGGGCTACGACCAGGTTGAGCTGATTTTTGAGGATGACGCCCTTGAAGCTGTTGCTGACAAAGCAATTGATATGGAGATAGGCGCCCGCGGCCTTAGAAGCGTTATGGAAAACATTATGACAGACGTTATGTATGCCGCACCCTCGGACCCCAGTATTACTCAAGTGGTTATTACAGCAGATTGTGTAAAAAGCGGCACTTCGCCCATCGTGCACAAAAAAGGCGCATAAGCGAATACCATAAATGATACAATCTCTGCGTATGTGCCATTATTAAAAGAGCCGCACATGCTGTGCGGCTCTTTTAAAAGCCCTCGAAAGGAGGACAAAATGAACGGAATAATAAATGCTCCGGAGCTTGAGGGATATCCTCTCTTGCCCATGCGCGGACTCTCTGTGTTTCCCGCTATGATTATAAACTTTGATGTGGTACGAAACCGCTCCGTTGCCGCCCTCGAGGCAGCCATGAGCACCAACCGCATTATTTTTATTATCGCTCAAAATGACATTTCGAAGGAGCTTCCCACAAAGGATGATCTCTACCAAGTGGGAACTCTCTGCATAATAAAGCAGCTTCTTCGCATACCAGGAACAGATGGTATTCGTGTGCTTGTGGAGGGTATTCGCCGTGCGCGCCTAGTTAACTTTGCATCTGGCGAACAATACAACTTTGCGGAAGTTGCACCCTTGGAGGAGAGCACAAAATACTCGCGCACCAAGGCTGAAGCTCTTATCCGTCAGTGTGTAACGCTTTTTGACGACTATGCCCACCAAATCGGTTCCCTTCCGCCGGAAATGCTTTCAAAAATTGCAGGCTCCGATGACCCGAGCTTTGTAGCTGACTACATCACCCAGAATATATATATGCGTCCGGACAAAAAGCAGCAGGTTTTGGAGGAGGCTCGGCCGCTTCAGAGAATTTCGCTGCTTAATCGCTTTCTAGCCCGTGAAGTAGCGATTTTATCCATTGAGCAGGACTTGAATGAGCGAACACAGGAGCAGATGCGCCGCAACCAGAAGGAGTTTTATCTCCGCGAGCAGCTAAAGCTTATTCAGGCGGAGTTGGGCGAGCAGGATGATTCCATGAATGATTTGCGGGAATACCGCAAAAGAATCATTTCTCTTAATCTTAGCGATGAGATAACAGAGAAGCTCTTAAAGGAGCTGTCACACCTTTCGAAACAGCCCTTTGGCTCCTCGGAAAGCGCTGTTATCCGCGCATATCTTGATACCTGTCTTGACCTGCCCTGGAACAAATCTACTCGCGAAACTATTAACATCACTAAGGCGCGCAAGATTCTTGATAATGACCACTTCGGACTGGAGAAGGTCAAGGATAGAATTATTGAGCATCTTGCTGTGCGTCAACTCGCTCCCGAGCTTAAAGGTACGGTGCTGTGCTTAGTCGGCCCCCCGGGCACAGGCAAAACAAGTATTGCCATAAGCATAGCCAAGGCCACAAACCGAAAGCTTGCCAGGATTTCTCTTGGCGGAGTTCATGACGAGGCAGAAATTCGCGGTCACCGCAAAACCTATATTGGCGCCATGCCCGGCCGCATAATTGCAGGGCTTACTCAGGCAAAAAGCTCTAACCCCTTGATGCTTCTTGATGAGATTGATAAATTAGCCAGCGATTACCGCGGCGACCCTGCAGCAGCGCTTCTCGAAGCCTTGGATGCCGAGCAGAATTATGCCTTCCGCGACCATTATTTGGAGATACCCTTTGACCTCTCAAATGCCCTTTTCATCACTACTGCGAACACCACTGATACTATTCCCAGAGCACTTCTTGACCGCATGGAGGTTATCGAGCTATCCAGTTACACCGACGAGGAAAAGCTTAGGATTGCCAATGGCCACCTCCTGCCTAAGCAGCGCAAGAAGCACGGCCTTTCCGCTACACAGCTTAAAATCAGCAACGACGCAGTGAGGGAACTTATAGAAGAATACACCAAAGAATCCGGCGTTCGAATTCTTGAGCGCCAATTGGCTGCCCTATGCCGAAAAACCGCTAAGCGCATTGCTGACGGGCAGTGTAAATCATTAAGTATTAAGGCCGGTATGCTTCAGGATATACTCGGCCCGGCCAAGTATAAGCCCGACACCCTTGCCCCCGCTGATGAAGTGGGACTTGTGCGAGGCCTAGCTTGGACTTCTGTGGGCGGCACTGTTCTTGATGTTGAGGTAAGTATCCTTGAAGGTTCCGGCGAGCTTGATCTTACGGGCAATTTGGGCGACGTTATGAAGGAGTCGGCAAAAGCGGCGGTTTCATATATCCGCAGCCGCGTAGATGCATTGGGCATATCTCCGGACTTTCATAAAACCAAAGACATCCACATCCATTTCCCGGAGGGGGCCATACCTAAGGACGGCCCTTCCGCTGGTATTACCATGTGCATAGCTCTTATTTCTGCCCTTACAAAAACCCCTGTCCGCCGTGATGTTGCCATGACCGGCGAAATAACCCTTCGCGGCAGGGTGCTGCCTATAGGCGGCCTGCGGGAAAAAACCATGGCAGCATTGCGAAGCGGCATAAAAACTGTCATAATCCCCGCTGACAACGAAAAGGACCTGGAAGATATAGACCAAACAGTTCGCTCCGCTTTGAACTTTGTTGTAACTGACCATATTGACAAGGTGTTAAGCATTGCGCTTAACCGTGAGATTAAGCAAAGCGAGCACGTGGAAATTCTCTCTGAGGACGGTGTTGCGCCTGTCCGGGAGAGTAAAACCATTTGCTCCACCGCAGTAAAGCAGTAGGTGCTCAATGAATATTAATAATGCTGAGTTTATCAAATCTGCTGCCAGCCCTAAGGATTTTATCATTGCAACGATGCCCACAATCGTTTTTTCCGGCAAGTCTAACGTGGGGAAATCCTCAGTGATAAATAGGCTTTTGACCCGCAAAAACTTTGCCCGTGTTGGACAGTCTCCCGGTAAAACCGTCCATGTAAATTACTTTTTTATTGATAAAAAGGCGTATTTTGTGGACCTGCCCGGCTATGGCTATGCAAAGGTTTCAAAAGCAGAAAAAGACCGCTGGGGCCGCCTTATGGAGCAATTTTTTGCCCGTAACGACCTTATTACTCTTGGCGTAATGATTGTTGATTCCCGCCATAAGCCCACCGCCGACGATATTACTATGGCAAGTTGGTTTAAAGCCACAGAGTGTCCCATGGTGGTGGTTGCCAATAAAGTCGACAAACTCAAAAAAACGGAAATAGAACCTAATCTTTCAGTAATTCATCAGACCTTGGAGCTTCCGGAGACTGTGAGAATAATTCCCTTCTCTGCAGAAAAGGGAACGGGTCGTGATGAACTGATGACGGAAATCCTTTCCTACGTCAGACGGTAAGAATACAGAGAGCCGGGAGGCAGACAATAGTATTTTATCTATGGTCAGCCCCTTGGCTCTCTTGCGTTTATTCATATTGTTTGCTATAATAAAGAAATAAATAACAGTAGTCCAGTTGCTAAGGGAGGTGCAATCATAGAAACGCTAAAATCTTTTTGGACAGGCCTTGACTGGAGCGTTCTTACAAAAATAATTATCTCTATAATACCCGCTTTGCTTTGTATCACCTTCCATGAACTAAGCCACGGCTTCGTTGCCTACAAATTGGGCGATAACACCGCAAAAAACGCTGGCCGTTTAACGCTCAACCCCTTGAAGCATATAGACATAGTTGGCCTTATTATGATGATATTCCTTCACTTTGGCTGGGCTAAGCCTGTGCCGGTTAATATGAATAACTTTAAGCACCCTAAATCCGGAATGGCCATCACCGCCCTTGCGGGTCCGGTTTCAAACATTATACTAGCTGTGATTATTATGATAATTTACGGCCTGGCATATAAGTCGCTGTATGCGATGGGACAGACCGGGCAGATGATCATGAGTGCTCTTATTACCACGGCTTACTTAAGCTGCGCACTGGCCATTTTTAACTGCATCCCCATCCCGCCGCTGGACGGCTCAAAGGTAGTTTTTTCTTTTCTGCCGGACGGGGCATACAGCAAGCTCATGCGTTACGAGCGCTATGGTATTATAATCCTTATTATTATAGTTAGCACAACAGAGATTTTAACGTCCCTGTTTTCAACAGTCACCACCGGCGTATTCAACCGATTATATAACATTGTCATCTGGGTGTTCTCATTAACTGCATAGTGTTTTGTCGCATCTGCGGCAGCCGGAGGAAACATGGATAATCCCACCTTTCATTTGGAGGGCATCGTTAAAACCCGTTACGAAATGGAGGACTTTAGCGGTCCCCTTAACCTCATTTTAATGCTCCTCTCCAAAAATAAAATTGAGATTCGCGACCTGCGCATCTCTGATATACTCGATCAGTACATCGAGTATATTAATCAAATGCAGCAGATGGATTTGGAAATAGCCAGCGAATTTGTCCAGATGGCTTCTCATTTGGTTTACATCAAAACCCGAACCCTTTTGGCAGGAGAGGAAGAAGTATCGGAATTAGAGGAACTAATAAACTCCCTTGAGCAACTGAAATGTCACGATGCATACATGAGCGTCAAGGCCCTTACTCCCGAGCTTTTGCGTATGTCAGAACTTGGACTTCTTATGTTTTCCAAGCCCGCCGAGCCGTTAAAGACTATGGGCAGCGCCGAATATCGTTACAGTCATGAGCCCCATGAGCTTATTGAAGCACTTGCCTCCATTTTTTCCCGCAGCAGTGGGGGACTTGCTCCCAAAAATGAGATTTTGGTACCTAAGCGTATAGTTTTCGGCGTGCGGGAAAAGAGCGAACAGATCATAACTCTTCTAAAATCCGGCCATAATAAAACCCTTAAGCAGCTCTACCAGATGAGCCGTAGTCGGAGCGAGCTTATAGCCACCTTCATCTCTGTTTTGGAGCTGTGCAGCATGGGAAATATTGAAATACACAAGAATGATGGGGAGCTTACGGTTTATTATGTCAGCGATGCTCCCGTGGAATTAACGGAGTTTACCTCTGAATAAGTGAGAATTATGAATGGATAATAAGGAAATAGAATCTAAAATTGAAGCCATTCTCTTTGCTGCCGGCGAGCCGGTTCCCGCCGCTAGGATTGCCCTTGTACTGGGTATGGACACATGGGAGATACTTGCAAGCGCCAAAAAGCTTTCTGATGAATACAGCTATGACCGCCGTGGATTTCGGCTGGTTCGCATGGGAGACTCCCTGCAGCTTTGCACTGCTCCTGAGCATGCGCAGGATATTGTTCGTGCCCTTGAGCGACGCAAGCCGCCAAAGCTTAGCCAGTCGGCCTTGGAGGTGCTTGCAATATGTGCCTACTTCCAGCCGGTTACAAGAGCATATGTTGATCAGGTGCGTGGTGTGGACAGCTCATATACCATGGGCCTGCTAATTGATAGAGGACTCATAGAAAGCTGCGGCAAGCTGGACGTAACCGGACGCCCCTCAATTTATCGCACAACTGAGTTATTCTTACGAACAATGGGCATAACTGATATAAGTGACCTGCCTAAGCTTCCCGATATGAGCTCCGATGAGGGAATTGCCCAGCTTAGCAGGGTTATTAAAAACTTAAAAGGCGAAGATAACCGCCAAATGACCATTGAAGTATAAGCTCTTTAAAAGGTCAATCCGAAAGGGGTGACGCCTTGAAAGCACTTCTTATAATCCTTCTCGTCCTTATTGTAATCGGCCTACTGCCGGTGGGAGTGGACGGGGGCTATAACGCCGACGGATTTAAGCTTTACATTCGCATAGGACCCTTAAATATCAGGGCTGTTCCGGCGGGTGGGCTTATGTCGAAGCTTATAAAGTCCAAGGCGAAAAAGCCCAAAAAGCTTATGAAAAAAGCCGATCTTCCTCATGAAGAGGAAAAACCAAAAAAGCCGAGAATGACGAAGGAATATATTATTACGCTGATTAAGTTGGGCTTAAAGGCTCTGGGGCGTTTTCGTCGTAAGCTTACGGTTGATTATCTTTCTATTCATCTTACTATAGCGGCTGACGATCCTTTTAAAACCGCTATAAGCTATGGTGCAGTAACCGCTACTTTTTATTCAGCAATACAACTGGCAGAAAAAATATTTAACATTACTGAGCGAGATTTTGGTGTCTCTTGTAATTATTTGGCTGATAAAACTGCCGTTAACTTTTGGATAACCGCCAGCATTCAAATTTGGGAGATACTATACGTTGCAGCTATAACCGGAATAGAATTTTTTAAGCTGAAAAAGAAGAAAGAGTGCAGCTTTAAAAAGCGGGCACCCATCAACTGAAAGGACTGACAATAATGGAAAGACACCCTATCGGAGACCTGATGGATACAACTCTCAGCAAGATAAGCGAAATGGTGGATGTGAACACCATAGTAGGAAATCCAATAACAACCCCCGACGATATTACTATTATTCCGATTTCCAAGGTGACATTTGGCTTCACCAGCGGCGGAGCTGATTTTCCCATAAAGGAAAGCGCGGGTTTTGGCGGCGGCGGCGGTGCAGGCGTTAAAATTGAACCAATTGGTTTTTTAACCATTGCAAATGGTGTTGTGAAGATGATCAATATTGAGCCCCCTGCCAGTTCCACTCTGGACAGAGTTGTGGATCTGGCTCCAGAGATCATAGATAAAGTTCAGCAAATGGTGGACAAGTTTAGAAGCTAAGGCACCCACAGAATAAAAAATTCCTTCCCTGTCAATAATAAGCACTGCCCAATTAAACGAAGGGTGGTGCTTATTTTGAGACAAAACCTTCCTCGAATTATCATATTAGTTTTTCTTTTGGCAGCTCTTTTCCCTTTAAAAGCCGAGGCCGCGCCGGATAACTCTGCGGCTTCAGCAATACTGCTGCATGCCGATTCGGGGCAGATCCTCTTTCAGCAAAATGGCAACGAGCAAATGCTCATTGCCAGCACAACAAAGCTTATGACGGCTCTTGTTGTGCTGGAAAACTGCAACCCCGACGACATTGTAGAAATCAAGCCCGAATTTACTAGCGTTGAAGGCTCATCCATGTATCTGCGGGGCGGGGAAAAATGGACTGTCCGGGACCTGCTTTATGGTCTTCTGCTGGTTTCGGGAAACGACGCAGCGGTGGCTTTGGCTGATCACTGCTCCGGCAGCATAGAGGCCTTTGGCGAGCTCATGAACCAAAGAGCCCAGGAACTGGGGCTGCAAAACAGCTCCTTTAAAAACCCCCACGGACTTGACGCCCAAGGGCACTATTCCTCAGCTGCGGATTTAGCTGAAATTATGCGCACAGCCATGGAGATTCCTCTATTTGAACAAATTATCTCCACAAAAAACTACACAGTGGGCGACCGCTCCTTTATTAACCACAACAGACTTCTTTGGAGCTTTAATGGCATGCTTGGCGGTAAAACCGGCTACACCATGGCGGCGGGGCGAAGCCTCGTTTCATGTGCCGAGCGTGATGGCTTCCGTGTTATCTGTGTAACGCTTTCAGATCCGGATGATTGGGATGACCACCGTGCAATGTACGAATGGGCCTTTAATACCTTCAAATATGTCCGCACTATGCCCCTTGGCAGCGTATGCCGGCTTCCGGTTATATCTGGGGAAAAGGACAGCGTTGGCATTTGCTGCCGTTGTGAAAGCAGTGTTCTGGTAAAAAAAGAAGCAAAGCTTGCTCTAAGCCTTGAACTGCCTGAGTTTGTTTATGCAGGTATTAAGGAAAATGACTGTGCGGGACGGGCCTTTATCACTGCTGACGGCGTATTGGTGGGCGAATTTCCGCTGTTGTATGAGGAGAACATTCCCGTGTCTTATGACGAGGTGATAAATCCCTGGCAGCGCCTGCGCCGGGCTTGGCTTATGGGCAACAAATACAGCTATGTTTTCAGTTATTAAATAATAGGAGTGTGAAGCCATGCAAATGCGTATACAAAAGATTATTTCCGCCTCGGGCTATTGCTCACGACGCAAGGCAGAGGTTTTAATTAGTGAAGGCCGCGTGGCCATAAACGGCGTTATTGCAGGCCTTGGCCAAAGCGCCGACGATGAGCGCGACCAAATAACCATTGACAACATTCCTCTCAACCGCCAGGTGGGGAGGACCTACATAATGCTTAATAAGCCGCGGGGCTATGTAACCACCCTAAACGATGAACGCGGGCGCAAAACCGTTGTGGATCTTACTGCCGACGTGGGAACCCGTGTTTTTCCCGTGGGACGCCTTGACATTGACTCGGAGGGTCTTTTGATTTTAACTGACGACGGACAGCTTGCAAACCGTCTGATGCATCCCTCTAATGAGGTACCAAAAACCTACCATGCCCGCGTGAGGGGAGATGACCTGAATAATGCTCTCGCCCTGCTATCCGCTCCCATGGATATAGACGGAAAACCAATAAAGCCGGCAAGAATTAAGCTTCTTGATGACGATGAGAAGGGTGCGTTGGTCTCAATTACTATAACTGAAGGACGAAATCGCCAGGTTCGCAAAATGTGCCAAAAGTCGGGTCTTAGTGTCCTTCGTCTTAAAAGGGTTTCTGAGGGCGGCGTAAATCTGGGTACTTTGCCATCGGGGAAATGGCGTGTTTTGAATGCAAAGGAAATTGCAAGCTTGCAAAAACACACAAATTCCAAGGCAATTTAGTTAAATACTATTAAAAATGCAAGACGAATTATTTTTATCCTTCAATTTGCTTGCGTTTTTATTGTGTTTAGTATTATTATGAGTGTAACGGTTTTACCGCAATTATAACGGAGATGTGTAAAAATGGATAAAGACGTATTAGCAGTAATAGAAAAAGGCAGCGTGGCCTTTTCAAAGGGGCAGCGCCGTATTGCAAAATATATTTTGGAAAACTACGACAAGGCTGCATTTATGACCGCAGGAAAGCTGGGTATAACCGTAGGCGTGAGCGAGTCAACAGTTGTCCGATTTGCTGCCGAGCTTGGTTACGACGGTTATCCGGGAATGCGAAAGGCTTTGCAGGAGATGATAAGAAACCGCCTAACCTCCGTTCAGCGCATAGAGGTGGCAAAGGAGCTTATTAATGAAGCCAACGTCTTAAAAGCGGTTCTCTCTGCCGATATGGAGAAGCTCCAGAAAACCATTGACGAAATCGACAGGGCCAGCTTTGACGCTGCGGTGGATGCGATTATTAATGCAAAGCACGTATACATAGTGGGCATGCGTTCATCAACGGCTCTTGCAAGCTTTATGGGCTATTATCTCAACATTCTGCGTGACAATGTCTATCTTCTTCATGACACTGCCGTATGTGAGATTTTTGAGCAGGTACTTCGCATTGGGAAGGGGGACGTTTTCATCGGCATCAGCTATCCCCGCTATTCCAACCGCACAGTCAAGGCCATGCGCTTTGTCAAAAATGCCGGTGCCACCACTATAGGACTTACCGACGGAGAAAGCTCTCCGCTGGTGGAAATGTCCGATATTACTCTTTACGCTCGCAGCGATATGGTCAGCTTCCTTGATTCCCTAGTTGCTCCCCTAAGCCTTATTAATGCTCTTATAGTGTCAATCGGCCTACGTTCTAAGGAAGCGCTATCAGACACCTTTAAACGTCTTGAAACAGTATGGTCGGAAAATGAAGTATATGAAAACACTGAACACTGATGCAGTTATAATAGGCGGCGGCGCAGCCGGTCTAATGGCTGCCGGGTTCTTAGGACAATTTGGCATTAGTACCCTTATTGTAGAGCCTAACAAGCTCCTTGGAAAAAAGCTTCGCATAACCGGAAAAGGCCGTTGCAATGTCACCAACAACTGCGAGGTAAAGGAGTTTTTAGAAAACGTTCCCGTTAACGCAAAGTTTCTTTATGGCGCTGTGAACGCCTTTTCACCGGCAGACACTATTTTGCTATTTGAAAAGCTTGGTTTGGCCTTAAAAACCGAACGGGGCAGTCGTGTGTTTCCTATAAGCGATAGCGCCCACGATGTTGCAAACGCACTGGAGAGCTTTGCCAAAAAGGGAGGAGCTCGCCACCTTAAAGAGCGTGCTATATCTGTGAAAACCGAAAATGGAGCTGTTTGTGCCGTAATTACCGACCAAAGCGAAATTTGCTGCCAAAATGTGCTTCTCTGTACAGGCGGGAAGAGCTATCCGGGGACTGGTTCCACCGGAGAAGGTTACAAAATTGCCTCAGCACTGGGACATACAATAGTCCCTCCAAAGCCCTCGCTGGTTCCCCTTGAGTCAGACAACAACTACTGCGCCGAGCTTCAGGGCTTTTCACTTAAAAATGTAACTTTACAAATTTCAAATAAAGAAAAGGGCAAGATAATTTTTTCAGAGCTGGGAGAACTGCTGTTTACACATTTCGGCATGTCCGGTCCCTTGGTGCTCTCCGCCAGCTCTCATTTACGGGACGAGGATTATTCCAAATATTGTGTAACCATCGACCTTAAACCCGGCTTAAATGAAAAGCAACTGGATGACCGAGTTTTGCGTGATTTTGCAAAATATGCAAACAAGGACTTTAGAAATGCCTTGGATGATTTGGCAGGGAAGTCCATGATTCCTGTTCTGGTGCGGCTTTCCGGCATACCGGAGGATACAAAAGTAAACTCAATTACACGCCCCCAGCGTGTGGCCTTAGTTAAGCTTTTTAAGGAATTTCCGATAAATATTACCGGTAAACGCCCCATAGACGAGGCCATTGTGACCTCCGGCGGCGTCTGTATTAAAGAAATAAATCCCAAAACTATGGCCTCTAAACTAGTTGACGGCCTGTATTTTGCAGGAGAGCTTATTGATGTGGATGCCTACACCGGCGGCTTTAACCTTCAGATTGCATGGTCAACAGCTTACGTTGCCGCAAACGCTATGGCAAGCCATAAATAATCCCGAAAGGAAAACCATATGGGCAAGAATGAAAACCATTTTTCCGTTGCCATCGACGGCCCCTCCGGTGCCGGGAAAAGCACCATCGCCAAGCTTTGTGCCGAGGCCCTTGGCTTCCTGTATGTGGACACCGGAGCAATATACCGAACGGTAGGCCTAGCAGCCTATGAAGCTGGTATAGCTTCTAAAGATGCAAACGGAGTTGCCGCACTTTTGCCGTCTATTAACATATCCATAACCCACAACGCTGAAGGCCTTCAAATAATGCTATTGAATAGTAGAGATGTTACAAAGGACATCCGTCTGCCTCAAATATCTATTTTTGCCTCCGATATTTCTGCCATGCCTCCTGTTCGTGCCTTCCTTCTGGAAATGCAGCGAAAGCTGGCCAGAGAAAATAACGTCATTATGGACGGTCGGGATATCGGTACCGTTGTTCTTCCTAATGCAAATATGAAGATATTTCTCACAGCCGACGCATCGGAGCGCGCTAAGAGGCGCTATGAGGAGCTTCTGCTTCGTGGCACCGAAACCACCTATGAGCAGGTGCTCAAGGATATAGAATACCGGGATAAAAACGATAGCAAGCGCCCAGTATCCCCCCTTCGTAGGGCTGATGATGCCATTTTAGTGGATACCACCGGAAACTCCCTAAATCAAAGCTTTGAGCATATCTGTAAGCTTATCAAGGAGAAACATAAAAATGAACGCGTATAAGTTCGTGTATTATCTTATATGGCCCCTGTTTCGGCTTCTTTTTCCCTGCGAATACATCGGCAGGGAAAACATTTGTAATGGTGCCGCCATGGTTTGCTGCAACCACTCAAGCCTTCTTGACCCCATATATGTAGGCTTTGCCTTTGGCCGTAAGCGCCAACTATTTTTTATGGCAAAGTCAGAAATTTTTGAAACTCCCGTCGTCGGTAAGCTCTTTCACAGTATTGGAGCTTTTCCCGTTCAGCGGGGAGAGACAGATATTAAATCAGTGCGAACCTGTATAAGGCACCTGAAAAAAGGTGAAAAGGTCATGCTTTTTCCTGAGGGAACAAGGGTAAGCGAAGAAGAGCATGTGGCGGCAAAAACAGGAGCCGTTCGCATATCTACAAAACTGGACGTTCCCATTATCCCAATATATTTATCCACTGGTAAAAAGATCTTTTGCCGCGCAAAGCTTGTAATAGGCAAGCCCTATTACTTGAAAAAGCCCGAGGGCAAGGATTTCGTGGCCGGAGCCGAGGAGCTTATGCGTCGCATATATGAATTGGAGTTTAAAGCGTGAAAAAACTTTACATAGCAAAAAGCGCTGGTTTTTGCTTCGGCGTAAGCCGCTCGGTTAAGCTGGCGCATGAGGCTTTGAGCAATAAGGAAAGTCCATGCTTTTCCCTTGGCGACCTTATCCACAACAACTCTGTTGTGGCTGATTTAGAGCGTAAGGGGCTTAAGGTAACTGACGGCACTCAGGAGCTGCCGGAAGGGGCAAGGGTAATTATTCGCTCCCACGGAGTATCCAAATCCCTTTATGAAGAGCTTGAGGAAAAGAACTGCGAAGTTATTGATGCCTCCTGCCCGAAAGTAAAGCACATCCACGCTCTGGTTTCCGAGGCATCGGAGCAGGGGAGGGTCCCGATTATTATAGGAGAGGCTTCTCACCCGGAAGTTCAGGCCATTTGCGGCTGGTGCGAAAATGCTCTGGTATTCCCTGACGCCGGGGAGCTAAAAAAGTGGCTGCTGGAAGACCCTCACAATCGGTCAAAAGCCATTACGCTTGTGTTCCAAACAACACAAACCCAAAGAAATCGTGAACAAACAGAAAATATTTTTAAAAAAGAGTGTACAAACTTCAAAGTATTTGATACAATATGTAGCGCTACATCCATTAGGCAACAAGAGGCCGCAGATTTATCAAAAATTTGCGATGCAATGGTGGTAATAGGCGGGCATCACAGCGCAAACAGCGTTCACCTGGCAGAAATATGTGCAGAGCATTGTAAAAATGTTCAGTTTATTTCGTCTGTAAAGGAGCTGGATTTTCACGCTTTGGAGAAAGCCGAAACAATTGGCATAACCGCCGGCGCCTCAACGCCTGAATGGATCATTAAGGAGGTAAGACAAATCATGACTGACGAAATCAAAGTTGAAGAAGCCACAGCAGAAACCACAGTAGATGAGGTACCCGAATCCGAGATGTCCTTTGACCAAATGCTGGAGGATTCTATCAAAACTATAAATAACGGAGAAATAGTAACCTGTGTTGTTTGCGCCATCACCCCCACAGAGATAAGCGTAGACCTCGGCACAAAGCATTCAGGCTACATTCCCGTTTCCGAGTTTGCAGATGAAGATGACGCTGACATTAACCAGCTTGTCAAGGTGGGCGACACTATAAAAGCCTGTGTTGTTCGCGTAAACGACATGGAAGGCACTGTTATGCTCTCCAAGAAGCGTCTTGATGCTATAAAAACCTGGACAATTGTTGAATCGGCTGCAGAGGAAGGCACAGTGCTTGAGGGCATTGTCACCGAAGATAATAAGGGCGGCATAGTTGTCACAGTCAAGGGCGTACGCGTTTTTGTTCCTGCCTCCCAGACCGGTCTTCCCAGGGAAGCAGAAATGAGCCAGTTGCTCAAGGAAAAGGTTCGCATTAAAATCACCGAGGTCAATCGCGGCCGCCGCCGTGTTGTCGGCAGCATTCGCGCGGTGCAGCGCGACGAGCGTCGTGAGCGCAGCGAAAAGATCTGGAACGAAATAGAAGTGAACAAGCACTACAATGGTGTTGTAAAGTCCCTCACCGGTTACGGCGCATTTGTCGACATCGGTGGCATTGATGGCATGGTTCACGTATCCGAGCTTAGCTGGAGCCGCATTAAACAGCCCAGCGACGTTCTGACTGTAGGTCAGGAGGTTGACGTTTACGTTATAAGCTTTGATAGGGAAAACCGTAAGATTTCTCTTGGCTACAAGGATCCCGATGGCAACCCCTGGGCAAAATTCATGGCATCCTTTAAGGAAGGCGATGTTACCAACGTAAAAATTGTCAAGCTCATGCCCTTTGGAGCTTTTGCCGAAGTTTTTCCAGGAGTTGACGGCCTTATCCATATATCTCAGATTGCCAACCGTCGCATAGGAAAGCCTGACGAGGTTCTTTCTGTCGGCGATACTGTTGAGGTTAAGATTACCGCAATTGATACCGAGAAGCAGAAGATATCTCTGAGCATCCGCGCCCTCACCGAGCCTGAAAAGCTTCCCGAACAGGAAGTTGAGAGAGCTGCGTCGAAGGCTCCCAGTGCTCCGAGGGGCGACGCTCTTGTTTATGAAGTATCCGCTAGCGGCGAAGCCACCGGCCTTGCACCCACAGAAGACGCTTCTGCCGAATAGTATGCACATACACCAAAGCCCCCGTCAAAAAGTCGGGGGCTTTATTAAATTATAAAACAATTTAAAATATTTTCAGTTACCCTCTTGATTTTTCCCTCGTAATAGTATACATTAAATTTTTTTAGCTGTTCTTCCTTGCTAAAACCTTGAAACTAGTGTATAATGATTTTAGTATAAACTTTTGAGGGGAGGAAAAGCCTTGTTTCGCGTAGGTGATCGCATTGCTCATCCCATGCATGGTGCAGGAATAATTGATAGTATAGTAACAAGAAAAATAGACGGCGAGAATAAGGAGTATTATGCCCTGAAACTCCCCACAGCCGATATGCAAGTTATGATCCCTGTGGACGCATCTGAGAACATCGGTGTTCGGCCCATTATCACCCCATCGGAGGCCGAGAGTATAATCGACTCAATATCCGAGCTTGAAGTCAACATGACACAAAACTGGAATAAGCGTTACCGGGAGAATATGGTCAAAATAAAAAGCGGCAACCTTATAGAGGTGGCCGAAGTAATTAAGGGACTTATGCTGCGGGAAGCAGAACGTGGCCTTTCCAATGGCGAGCGAAAAATGCTTCATTCCGCCAAGCAAATTCTTATCTCTGAAATAGTTCTATCCAACTCCTCCAGCTATGAGGAAATAGAGGCTCAAATCAACGAAGCGGTTTTATAACACCAAAACTCCTGCGGGCGGCGCTGGCAGCTGGGTGATCCTATGCAGCGCTCCCGCATTTTTGTATTTAGAGGAGAAAAACCATGTCGCTGTTTAAACCCCAAAAATACAACTGCTCCGCAGTTATAGTAGCCGCCGGCACCTCCAGCCGCTTCGGTTCGGATAAACTGGCAGCGCCTTTGGGGGGCATCCCTGTTTTGGCGCGAACGCTGTACGTTTTTCAGAAAAACAAATATATTAGTGAAATCATCCTTGTTACCGAGTCTGAAAAAATAATGGACTTGGCACAGCTTTGTGAGGACTACCGAATTCACAAGGTTACGAAAATTGTATGTGGTGGTGAAACAAGGCTGGAGTCTGCTTTAAGCGGCGTATCCGAAACTTCACCTGAGTCTCACTTTATTGCCATTCACGATGGCGCCCGCCCCCTCGTTACCGATAAGGTGATTGAGGATGCTATAAAATGTGCTGCCAAAACCCGTGCTGCCGTTCCCGCTATTCCTTCAAAGGACACAGTTAAACTTGCAAAGAATAAGCGGGTTTCTGCAACACCCGACCGGTTTTCTGTGTTTAACATACAAACCCCTCAGGTGTTTTTGCCGGAAATCATTAAGGGTGCGCTGACAAACGCCCTTATAAACAACCTCGTTATAACCGATGATGCGGGAGCCGTTGAGCTATTGGGTTTTCCCGTGTTTTTAAGCCAGGGCAGCGAGGAAAACATAAAAATTACAACTCCGCTCGACTTAATGCTTGCCGAAACCATTCTATATTGCCGCAAATGCGACGAGGAGGCGGCGGCTAAGGGGCAGGAGGCTGAAAGATGAGGATTGGTCAAGGCTACGATGTTCACTGCTTAAGAGATAACCGCCGCCTAGTTCTGGGGGGTGTGCACATACCCTCCGAAAAAGGCCTTGACGGCCACTCAGACGCAGATGTTCTGGTACACGCCATCATTGATGCGCTTTTAGGAGCCGCTGCCATGGGGGACATAGGCAAAATGTTTCCGGACAGTGATGACAGCTTTAAGGATGCCGATAGCCTGAGGCTCCTGTCCATCGTTTCAAAGTGTCTTTATGACTCCGGTTATAAGATTTCCAATGTAGACTCCACCATAATCGCCCAGTACCCGAAACTATCTCCGTATATTGGAGAAATGCGGCGG
This sequence comes from uncultured Oscillospiraceae bacterium, assembly GCA_964576195.1. Lineage (GTDB taxonomy): Bacteria > Bacillota > Clostridia > Oscillospirales > Oscillospiraceae > UBA2658. Next base: position 13,222 of record CAZNUD010000002.1, on the reverse strand, counting down.
CGTATTGCTAAGGCCGCGGGCATAAATATAGACCAAGTCAGCGTTAAGGCCACAACCGAAGAGCACCTTGGTTTTACTGGTAATGGGGAGGGAATTGCAGCTCAGGCCGTTGCTCTTATCGAAAATTGAACAAGCGTAGATAATTAAGCATAGAATACATCAGACCCACTATCGGAGGGAAGATTATTATGCTTAATTATTTGCTTATGTGCAAATCCCTTACCTATGCTCAGCGCGCACTTCGTGCTTTGGAGCGTGCAGGTATTACCTCAGTCATTACAAAGGCGCCCAAAAGCGCCACAGGCATAGGCTGCGGCTACTGCGTAAAGGTAACCGAAAAAAAGCTCGCGCTGGCTCTTGCCACGCTTAAGGACGTCTCACTGGACCCTGTTCGGGTTTTTCTTCAAACAACCGATGGCAAAGTGAGCGAGGTGGAAAATGATTTACCTTGACAGCGCCGCCACAACTCTGCAAAAGCCTAAGTCGGTATATATGGCCGTTTCCAAGGCTATCGATACCATGGCAAGTCCCGGGCGCGGTTGCCATCGTCCAGCCATGCTGGCGGCAGACTGCGTTTTAGACTGCAGAGAGGCCATTGCAAAATATTTCAAGGTCCCCGACCTTGAAAATGTTATCTTTACCTTTAACGCTACCCATGCGCTTAATATAGCAATACACTCTCTTGTTTCCCCAGGCGACAAGGTTGTTATCTCCGGCTATGAGCACAACTCTGTTGTTCGTCCGCTCAACGCCATCGGAGCGAAAACCTATCAGGTTCGTGCTCCTCTGTTTCAACCTGTCGAAATGCTTCAAGGCTTTGCTAAAAACCTAAGGGGAGCAAAATGCGCCGTATGTACTCACGTTTCTAATGCATTCGGATATATCCTGCCCATTGAGGAAATTGCCGATCTATGCGCAAGAAGGGGAGTTCCGCTTATTATTGATGCCTCCCAATCCGCCGGCGTTCTACCAATAGATTACACAGCTCTTAACGCCGCATTTATAGCCATGCCGGGACACAAGGGCCTTCTAGGCCCCCAGGGTACCGGTGTTCTCCTGTGCAATGGGGAAACAAAGCCTTTGTTGCATGGCGGAACCGGCAGCAACAGCTCAGACTCCCTTATGCCCGATTTTTTACCGGAGCGATTAGAGGCGGGAACCCACAACGTTCCCGGCATTGCGGGGCTGCTTGAGGGCGTGAAATACCTCAACGCCTTGCCGGAGGGAGCAGTTTTGGCTCACGAGCGGCAATTAAGAGAGCTGCTTTGCGCTCGTCTGAAGACTTTGCCAAACTTGAAGATCTATTATGCGAGAAACAGCGCACTGCAAACCGGCGTTTTGTCCATGGTCCCCAAATGTATGGAGGTTGATGAGCTTTCTGCGCGGCTCGGAATACTAGGTATATGCACCCGGGCGGGACTTCACTGCACTCCATTATCCCACGAAACTGTGGGAACAGATGGAACAGGAACGCTCCGCGTTAGTTTTTCACCATTCAATACCTTAGCCGAGGTTACTATTGCCGCTGAAAAAATAAAGAATATTATAAATTGTATTGCAAAATAGTCAATTAATTATTTGCCATTTAATTGATGATATTATATAATAAAGTAATAGTTTATATTTCCTACTGCCTAGTTTTTGTTTAAAGGCAGTTTTTACTCTAGATATCAGAGGTTAATCCTATGGAACAATTTAAAACCGAGCTTTCCCGATCAATAAACTACCTTCTTTCCGCTAGTGTTTCCGATATTGTCGATATGCTTATTATGGCGTTTCTCATTTATAAGCTTATCGGCCTTATAAGGCGCACAAAATCCAACCGTGTTGCCAAGGGCGTTATTATCGTTATTCTTGCCCTGTGGATTTCCGATTGGCTGCGGCTTCCGGTGGTTAACTTTGTCCTTACTAAAACTGTTGAGCTGGGCCTTCTGGCACTGGTCATATTGTTTCAGCCTGAACTACGTCGCTTTTTGGAGCGCGTTGGCAGCGGAAGCATTTTATCCTTCCTTCGCGGGAGTATTCATACCCAGGCCGTGGACGCTGCCATAACCCAAACGGTTTTAGCTTGCAGTGCCATGTCCCAGAGCAAAACCGGTGCCCTCATTGTTTTTGAGCGCGTTAACAAACTTTCTGGACAAATCAACACCGGAACAATAATTAACGCTTACACCACGGCGGAGCTAATGAAAAACGTATTTCATAATAAGGCTCCTCTTCACGATGGAGCTATAATTATTAGAGACGGCCGAATTGCCGCGGCTGGCTGCATGCTTCCACTGTCCAATAACCCCAACCTTAGCCGCGATTTGGGCATGCGCCACCGGGCAGGCATCGGCATGAGCGAACAGTCTGATGCAGTAACTGCCATAGTATCCGAGGAGACCGGCGCGATTTCTGTTGCCATAGACGGCATGCTTAAGCGTCATCTGACCCCGGATACTTTTGAAAAAATACTGAGAAACGAACTAATTGTCGATGATCAGGCTGAGTCGGCAGCAAACAAAAAGCTGTTTTCCAAAAAGGTGAAGAAAAATGAAAAATGAAACAAAGAAAACCATATGGGACAGCCGAGTACTATGGGTCATTATTTCCGTTGTAGTGTCCATTCTGATGTGGGTTTATGTCACCACGTCCTACGGAGATACCATCGTACAGGAATTTGAAAGTGTAAAAATTGAGTTTAGAGGGGAAGACATTTTGCTGGAAAAGGACGGTCTTGTTATTTCAAATATCAGCGCCAACACCGTCAGTTTCAAGCTTCGTGGCAGCCGCCGGGAGCTTTCAAAGCTCAACTCCTCAAATATTATAGGTCTTGTTGATGTTTCAAAGCTTAACAAGGGTGGCAACTACACTCAACTTATCATTCCCGAGTACCCGGTAAGCGTTGACCCCTCCGCAATAGATGTTGTTTCTTCTCAGCCTCAGAGCGTATACTTCTACGTGGACAAGGCTATAACAAAATCTGTCGAAGTTAAGGGTGAATTTGTCGGCAGCGTAATTGAGGGCTTTGCCGCCGGAAAGCTCAGCTTTGACCCGGGCACAATTACCGTTACCGGCCCTCAGACAGAGCTTGAGAAAATCGATCACGCATGGGTATCCATACAGCGCGAGGATGTGGACAAGACCCTTGAATTTGACTCGGAGTACGTTCTGCGTGACTCATACAATATGCCCCTTACTCTCTCAAACGTTAAGGCGGATAGTGACATGGTTTTAGTCACGCTACCCATAACCTCCACAAAGGAGGTTCAGCTTACCGTGGATCTGGTTAACGGTGCGGGTGCCACGAGCGAGAACGTTAAAATAACAGTTGACCCGCAAACCATCGTTATTGCGGGAGATGCAAAGACCCTTGAGGGAATCAATAAAATCTCTATCGGTACCGTTGATTTAGCTTCTTTTGTATCCACTTTTGAGGACAAGTTCCAAATAATGCTCGATAACGATGTTACAAATGTAACCGGACTGACCGAGGCAAAGGTTACCCTAGAAATATTTGGCCTTGAAACAAAGCGTTTCAGTGTCACCAATATTTTCCTTACCAACATTCCTGCGGGTCGCGACGCCAAGCTTGTTACTAAAGCTATTGACGTAATTCTCCGCGGAACTCCGGAGGTAATTAAAAATATCAAATCTAACAACATTCGTGCAGTTGTTGACCTCTCTGAAATAGGCTCCACCACGGGAGCCCACCAGCCCACCGCCAAAATAACTGTTGACGGCTACACCGGGGTCGGTGCCATTAAGGAAAGGGGCGAATACACCGTATATGTTGATATTTACTGACGGTGTTAGGAAAGGAAAGGGCCATGATAAAAAGTATGACGGGCTACGGCGGCGCTAAAAGCGCAGAAGAGGGAAGCGAATTTTCGGTTGAGATTCGCAGCGTAAATAACCGCTACCTTGACACAAGTGTTAGAATGCCAAGGGGTTACCTCTTCGCAGAGGAAGCAATCAAATCCGCTGTCCAGTCCCATATAAGCCGCGGAAAGGTAGACGTTTTTATTAACGTGGTCACCGCCGCCGGAAGCGACATTACCATTACAGTTAACGAATCCTTAGCAGTAGCCTACAAAAAAGCAATAGATCACATTGCTGAAATACTTGGCGTTGACCCAACGGTGAGCGCCTACCAGATTGTCAGGCTGTCCGAAGTTTTGAGCCTTGATAAAAATGAGATGGATAAGGAACAAATTCTTGCCCGCCTGTTAAAGGTTGCGGGGGCCGCACTATCGGACTTCGACACCATGCGCCTTAGAGAAGGTGAAAAGCTCTATGACGATATGTTTTGCCGACTTGAAGCAATAGAGAAGAATGTATCTATAATTGAGCAGCGTTCTCCAAATACTGTAATTGAATATCGCGAGCGCCTTACGAAAAAAATGCAGGAGGTACTTGAAAATACTCAAATAGATGAATGCCGCCTTCTCACCGAGGCCGCTCTCTACGCTGACCGAATCTCTGTTGATGAGGAAACCGTTCGTCTGCGCTCTCACATTTTTCAAATGCGGGATTTGCTTAAGAGTGAGACTCCTGTTGGTAGAAAGCTTGACTTTATTGTTCAGGAAATTAACCGGGAAACCAATACCATTGGCTCCAAGTGTAATGACAGCGAAATAACAAAAATTGTACTTGAAACCAAATCCGAGATCGAAAAAATCAGAGAACAGGTTCAAAACATCGAATAGGAGACAGCGTATGAAACTGATTAACATTGGCTTCGGCAATATGGTTTCGGCAACTAGAATAATCGCCATTGTCAGCCCCGAGTCAGCGCCAATAAAGCGAATTATTCAGGACGTTAGGGAGAAGGGGCAGCTTATTGACGCAACCTATGGACGCCGAACAAGGGCGGTGCTTATTATGGATAGCGGTCATGTAATACTTTCTGCCATCCAACCGGAAACCGTTGCTGGAAGAATGAACGGTAAAAGTGAGCCGGAGCCCGGAGGTGAAAGCGAATAATGAGCGGGGAAGGTCTGTTGATTGTCATTTCTGGCCCATCGGGAGCAGGAAAGAGCACAGTTATCTCCCGGGTTGTTAGTGATGTCCCTGATTGTGTGTTTTCAATATCCGCAACCACAAGAGCGCCGCGAGGCGAGGAAAAGGACGGTGTTGAGTATTTCTTTGTGGGACGTGCCCGTTTTGAGCAAATGATTGAAAAGGGCGAACTTTTTGAGCACGCCGCATATGTGGGGAACTATTACGGTACCCCAAAGGCACCCGTTATGGAGAGCATAGCAAAGGGAAAGAATGTTATTTTTGATATTGAGGTTCAGGGTGCAATGCAAATAAAATCACAGCGCACCAATGCCGTATTGATTTTCATTGTGCCGCCGCATTTCTCTGATATAGAACGCAGACTTCGTGGCAGACAAACCGATAGCGAGGAAAAGATAATTCGTCGCATTGAAACTGCCCGCCGAGAGTATGCGCAGGCCCAGAATTACGACTACATTGTAGTAAACGATGACCCCGAATTGGCAGCAGCCGAAATAGAAGCCATTATTACTGCAGAAAAATGCAAGCTACAGTACAGGAAAAAATATATTTTAGAGGTGTAACCACTATGATGCTATATCCCCCCGTGGCCGATTTGGTCGAAAAAGTTGGAAGCAGATATCTTCTAGTTAATCTTGTTGCCCGACGAGCAAGAGAGATTTCTGCTTTTGCAGAGGAAGACGGTGAACCGATGGACAAAAAACCCGTTTCCTGCGCAATTGAAGAGGTCTATACAGGCAGATTAAAAGTTGTTGACAAAGTTATGATCGGAACTCAGCCCGTATCCGACTATATTGGCTGAGCGAAAAAACCCATTTAGGCGGTGACGCAACATGGAAAAGCGAATAGCCAAAATTGCGGTATCCGCCGCCACATATTGGATTGACAAGCCATACGATTACCTTATTCCGGTAGAACTTTCTGCAGAACTTGCGGTTGGTTGTCGTGTGATCGTCCCGTTTTCCAGATCAAACCGCCCCAGCGAGGGCATAGTCCTTGCTATAGTTTGTGACGAAACCCAGAACAAACTAAAAACCATCTCAAAGGTGCTGGATAGAAGCCCCGTTCTATCTCCGGAGCAAATAAAGCTAGCACTATGGATGCGCGAGCGGTTTTTTTGTACCGCCTACGAGGCCGTTAAGGCCATGCTGCCTGCGGGACTGTGGTATTCCATCAGTTCCAGCGTTAGTGTTAATCCGGACTTTGACTGGGAACAGGCCTACAATGGGGTTAAAAAGTCCGAGCGCCAGAAAAAGGTGTTAGATATACTTTTTTCTCACGGCGGAAGCTGTGACATACGGGATTTAGAGCAGGATTTAGGTGAGGAAGACCCCTCTGCGGCTCTTCGTGCCTTGGTGGATAAGGGCATAATAACCACCGATTATATTAGTTACCGCAAGGTTAAGGACAAAACCGTCAGCTTTGCCACCCTTTGCATAACAGCAGAGGAGGCAAAAACCCTTGCCTCGGCCAAAAAGCGCTCTGCCCCATCTCAGGCGGCGGTACTTGAGCTGTTGGCGGACTTTGGCTCGGCCAGTATTAGCGACATAAACTACCTTACGGGAGCCGCCACCGCCACAATTAAGCGCCTTGTTTACAACGGTGCCGTGAAGCTGGAGGAGGTCGAAGTTTTTCGCAAGCCCGAATATAGGCTTGGTGAAAGCCTTCCTATGCCGCAGTTAAGCAAATCCCAAGCGTCTGTATTTAACGGCTTGTTTAAGCTTGCAGTGCAGGACAAGCCCGCTGCTGCGCTCCTTCACGGTGTTACAGGCAGCGGAAAGACCTTGGTTTATATCCGTCTGATTGACGAAATGCTTAAGCAGGGCAAAGGCTCCATAATGCTGGTTCCTGAAATTTCTCTTACTCCGCAGATGCTTTACACCTTCTCATCGTACTTTGGAGAGAACATTGCTGTTCTTCACTCGTCTCTATCCGTTGGAGAGCGATACGATGAATGGAAGCGCGTTAAAAATGGAGAGGCCAAGGTGGTTGTGGGCACACGCAGCGCCGTGTTTGCTCCAATCGAAAATTTGGGCATGATAATAATTGATGAGGAGCAGGAGGATACCTATAAATCCGAGAACTCCCCCCGATATAATGCCTGTGACGTAGCAAAATTTCGCTGTGTAAAGTCAAACTCGCTGTTGTTGCTTGGCAGCGCCACACCAAACGTGGTGACCCGATACAACGCCGAAGTTGGCAAATACAGCTTTTTTACCCTACCGGAGCGCTACAACGAAATGTCCCTGCCATCAGTTGAAATTGTGGACATGAAAAAGGAGCTTCGTTCCGGCAATGGCGGCGACCTGAGCAATCTGCTGTTGCGTGAGCTTTTCGAAAACATCGAACAAGGTCGTCAAAGCATACTTTTCCTAAATCGTCGGGGAGCTAATAAGTTGATTACCTGCTGCGAGTGCGGCTTTATCTTCAAGTGCCCCCGTTGCAGTGTAAGCCTTACCTACCACAGCGCCAACAATCGCCTTATGTGTCATTATTGTGGTCATTCTCAGCTTGTTGCGGAGGGATGCCCAGAATGTGGCGGTGTACTTAGCTATATAGGCGCAGGAACACAAAATATCGAGGAACAGCTTAATGCCGCATTTCCCGAGGTTCCTGTTCTGCGTATGGACACCGATACGGTTTCAGGCGCAGGCAGCCATGAGGCTATTTTAAGTCGCTTTAGTGATGAGAACATCCCCATTATGGTTGGCACACAAATGGTCACCAAGGGTCTGAATTTTCCAAACGTGACCCTGGTGGGAGTAGTCTCCGCTGACCAATCCCTTTATTGTGGAGATTACCGCGCGGCCGAACGCACCTTTTCTCTGATAACCCAGGTTGTTGGCCGCTCGGGAAGAGGCCAGGCCCCGGGCCGAGCCGTTATACAGACCTTTACTCCATCCAATGAGGTCATTTTGCAGGCAGCAAATCAGGATTACGAGAGCTTTTATAATTCCGAGCTTGAGCTTCGCCGCCTTCAGCATTGTCCACCATTTTCTGAGATTTTCGCTGTGACAGCCACAGGAACCGACGAAACCATGGTTCTTCGCTGCCTTAACGATGCCCGGAAAATATTGCTTGGGGCTTTAAAGGCGCAGGACGCAAAAATTCTAGGACCGGCACCGCTGCCGGTTGCCAAAATTAATAACCGCTACCGTTACCGACTTACCATCTATTGCCGCGACAGTAAGGAGATCAGGGATGAAATATCTAAACTCCTTGAGTATTGCGGCCTAAATAAAAGCTATAGGGGAGTCTCCGTTTTTGGAGATTTAAGACCTAATTTTTAAAATACCACTGCCCGGCAGCATTTCGGAGGAAAGCTATGGCACTTAGAAAAATATTAGAAAAAGGCGACAGAACCTTAAATACCCACTGCCGCCCGGTAACCGAGTTTAATAACCGCCTGCACACACTTCTTGACGATATGAAGGAGACTTTGTTACAATCCGGCGGCGTTGGCCTTGCCGCGCCTCAGGTGGGCGTTCTCCGCCGTGCAGTCCTTGTCCTGGAAACCAATGTGGAAGAGGGGCAGGATGAGTATATGATAGAGCTGATTAACCCAGAGATAGTTGGCGAGGACGGCGAGCAGATCGGACCGGAGGGATGCCTGTCCGTTCCTGGGGAATACGGCATCGTTACCCGCCCTAACAATGTTAGGGTTCGCGCTCAGGACCGCAAAGGAAACTTCTTTGAGGTGGATGGCGAGCGCCTTACCGCCCGCTGCCTCTGCCACGAAATTGACCATCTTGAGGGCGTTTTGTTTACCCAGCGCGCAGAACGGATGCTAGAACCTGAGGAATACGAGCAGGGAAACTGAGAGGTGAGCAACATGCGCATTGTATTTATGGGAACTCCGGATTTTGCCGCTGCCTCCCTTAAAAGCCTCATAGATGGAGGCTTTGACGTAGTCGGTGTTTTTTCCCAGCCTGACAAACCAAAAAACCGTGGCATGAAGCTTACTTTCAGCCCGGTTAAAGAGCTTGCCATTGCCTCGGGCATACCTGTTTTTCAACCTGAAAAAATGCGCGATGGTACAGCCCTTGAGACACTAAGGTCCCTAAAGCCCGATCTGGTGGTCGTGGTTGCCTATGGACGCATTTTACCTGACGAGATGCTTGCAGTTGCGCCGCTGGGAACTATAAATATCCACGGCTCGCTGCTGCCGAAATACCGCGGAGCCGCTCCTATCCAGTGGTCCGTATTAAATGGTGATCTGGTGACGGGTGTTTCCTCCATGTATCTGGCAACAGAGATGGATGCCGGCGATGTTATCTTTACTGAAGAAACAACAATTGGTGAATATGAAACCTCTGGTCAGTTGTATGACCGTCTAAAGGATATGGGCGCAAGACTGCTTGTCAAGACCGTCGGCGCAATCGAAAAGGGGGAAGCACCCCGCACGCCCCAAGACCACAGCCTTGTCACTATGGCTCCTCCTCTTTCGAAGGAGCAAAGCCCTATCGACTGGAACAAAACTCCTCGGGAAATCGTCAAGCATATATGTGGGCTTAGTCCCTGGCCCGTCGCCACAACAGAGCTAGTGGGCAGAAACTTCAAGATATATGCCGCCGAATACACGGATAATAAAACAACTCACGCCCCCGGCATGATTATTTCAGCCGATTCCAAGCGGGGAATAGAGGTATCCTGCAAAAATGGAGAGACACTGCTTATTACCCGCCTTCAGGTTTCCGGCGGTAAACAGATGTGGGCAGGGGATTACCTTCGCGGTCATCCTATAGAAACCTAAGTTATTACTTTTGGAGGAAGCCATGTCAAAAACAGCCAGAGAGACAGCCCTTGGCATTTTAGAGCGCTGCCGCAGGAACCAGGCATTTGCAGACGCTTTGATGGGCAACGCTGTTAAAGCCTCGCAGCTTTCTCCTAAGGATACAGCCCTTTGCGCAAAGATCTGCTATGGTGTTCTTCAAAATGCGGCCCTTTGTGACTTTTACATTGACTACTACTCAGGAGAAAAAGCCTCGAAAATTGAACCGAAGGTTCGTGACATTCTCCGTATATCGGTTTATCAGATATTGTTTCTCACAAAAATTCCATCCCACGCTGCTGTTAGCGAGGGCGTGGAGCTTTGCAAAACAACCGGTTTTGCCAGGGCAAGTGGTTTTGTAAACGCAATTTTGCGTAAGATTTCCAATAGTCGGGATGCTCTCCCACAAATCCCTGAAACTGGTATAACAGAATACCTTTCAATAAAATACAGTACTCCCTATGAGCTAACAAGCCTTTTTGTTAATGATTTCGGTGCTGATTTTGCGCAAGAGCTTTTGGCTGCTAATAACGCGCAAGCACCAACTACCATTCAGGTTAACACCCTAAAAACCACCGCCCCTGCACTTATTGAAGCCCTTGAGCAGGAAGGCGTGACCGCCTCTTTGCATACTTATTTGCCAGACTGCCTTAACTTGCCCAATGTTGGTGACGTTGCGGCGCTAAAGGCCCATAGGCACGGCATGTTTTACGTTCAGGATGCTGCCGCCCGCATGGCGGTCATGGCAGCCGACCCAAAAGCAGGCAGTAGGGTTTTAGACGCCTGCGCCGCCCCCGGCGGAAAGAGCTTTGCAGCGGCGCTCATTATGCAAAACAAGGGTGAAATTACAGCCTGTGACATCCATGAAAACAAGCTTCCCCGTATAAAGGGGGGTGCAAAGCATCTTGGCATAAATTGTATTAAAACCCATATGATGGATGCCTCCCATCCCGACGTGGCCTTCAAGGGCGAATTTGATATAGTGCTTGCGGACGTTCCGTGCTCCGGCCTCGGCGTTATACGAAAAAAGCCGGACATTCGCTATAAGGACATTTCCCCGCTAGAGAACCTTCCAAAAATTCAGCTTGACATATTAAATGGTCTAGCCTCCTGCGTCAAACCCGGAGGCACCCTGATTTATTCAACCTGTACCGTATTAAAGAGGGAAAATGACGACGTTGTTTCCGCTTTTTTAGCGCAAAACCCAAACTTTATGTTGGAGAGTTTTAGCCTACCCGAAGCCATTGGCAAAGTGGTAGAGGGAAAAATAACGCTTTTCCCTCACATTCACACAAGCGACGGGTTTTTCATCGCCAAGCTTAGGAGAGACCCATGAAAGCAGACATTAAAGCCCTGTTGCCTGAGGAGCTTGAAGCGGCTATCTTGGAAATAGGCGAGCCAAAATACAGAGCAAAGCAGATTTTTATATGGCTAAATAGTGGGGTTTGCTCATTTGATGAGATGCTGAACATCCCAAAGCTTCTGCGGGAGCGCCTGAACGAGCACTTTTTTATTACGGCTCCCAGGCCAATAAAAAAGCAGATTTCCCAAATGGACGGAACAATTAAATACCTCTGGCAACTGGCCGACGGAAACGCCGTTGAAACCGTAGTTATGAGCTACAAATATGGCAACACCGTGTGCATCTCCTCGCAAGTGGGCTGCCGTCAGGGCTGCGCTTTCTGTGCATCTGCCATTGGCGGCTTGGTGAGAAACCTTGAGCCTTCGGAAATGCTGGATGAGGTGCTTTTTTCCCAAAAGGATTCCGGCAAACCCATTTCAAATATTGTTCTCATGGGAATAGGCGAGCCACTGGATAACTTCGATAACGTGATAAAGTTCTTAAAGCTCGTTAACCATCCCGACGGCATGAATATAGGTATGCGTCACATTTCGCTATCCACCTGCGGTATTACCGAAAAGTTTGGGGATTTGGCGGATTTGGACCTGCAATTAACTTTGTCTATTTCTCTGCACGCCCCTGATGATGAGACCCGAACAAAGATTATGCCCGTCAATCGCGGCAGGGGAGTGGAGCAACTTATAAATGCCTGCAAGGACTATTTTGCCCGTACAGGCCGCCGCATTTCCTTTGAGTACGCCATGATAGATGGTGTTAATGACACTCCTGAGCATGCAAGAAAACTTTCTAAGCTTGCCCGTGACGTGGAGGCACATGTTAATCTAATTCCACTAAACTACGTTAAGGAGCGCGAGTTTAAGCCCTCAAGCCCCGAAAACCTCAAGCTATTCCAAAACATTCTGAACAAGGCCGGCGTTAACTGCACCCTTAGGCGAAAGCTTGGCGCTGATGTTGACGCATCCTGCGGCCAGTTAAGACGAAAATCCGCCGAAAGCTGCGACAAATAAGCTTAGGCAATTGGAGGAGCAAATGAAAGGCTACACCATCACCGATATTGGCAAGGTGAGAAGTGAAAATCAGGACAGCGTTCGCTTTGTCCAGAGCGACTCACTAAATGCCTTGGGCATTCTTGCCCTGTGCGACGGAATGGGCGGCGCGCAGGCGGGAAGTCTTGCCAGCAACATCGCCCTGGGCGCATTCATTGACAAAGTCAGCCAATCCCTTGCAGTCAAGAAGAACTCCGCAACCCTTGCAGATATTACAAAAAAAGCCGCCGAATATGCGAATACCTGCGTATATGCTCGCAGCGCCGGTGACAGCGCCTGCGAGGGCATGGGCACAACCCTTGTGGCTGCTGTGGTTAGAAGCCGAAGCTGCTGCGTTGTAAATGTGGGCGATAGCCGCGCATACCTTATTAGCAACGGCGAAATTACCCAAGTAACCCGCGACCACTCCTTTGTGGAGGAAATGGTTTCTCGGGGCAGTATTACCCGAGAGCAAGCCAAGACTCACCCAAGAAAGAACGTAATCACCCGGGCCATCGGCGCTGAGCCGGAGGTCGAGTGTGACGTATATACCCCAGCCTTCAAGAAAAACGACATATTGCTGCTGTGTTCAGATGGCCTTAGTAACACCATCACCGATGAGGAAATACTTGATTTGGTATTGCGCAGCAAAGACCTGTCGGACATTGGAAACGAGCTTGTGGATTTGGCTCTGTCACGGGGAGCACCTGATAACGTGACCGTCGGTTTGATCCTCAAATGACCCCCTCGGAAAAAGCTTAAATCTCAGTAAAGCACATGGAGGTTAACATGGAAAACAATATGGATCGTTATCTTGGCCAGACACTTGATAACAGATATGAAATACAGGAGATTATCGGCTCCGGCGGCATGGCTGTGGTCTATATGGCCCGCTGCAACCGCCTAAATCGCTTGGTTGCCGTTAAAATACTTAAGGACGAATTTGCAAAGGACGATGAGTTCAGGGAGCACTTTAAGGCTGAATCTCAGGCCGTTGCTATGCTCTCTCATCCAAACATTGTTGCGGTTTACGACTTTAGCAAGGAGTCTGACACTCAG
>CAZNUD010000001.1:0-108574 GCA_964576195.1 uncultured Oscillospiraceae bacterium | reverse complement strand
GCAAGTTGCTTAATGACTTTGGACACAGGTGTTACAATTCCCCTTGACCAGGACAAGATAGAATACAAGTGCAAATAACCACAATTAGCTTCGATGATTTATGCTTTTTCTGGTACTCCAATTCATTTGAGACCTTCACTACTCAAACGAATTGGAGTACCTTTATTTCTGCTTTTTCTCAAAAACAGCCTGCAATGTTACAATTGCGTTACAAATTCGGGAAATATGGCAAAAAGGGTCGTTTTTGCCTATTAAAAAAATCTTCTTTGCATATAATTCATCAAACCCCTCAAAAAAGACAAGTTTTCCGGGGTTTTAGCTTAAAAAATACAAATTAGAGGAGGCTTCATTATGGAGCAGAATGACAAACAACATGAAATTAAGAAAACATCAAAAATCAAGGTGTCGGATACATATGCAACGACGAAATTCGATGAAGATGCTCAGCGCAGGGTGGCAGGACTGGTTATTAGACTACTGAAGGAAAACACAGCAACCATAAAATGACAAACAGGAAGGAACAAAAATCTATGAAAATAATCTACGCCAGACAATCAGTGTTTAAGCAGGACAGCATATCAATCGAAACGCAAATCGAAATTTGCCGTAAGTACACAGAGCCCGGGGATGACATAACCGTGTACGCGGACAAAGGTTACAGCGGCAGTAATACTGACCGCCCCCAGTTTCAGCAAATGCTGCTGGATATTGAAAAAAATGGGGCGGAAAAGGTCATAGTCTATCGGCTTGACCGAATCAGCCGCTCGGTTTTGGACTTCTCCAATCTATATGAGTTTTTTAAAGAGTACAAGGTGGAATTCGTGTCCACAAATGAGCAGTTCGACACCAGCACCCCGATGGGCGAGGCTATGCTAGAAATCACAATGGTCTTTGCCCAACTGGAGCGAGAGTCGACCCAGCAGAGAATACTGGATAACTACTATGAGCGAGGGAAAAACGGTATGTACTTAGGCGGACAGGCGCCCTATGGCTTTGACCTGACAGCGGTAAAGGACGGAAAGAGAAAGCTAAAGCTGCTTGCTCCCGGCTGCGCCGAAAGCGCAACACTTGTTCGTATGTTTAGACTTTACGGAAACAAGGGTTATACCTTGGGTGGAATTGCGAAGGAATTAAATGAAGAACAAATTCCATCTCCCAACGGGGGAGAATGGAAATCCGAAACAGTGTCTCGCGTGCTTCGCAATCCCGCAGCGGTGAAGGCGGATTTCTTCGTTTTCAGCTACTATAACGAGCGCGGCTGTAAGTTTACAAATGAGGCATCCGACTTTGTAGATGCCAACGGACTTTATCTATATGGAAAGCGAGCTACATATGGAAAGAAAACTGCACCCGGGAGAAAGTACTCAGATGTATCTGAGCAGATTGTGACCATTGCGCCGCATAAGGGCTTGGTGAGCTCAGAGCTGTTTCTTCGCTGTCAGCGCAGGCTAGATGAAAACCTTGACCTAGAAAACAAAAAGCATTCGCAAATAACGTGGTTATCCAGACTCACGTTCTGTGAGGCGTGCGGTGGCAAAGCTGTGCCTAAGTCGTGTAAAAATGGTGCTTACCATTACCTGCGCTGCACTAATGGTAATTGCACAACGAAGACCAATCTTGGCAAAATGTCCGAGCTTGAAGCAGCTGTGGGAGAGCATTTACTCAACTGGGCGGATAAACACTCGCAGCTTGAATTCGGAGGCTGTGAGGAGGACGAGAATGAGACCAACAGCATACGCTGCCAAATTGCCGACACAAAGAACAGAATTGAGAGACTTATAGAGACGGCGGCAGAGTCCAAGACCATAACAGCAAAATACCTCAACGAAGAGATAGAGAAACTGGATAGGCAGTGCGGCAGCCTTGAGGCGAAGCTGCAAAAGTTAATTGAAACGGCTTCGTCAAGCTCGTCAAAAGGAATAGACAACCTTCGCGAAGATTGGGGCAGCTTGTCCGTTTCCGAAAAGAACCAGATAGCCGAAGCGCTAATCGAGAAAATAGTCCTTAGCCCTGGCAGAGCGGAAATAAAGTGGAAATACAACTTCGACGGATGAAAAAATAGACCATTTTCGCTATACCTCGATATAAATTTTACCGTTTGCATATAATAAGCCGAAATCACTCACAAGCTTCCGCTGAATACTATCCGACGGCAGACTTGAGAGTGGTGGAGGCCCTAGGAGTGGGGCAAATAAACTACTACTTCTATTATTCGAGGTAAAAGCGATGTACCAAAAAACAGATAGCAGTCGCGGCGGTTCGACAATCACAATTGTAAATACATATCCGGAGCAGCTTTGCTCTGATAGGGACAAGCGTTGGGTCGCGGGAACCATAGGCCGCATTTTAGAGAATGGCGAGCCAGAAAAGTCCAAAGAAAATAACACAGCGCGGGAATACGCGCAGACAGGAGGTAATCATAATGGTTGCGGTTTACGCAAGACAATCCATTGATAAAAAAGAAAGTATATCCATCGAAACACAAATAGAGTTCTGTCGCCAACGAATTGAAGACGGCAGAAACATAAAAGTATACAGCGATAAGGGCTACAGCGGAGGAAACACAAATCGTCCGCAGTTTCAGCAGATGATGCAGGACATAGAGTGCGGGCTCATCGACAAGGTGGTCGTTTATAAGTTGGACAGAATAAGCAGGTCGCTTTTAGACTTTACGGATATATATGCCAATTTCCAAGAACATGGCGTCGAATTCTGCTCTGTACAAGAGCAGTTCGATGTGTGCACACCAATGGGAAGAGCCATGCTAAGTATAACAATGGTGTTTGCGCAGCTGGAGCGGTCTACAATACAGCAGCGAGTGAGTGACAATTATTACGAGCGCGGTAAAAAGAAACTGTTTCTAAGCGGAAAGGCTCCATACGGTTTTGAGAAAACTAAAGAGAGTAGCTCAGGGGTAACTATACTGACGCCAGTCAAGGACACAAGCGAGGTCCTTATACGAGTGTTTAAGGAATACGGCGAGGAAAAAAAGTCGCTTACGGCAATCGCCAAAGCACTCAACGAGGAGGGTATCCCATCGCCAAATGGTGGGCTCTGGAACGCCGGAAAGGTAGAACGCATACTGCGGGTACCTGTTGCAGTGCAGGCTGACGGGAGCATTTACGAGTACTATCTTGAACGAGGCTGTACTTTCACAGACGATCCGAAGGCGTTTAAAGCGCAATGTGGTCTTTATATATACGGTAAGCTGGAAAGTCCTTTACCAAACGATAAAAACCTCAGTGGAAAAGTCATCACGATTGCACCGCATCAGGGGCTTGTAAGCTCAGAGCTTTTTCTCAGATGTCAAAGACGCTTGGATGGAAACAAACCGTTTGGCACCGGCAGTGACTGTGCCCAGAAGACTTGGCTTAAAGGTCTTGTGAAATGTGGCTATTGCGGATTTGGAGCTGTGCAGAGACCCAGAGCAGACGGCGTGCGTCTCTTTTACTGCGTTGGTAAAACGAATTATCATAAGTGTACCCAGTATGGCAGCCTTGGTAAGCTCACAGAGGTTGAAACCGAGGTTGAGAAAAGAATCTTGGCATGTGCAGAAAAATATGCCTCGATGTCGGCAACATACGGCAAAACAGCCAGACAAGGAGATGGCAGAGCCATCAAGGAGCTTTCTGAGCTTGATGAGAGTATTAAGAAGTTGGAAGCACGGAAAAAGCAGGCATCAGAATGTGCGATAAAACATCTTGAAGAGTACATACAAAAGCTCGGCACAAAGCGCGAAGCATTGGTTGCGAAGCGAAATAGTATAGACGCTAAAAGCAAAGCTCAAGCAGCAAAAGGTATAGGCAATCTTCGTGAGGAGTGGAGTACGCTTCCGATAAAAGCAAAAAATATAATTGCCGGCGCACTCATTGAAAGGGTAATTCTACGGCGCGGTGAAATTGAGATTGTTTGGCGCTATTCATTCTGAGTGAAATATAAGGATACACAATTATGCTTGCTAAGAGTAAACGAGAGCGGCGGTGGGACTAGAAGTGATCCTGCCGCCGCTTTGCTTCAAAATCCGCTTTATTCTACCTGCGATGAACAGGATAGATTATCAAGCGCTAAAGGAAACTTTCAAATCAGCATTTTATTTTCCAATTGTCTCCTATTGACACGTGAGAAAAAAGCAAAAAAAGACGCGTCTGGTGCGTGATAATGCACAATATATGATATGAAAAAATAGCAAAAAGATAGAATAATTTAAAAAACTAAAAAATTTTTGTCAAAAAGCCTGTTTTGCTCGATAAATTTTGGCGACTTTGCATATAATTCGGCAGACAATGTGAAAAAGACCTAAATTTGGCTTTTAACTTGTCGAGTTTGAATAAGAAGGATGACTATATGAAACAAGTTGTCACAATAAGAAGTATAAAGCAAGCAATTGCAGAAATTAAGAAAACCGACCCGAACACAAAACTCACAGAAGGCTGGCTAAGAGCACGGTGCAAGGAGAACCCGTCATTCTGCATTCGACTTTCTGGCGGATATGGAATATGTATGGAGCTTTTGTACGATTACATAAACGCCATGTTTGGCTTGCCGGCTGCCTAATAAGCGGAGGTGCCGAATATGAATGAAATAAAAAGAATCAGGACAATTCGGCAAGCGATTGCCGAAATTAGGAGAAACGACCCAAACACAATGATTACTGAGGGGTGGCTCCGAAGCAGATGCAAGGAGAACCACGAGTTCTGCGAAAAATATAAAGGTATTTACCTGATAAACATGGATTTGCTATATGGCTATATTGCGAGCCTGTGGCAAAGATAAACTCACTACTATTTAAATACATACGAAACTTAACAAATCGGCCTGCATTGTGGGCACAAAGGAGCTGATAACTATGGCAGTGAAACGTATATATAAAAAGACCAAGGCAGGGAAAGAAACCAAAGTGGTAGAGAAAATTCAAATTATTGTCTACTTTGGACAAGATGATAACGGAAAGCCAATTCAGCGAAAGAAAACAATTTTAGTTCCGAATCCAACGCCTTGTAAATTTGAAGACTATATCAATGATGAGGAACGGAAGTTTAAAGAAGAACTGAAGGCTGAAGAAAACAGAGAAAGAGAAAGAGTGGATCAGGCGATACGCGAAGCGCTTAAGGAAGAAATACGCAGGGAAATCCTTGAAGAGAGAAAGGCGAAAGTACCAACCTTCAGGTGCTATGCTGCGGAATACTTGAAATCTTTACGACTGGTAAAGGGGCAAAAGGAGAGTACATTGAATAGTTATGAGGATAACGTAGTTAGGCTGGTGGCTTTCTTTGGCGATAATTTGCTTGACGAAATTGACAGGGCGAAGATTTTAAGCTTTATTGCGGCAATCAGCCAGGTTTCTGATGACCCGGAACTTGAAAAGCAATATATGCCACTAAGAAATAAAATGAATGGCAAGGTGTTGTCGAGAAAAACCATACATGAGTATTTGGCGTTGCTTAATCTTATCCTTGATATGGCGTGGAAGGAAGGAATAATCAATAACAACCCGGCATTGCTTGTTCAGTATAGCAAAACCGAAAAATCTGGTGGCAGTACGACGAATAGCAAGGAAGAGTCGAAATGCCTTCAGCCGGATGGAATAGTGAAGCTATTTGATGCTCTTGAAGGAGCTGATTTAACATGGCGAACTTTGTGCGCTTTACTTTTAGGGACAGGCATTAGAAGAGGAGAAGCTTATGGCTTGAAAACCAAGAATATCGACTGGGAGAATAAAACAGCATGGATTGACTGCGAACTACTGACAAGAAAATCCGTTGCGACAGATGTAGATGGAAATCCAGTCCTTGATGCGAATGGTAAACTCATAAAGAGAGCGTCAGTATACGAGGACACGCCAAAATCCAAAAAATCAATTAGAGAAGTATACCTTTCGGATGAAGTGATTAGGTTGATGAAAGAATACGAAGCCGAAAAACTCGACAGAAAAGAACGATTGGGAGATATGTGGGTTGATACAGCATATTTTTTCGTGCAGTTCAATGGAAATAGAATGCACCCGGACTCGTTGGATAAATTCTGTGGTAAACTATGCAGTAAAAACTGTATAGAGCATGTACATCCGCATATGTTCCGCCACACGTTTTGTTCTTGGCTTGTAAAAAACGATGTGCCCATAAGCGATGTGGCAAAAAGAATGGGACACGGCAATGTTTCAGTCACATTGGACATATATACACATTGGATGGGTAGCGATGCGAAAATTGGCAGTAAACAGGAAGAAACGATTAGGAAAGCAAAAGAGATAATGAAATCACTAATCGTAATGCCGAGAAGTATAAGTACATATTAAACATTAAAGCAAAAAACGCCCGTTCTTCTAAAGGAAAACGGGCGATTTTGCAGCAAAACAAGTCTGGGATACGCCTCCAAACGCTCGCTCAAAAATCCATAAAAAATAAAGAATGATGACCCAATGATGACTCAAATGCAGAATTATCCATATTATTACATTTACTAAACATGATAAAACAGCATAATAAAGCCTGTGTTTACTAGAAACACAGGCTTTTGCGTGGTACGCCCTGAGGAATTCGAATCCCCGGCCTTCTGGTCCGTAGCCAGACGCTCTATCCAGCTGAGCTAAGGGCGCATATCTCGAATGCTTGAGTATAATAACACAGGCGCTTTCAAAATGCAAGCCCTTTCTAACTTTTTGCTGAAATTGTGGGGATAATTATAGAGGATAAGGGACTTTACAGGCCCAGGCTGTCGCCGATGTTTTCCACTACTTCGCCCATAGTTTTCAGAGCCTTGCCTACGACACTTTTTCTTTTGTGGCTCTTAGAAGAGTCTGAGGAATTGGTAGAGCAGGAGCATACTGCCATGCCGATGGCGGAGCCGACGATAAGGCCAATGCCCATGCCCTTCACAAAATTAACAGAACACATGACTTTTTTCTCCTTTCTTCTTTGCTTTTTATAGTTTGCGCAAATCTTTTGTGATTATATATGTTTGATACAGGAATTAGTTTGCACTTGACTAATTAGTTATGCTATAATGTAATTTATGTAATTAGCGATTGATGGAAATTTGTTTTTCCTCTCATTCGCTTTATTGCAGTCCTGGAAAGGGTATGCGAAGGATGACAGTTAATATTCTTGCCGTCGGGGACGTTTGCGGAAGGTCAGGACTTGACTTTCTGAAAAAGCACCTTACGGCGATTAAAAAAACATATGCCATAGCTTTTACTGTTGTAAACGGCGAAAACGCAAATGTGGTGGGTATGACTCCCGCCCAAGGCGAGGAAATTTTTGCCGCGGGAGCAGATGTTATTACTCTGGGTAACCACACCTGGACGCGCTGGGAAATCAAGGAATATTTAGACAGCACCAGAAGTGTTCTTCGCCCGGCAAACTACGCTTTATGCTGTCCGGGCTACGGGCACGGGGTCTACAAAACGGAATTTGGCGATGTGGCGGTTATAAACATTTTGGGCCGCTTTACGCTGGACTCTAACACAGACAACCCATATTATGTGGCGGATGAAATAGTCCAGTCACTAGAAGGGGTTAAGCTTATCCTTGTGGATTATCACGCCGAGGCCACTAGCGAAAAGGCCGCCATGGGCTTTTTCCTTGACGGACGGGCCACGGCGGTTTGGGGGACTCATACCCATGTGCAGACCTCGGACGCTTCCGTTCTGCCAAAGGGCACTGGCTACATTACCGATGTGGGCATGACGGGGCCGGCGATTTCTGTTTTGGGGATTGATCCCCAGCAGAGCATTGATAAGTTTTTGGGTGCTCCGCCCCGACGGTATGAATCTGCACCGGGGCCGGGAAAAATGGAATGTGCCGTGTTCACGGTAGACACGGAAACTGGACGCTGTCTTAAAGTGGAGGCGCTTAGAATTCAATGAAGGAAATTAAGCTTTTGCATGCTGCAGACCTGCATTTGGACTCGGCCTTCGAGTCCTTGCCGCCGGAGCAGGCGAAGGAGCGCAGAAAAGGTCAGCGGGAGATTTTATTTAAGCTGGCTGAGACTGCCCTTCGGAAGGGCGTTGATGCGGTGCTGCTGTGCGGCGATGTTTTTAACGGTGTCGAAAATGACAGAAATACCGAGCGGGATTTTTGCAGAGCCATGGGAGCGCTGCCCTGCCCGGTAATTGTTGCGCCCGGAAACCACGACCCTTACACGGTGTACTCTATGTGGGAGACGGTCCACCTACCGGAAAACATATATGTTTTTAAAAATGAGGAAATAGAAGGCGTGGAGCTTCCGGGGGTGCATGCGCGCTTCTGGGGCGCGGGTTTTCAAACTGCCTTCTGTCGACCGCTGCTTAAGGATTTTCAGGCACCGGAAAAACGGCGAGACATTCCAGACATTATGGTGCTCCACGCAGATGTGGGTAACGGCGAGTCGGCATATAACGGCATCAGCCGTGAGGATATTTTGAAAAGTGGCATGGACTATGTGGCGCTGGGTCATATACATGCGGGTACGCACCTTAAAATGGCGGGGGAGGTGGCCTATGCCTACCCCGGCTGCACCGAGGGACGGGGTTTTGACGAAACCGGCGAAAAGGGTGCACTACTTGTTACCATTTCCGATGGAGGCGTTAAGGCTGAGTTTGTCCTCCTTGGCGGCGTTCGATATGAAATTATTCGGGTGGACATAAGCGACGGCGAGCCGGTTAAGGCCATTTTGAGGGCGGCTGCCGGCATGGCCACCAAGGATTGCTTAAGAGTTATACTTACCGGCGAGTGTGACCAAATGCCTAACATTGGGGAAATCCGAAAGGAACTTGAAAGCTGCTTTGGAGAGCTGCAAATCATGGATGAGACCGTTCCGAAGCGGGATATTTGGGCACAGGCGGGGCAGGACACTCTCTGCGGAATATTCTTAAAAGGTCTTAAGATTTCCTTTGACGATGCAAAATCCGATCGGGAAAGAAAAATCATAGAACTTGCAGTGCGGTTCGGACTTGAGGCTATGGGGAACGGGGGAGATCTGCTTTGATTATCAAAAAAATGACGGCCTCCTTCGGCAAGCTTCAAAACGATACTCTGGAGCTGGGTGACGGGCTGAATATAGTTTTTGCTCCCAATGAAAGCGGGAAGTCCACCTGGTGTGGATTTATTAAAGCGATGCTTTATGGCATAGATACCGCCGTTCGGGAAAAAGGCGGCGTTAAACCCGATAAACTTAAATACTCTCCCTGGAGCGGTGTTCCAATGGGCGGCACTATGGACGTTTTGTATAACGGCGAGCATATCACTCTTACCCGCCACGGAAAGGCCTACGCACCCATGAAGGATTTTAAGGCCACCATTTCCGGCTCGGGAGTTCCGGCTAATATTCCGGCCTCTGCTGTGGGGGAAACCCTGCTGGGAGTAACAAGGGATGTCTTTGAGCGCTCGGCCTTTATCAGTCAGGGCAAGCTCGCCGTGGGCGGAAGCCCGGAGCTGGAAAAACGTATTGCCGCAATTGTTCAGACGGGACAGGAAAGCGTATCCTACACCGAGGCTCAGGAAAAGATCCGTGCCGCCATACGCCGCCGCCGCTATAACCGCAGCGGCAGACTGCCGGAGCTTGAAAAGGAGACATCGGAAAGCCGCGAAAAGCTTATCGAAGCGGTAAAAGAGAGCAAAAAGGGTGAAGAGCTGAAAAAAGCCAGACGCCGGGCTCTTGAGCGTCGGGATGAGATACTGGACAAGGTTTCCGAGATACGACAAAAGGCAAGGCACGAGTCCATGGAAATGCTCTCCGGTTACCGGGGGCAAGTTCGAAATATTGAAAAAGAATATAGCGAGCTGAGCAATCAGCTTGGCTTTGCCGGCAGAGAGCTGGACGAAGGAGTATTCGGTCGGGAAGATCCCCAAAAGAGTCGCCAGCGCGTAAATTTAGAGAAGAAAAAGCTGCAAAGTGCCGAAAAGGATGCGAAAAGCGGCGGCACGGTGCCCCTTAATATTGCTATATTGGTTGCGTTGCTTATTATTACCGGAGTTCTGGGGGCCTTTCAGTTTTTTATCCCCGCAGCTTCGGTGGCCGCACTTTCCATAGTCCAGGCAGTAAGGCTCTCAAGAGCTTCAAGGAAAATTAAAAAAACCGAGAGCTTACGATACAACGTGCTTAATCAGTACCACTGCAAGGATTTTGATGAGGTTGAGCAGCTTTTAAAAGCTCATGAAAATGCCTTTGCACGCTTTAAGGAGCTTCAAGTCAAGCAGCAAGAAACCGGCGAGCAGATGAGTGAGGCCAAGCGCAAGCAGGCGGAGATAGATGCAGCAATTTTGCGGGAGCTGGATTTTTCCGAGGGCGAGGGTGATGCTGTAAAGCACACGAAGCTCTTAGAGGAAGCCGAGCGTAGCCTTAGAAATATCCGCGAGGAGAGCGCCCTATGGGAGGGCAAGCAGAGTATGCTGCCGGATATGGAAGAGCTGAGAGCAAAGCTTGCCACCTTAACAGAGGAGTACGAGCGTGTGAAGATGGAATATGACGCGCTTGTTATGGCCTCAGATGCTCTTGAGGATGCGGACAGGGATATTCAGAAGCGCCTTACGCCCCGGCTAAGCGCTAGAACTGCGGAGCTTTTTTCCGAGCTTACAGGCTCCCGCTACGACACTATCCTTTTGGATAGGGAGCTTCGGGCGGCGGCAAGGCCGGTGGGAGACTCCGTTTCAAGAGAGGCGGCGTTTTTAAGCGCCGGCACCATAGACCAACTGTATTTGTCGGTGCGCCTTGCCATTTGTGAGTTGGCGCTGCCTGAGGACAAACGCTGCCCCGTGATTCTGGATGATGCGCTTGTTAACTTTGATGATGAGCGATGCCGTTATGCCCTAAAGGTACTTAAGGAAATGGCGAAGACCCGCCAGATAATCCTATTTAGCTGCCATTCCAGAGAGGCGGAGATGGCAAAAAACCTCAAATCGGTTAAGATTATTAAACTAAACAATTCGCGCTGAAGAACTCCTGAAAGGAAGAAAAATGAATACAATTGGCGAGAACATTAAGCTAACTATTTTCGGCGAATCTCACGGCGAGGCCATTGGCATGGTGCTTGACGGCTTTCCTATGGGGGAGCAGTTGGATATGGAGCGTCTTAAGCTTGAGCTTGACCGACGCGCTCCGGGAAGCTCGGACATAACGACCCCCCGTAAGGAAAGAGACATACCCGAGTTTTTAAGCGGTCTGTTTAACGGCCACACAACCGGTGCACCTATTTGTGCAGCCATTCGAAACACAGACACAAATTCATCTACCTACCATCCGGAGCTTCCAAGACCCGGACACGCTGATCTGGCAGCACAAATCAAATTCAAGGGGTGCTCCGATTTTCGGGGTGGCGGACCCTTTTCCGGCAGGCTCACAGCTCCTATGGTACTTGCGGGGGCCATGTGTAAGCAAGTGTTGGAAAAGCAAAATATACTTGTTGAGGCGAGGATCCTTTCCGTTGGAGAGGTGGACCGCAGCACGGAGGACTTTGACTTTGCCGTGCACAAGGAAATTTTGGCTGCGCGTTCCGTGGGGGACAGCGTGGGCGGGGTTATCGAATGTACCGCCACAGGTGTTTCGGCCGGTGTGGGCGGGCTAATGTTTGGCGGCATGGAAAGCCGTTTGTCTCAGGCCCTTTATGCCATTCCCGGCGTTAAGGGACTTGAATTCGGCACGGGCTTTGAAATTGCAAAAATGCGAGGATCTCAGGCCAATGACGATATAATTTTAGAAAAGGGCAGTATATATACTGAAACCAATAATGCCGGCGGCATTAACGGTGGGATTACTAACGGAATGCCCCTGGTACTACGCTGCGCCTTCAGACCCACTCCCTCAATAAGCCGGGAACAAAAGACCGTTGACCTGCTTAAGCAGGAAAACACCACCATTCGCACTTTGGGCCGTCACGACCCCTGCATTGTACCCAGGGCTGTGCCCGCTGTGGAGGCAATGGTTGCCTTTTGCATTTTGGATGCTATGTGCGAGAAATAAATATCAAAAGCAGCGCCCGTATTCGCGGGCGAGGTTCTATAGATTTGCGCGCCCTTTGGGCGGGAGGTTTACATTATGGCATTATTCAGGAAGAAAGCAAAAACCGAGGAGATAAACGAAAACGAGGAAACTCAAACCACAGAGATTACCGAAGAAGACGGTGGACAAGACCTTGAAGATAGCCTTGAGGAGAACACAGATCCGACCCCTCGCAAAGATTTAAGGCTTGCGCTTGTTCGCTGCGGCGTGGCACTTTTTGTTGCTGCGGTGATGCTACTGGCGACAGGTTTTTCCGCCATTAACCTAATCAAAGGCCCTGTAGAATCCGTTTCAATTCAGGATGAGGAGAACGGTGCCTTTGTAAAAAAGGAAGTTATCGCAATTTTGGACAACTACGCTCCCGGGGGCAGTAAGGCCATATTTGCCGTTGTTCCCATGAACGGAGCCTTGGTCACAGTTGACTTTTCCATGCGCTACAGTAACTCTGTCAGCACGATAATGGACGAAACCGATAAGCTTGTTGCCGGCGAGCTTACCATCCTTGACAAGTACGTTGTGGTGCAGGGAACCGTATCGGAGCTTAGCGAGGGGCAGTCTAAGCTGATGTACGACTGGTTTGATGCAAACAGGGACGACATGGTGGAGAAAAACGTAATATCCGCAGATTACTCCGCCGTTGACTACCTATCTGATAAGGTGCTTTTGGTGGATACCATTGACGGAAGAAGCCAAACTCTGGTGATGGTTCTCTCTGGTCTTGCAACGCTGCTAGTGCTTTATGTTATTGCGGAGCTGGTACTCATGGCTTTGGGGTTCTACAAGCAGAAAGAGGAAAAGAACGAAGAAGAACCCCGGGAAAATACAGCCGGGGAAGCGGAGACCGCCGAAAGCCTTGAGGAATTACAAAGCAGCACCCAGGATAATGCTGACAACTCCGGGGAGGACAGGCAATGAGCTTTACCTTCTGTGCCCCCTGTCACTTCGGTGTGGAGGGGTTATTGGCAGACGAAATGAAGTGGCTGGGTCTTAAAAACGTTTGCTCGGAAAACGGGCGTGTGCGCTTTGACGGCGAGGGCGAAGACCTTGCCAAGGCCAGCTTGTGGCTTCGCTGTGCCGAGCGAATTCTGCTGGAGCTGGGAAGCTTTGAGGCTACCACTTTTGAGGAGCTTTTTCAGGGTGTCAAGTCATTGCCGCTGGAGGATTATATTACCAGAAATGCCGCCTTTCCCGTTAAGGGGTATAGTATTAATTCAAAGCTCTTTTCCGTTTCCGATTGCCAGAGCATCATAAAAAAGGCAGTTGTGAAGCGCCTTTCCGAGAAATACCACATTGAGTGGTTTCCAGAGAACGGGGAGAAAATGCAGCTGCAGTTTTCCATAATGAACGATGTTTGCACATTATATCTGGATGCCAGCGGCGATGGTTTGCATAAGCGTGGCTACCGTCCTACCCATGTGGCAGCGCCGCTTTCAGAAACCCTTGCGGCGTCCATGATATACCTTTCCCGCTACCGGGGCAGGGACGACTTTTGCGACCCTTTCTGCGGCAGCGGAACCCTGCCCATAGAGGCGGCACTTATTGCAAAAAACCGCGCTCCGGGCCTAAACCGCAGCTTTGCGGCGGAGGACTGGTCACTATTTGACAGTTCCGTTTGGAAAGAAGCGCGGGAGGAAGCACCCGCCAAGGAGTTTAGCGGGGATTACCGCATTTATGCCTCTGATTTGGCCCCTGAGGCGGTGGAGATATCTAAGAATAATGCCAAGCGTGCCGGAGTTGGGGACATTATAGAAATCAGCCAGGCGGATGCAACTGAGTTTTCCCGCCAAAGTAAGCAGGGCGTTATAGTTACAAACCCGCCTTACGGCGAGCGACTGATGATGAAAAGCGAGGCAGAGGAGCTTTATTCAGCTTTCGGCAGGGCGTATTTAGCATCCGAAAACTGGAAGCTGTTTATTTTGTCCTCCCACACGGAGTTTGAGCGCTGCTTGGGTAAAAACGCCGATAAAAAGCGCAAGCTATATAACGGAATGATAAAATGCGATCTGTATATGTACCTTAAGTAATTTCCTCTGTGGACGGTAAATAATAAATTGTTTACATTTTGTTAAACAGATTAATGAGGAAATGGGAGAAAATTAAAGCAAATCAAAGTTGAAAGTAGAAAATTGCAGATAGTTTTTTGATAGAACGGAAATTTTTACGGGTTTGAGCCGTTTTTGCGGAAAATTATGCTTGCACAATGGAAGCACATGGATTATTATAATATTCGTTAGCACTCAAGATGCTCGAGTGCTAAACTTATGTTTATATATCCAAGAATTTTAGGAGGAATATAAAATGAAGATCAGACCTATAGGCGACAGAGTAGTTCTAAAGCAGTTTGAAGCCGAGGAAAAAACAAAGAGCGGCATTATCCTTACAAACAAAGCAAAGGAACAGCCTCCCATCTTTAAGATCGTTGAGGTGGGCGACGGCGTAGGCACAGACGGAACCACCACCAAGATGATCGTTAAGGTTGGCGACAAGGTTGCCTGCAACAGATTTTCCGGTCTTGCCATCACCGTTGACGAGGAAGAGTTTGTTGTTATCCGTCAGACAGAGCTGCTTGCGGTTATCGAAGACTAATTTATACGCACACAATTATTTATTGGAGGTTACACTATAATGTCTAAACAGATTATTTTCGGCGAAGAGGCCCGCAAGGCTCTAAAGAGCGGCATTGACCAGCTCGCCGATACCGTTAAAATCACTCTCGGACCCAAGGGACGCAACGTAGTCCTCGAAAGAAAGTTTGGCATCCCCCTCATCACAAATGACGGCGTTACGATTGCAAAGGAAGTTGACCTTGAAAACTCCTTTGAGGACATGGGTGCTCAGCTTATTAAGGAAGTATCCACTAGGACCAACGACACTGCCGGCGATGGCACCACCACCGCCACCATTCTTGCTCAGTCCATGATAAACGAGGGGCTCAAGAACGTTGCAGCCGGTGCAAACCCCATGGTTATGCGTCGCGGCATCCAGAAGGCCACCGAGGCCGCTGTTGAAGAAATTAAGCTCAACAGCCAGCCTGTTTCCTGTTCTCAGGATATAGCCCGTGTAGGCACCGTTTCCTCCGGCGATCCTTTCATCGGCAACATCATTGCAGACGCTATGGAAAAGGTTACTCAGCGCGGTGTTATCACCATTGAGGAAAGCAAGACCGCAGACACCTATGTTGAGGTGGTTGAGGGAATGCAGTTTGACCGCGGCTACATGACTCCATATATGGTAACGGATACCCAGAAGATGGAAGCGGTCCTTGAAAACCCCTATATCCTCATTACCGATAAGAAGATATCCACCCTAAACGAGTTGCTGCCCGCACTGGAAGCAACCATGAAGGCAGGTCGCAAGCTTCTTATCATCGCCGAGGAGATCGAGAGCGATGCTCTTACAGGCATCATCGTTAACAAGCTGCGCGGCACCTTCACCTGCGTTTGCGTAAAGGCCCCCGGCTTTGGCGACAGACGCAAGGAGATGCTTGAGGATATCGCCATCCTCACCGGCGGTCAGGTCATCAGCAGCGATGTGGGTCTGAGTCTTGACGATGATCAGTTTAATGTTGACAACTTCGGTACTGCCCGCATTGTTAAGGTTACTAAGGAAAACACCGTTATCGTTGACGGCGCTGGCGACAGCAAAGCAATCAAGGGCAGAGTTGACTCTCTTAACAGCCAGCTCCAGGAAACCACCTCCGACTATGACAAGGATAAGATCATGGAGCGTATCGCAAAGCTCTCCGGCGGTGTTGCTGTCCTTAAGGTCGGCGCAGAGACCGAAATAGAAATGAAGGAAAAGAAACTTCGCATAGAGGATGCTCTCAACGCAACCCGTGCTGCTGTTGAAGAAGGTCTGGTTGCCGGCGGTGGTACCGCTTACGTTATGGCTTCCAAGGCAGCCGAGGAACTGGCAGACACACTTGATAGTGACGAGCGTACCGGCGCAATGATCGTTGCAAAGGCCCTGCGCTCTCCCATCCGCCAGATCGCAGAGAACGCCGGTCTTGAGGGCGCAGTCATCTTGGAGAAGGTTCTTGCCAACGACAGCGCAAACTTCGGCTTTGACGTAGCCAACGAGGAATATGTGGACATGATTTCTGCCGGCATAGTTGACCCCACCAAGGTCTGCCGCAGTGCCATCCAGAATGCTGCAAGCGTTTCTGCTCTGGTGCTCACAACAGAGAGTCTCGTTGCAGATAAGCCCGAGCCTCCCGCACCCGCAATGCCCGACATGGGCGGCATGGGTGGCATGGGTGGTATGGGCGGCATGTTCTAAGTCGCTAAATCACTAAATACCTAATAATTTCCTATATCCCACAGGCTTTTTGGGCCTGTGGGGTATTTTTTCGCTTGACATAACATAGAAACAAGGCTAAAATAAAGCGATGATATTATAGGATAGGGGAAATCCTTTAACTTTCATTATAGCTTTCGAAATAAAATGGGTGCAGATTTATCCTGTTTTTTCGGAAGAATAGCCAATAAAGCATCATTACGCAGTTTTAACCAAAATTGCATATTGTTTTTGGGCTGAACAAAACGTCTACCGGACGGTTAATATTCCGACCTTTCTCGAACTAACCACCGAAAATTTTTAAAAGAATGGAGGTGTGTTACTTACTATGCCTACAACTCCAGCTCAATGGATTGTGTTCAGCATCTTAGTGATGCTGGTATTCGCAGCCTTCCTACTTGGCGTGATATATCGCAAGCGTGTTTCCGAGCGTGAGATACAGAGCGCTGAGGACGAGGCGAAGAGAATTATAAACGAGTCGATTAAAACCGCTGAAAATAAGCGCAGAGAGGCTCTTTTAGAGGCAAAGGAAGAAATACACAAAAACCGCGCGGAATATGAGCGCGAGATTAAAGAGCGCCGCAGTGAGCTGCAAAAGCAGGAGCGCCGCCTTCAGCAAAAGGAAGAAACACTGGACAAGAAAACAGACTCGATAGAAAAGCGCACCGAACAGCTTAACCGCAAAATTATGGCGGCTGAGGCTCAGCAGGAGGAAATAAACCTTCTCAAACGTAGTCAATTGGAAACGCTGGAGAAAATTTCCGGATACACAGTGGAAGAGGCTAAGGAACACATTATCTCAAGTCTCGAAACCGAAGTTACTCACGAAATGGCAATGAAGGTCAAGGAGGTGGAGGCCCGATACAAGGAAGAGGCCGAAACCAAGGCAAGGGAACTTATAACTCTTGCAATTCAGCGTTGTGCGGCAGACCATGCCTCTGAAGTCACCGTTTCCGTCGTACCACTCCCCAACGACGAAATGAAAGGTCGTATCATAGGCCGTGAGGGCCGCAACATACGGGCGATAGAGACACTTACCGGCGTTGATCTGATCATTGATGACACGCCCGAGGCCATTACCCTCTCAAGCTTTGACCCCGTCCGCCGGGAGGTGGCCAGGATCACACTTGAGAAGCTCATTCAGGATGGGCGCATTCACCCGGCCAGGATCGAAGAAATGGTTTCAAAGGCCCAAAAAGAGGTTAATGCCACCATTAAGTCAGAGGGCGAGAGAGCGGTGTTCGAAACGGGCGTTCATGGCCTGCATCCGGACATCGTTAAGCTCCTTGGCCGTATGAAATATCGCACCAGCTACGGACAAAACGTTCTTAACCACTCAGTTGAGGTCTCCCACATTGCGGGACTTCTTGCCTCGGAGCTTGGTGTTAATGTTGCCACAGCCAAGCGTGCAGGACTTCTTCACGACATCGGCAAGGCTATAGACCACGAGGTTGAGGGTAGCCACGTTACAATCGGCGTTGATCTTGTGCGTAAGTATAAGGAAAGCGACGAGGTCATTCACGCCATTGAGGCCCACCACGGTGATGTTGAGCCCCACACCATTATCGCCTGCCTTGTTCAGGCGTCGGATGCAATTTCGGCCGCTCGTCCCGGAGCAAGACGCGAAAATATAGAAAACTACGTTAAACGCCTTGAAAAGCTTGAGGAAGTATCCAAAAGTTTTGGCGGCGTTGAAAGTTGCTATGCTATTCAGGCAGGACGGGAAATTCGCATTATGGTCAAGCCCGAGGAGGTTTCCGAGGACAACATGGTGCTGCTTGCCCGTGACATATCTAAGAAAATTGAGAGCGAGTTGACCTATCCGGGTCAGATAAAAGTTCACGTGCTCAGGGAAACAAAGGCCGTGGAATACGCCAAATAAGCGAATAAGAAAATTGCGCGTTCCGATTGGACTTCCCTTCGGAACGCGTTTTCTATTATATTATTTTCGGCGCTTTAACAAAATGTGATGCACCTAAATTCACATTACCCCCAAATTGTTGCGACAAGTCTTAAAACATAGCATTAATTGGTCAACAAGTATTGCAATTGCTCGGTTTATTGTTTATACTGCTATAGTAATTGTAAATATTTCTTTAATAATCCTGCCGCGACCCGAAAAAATAATTTGTGGAAATGTAGGGCGC
Source organism: uncultured Oscillospiraceae bacterium (assembly GCA_964576195.1). Taxonomy (GTDB): domain Bacteria; phylum Bacillota; class Clostridia; order Oscillospirales; family Oscillospiraceae; genus UBA2658. The sequence continues at coordinate 90,158 of CAZNUD010000001.1, read as the reverse complement.
GGATGGGTTTTTTATTGGAGAAATGTTATATTATTATTTGAAGGAGACAAATGATGAAAAACCCAAGAAAAACACTGGCGATTATCCTCGCGGCATTTATGCTGACTGCTGCACTGAGCGCATGCTCTGGCGGCAAGAACGGAGGAGTGCCCGGGGAGAATACGCAGCCCCCGGAAGAAAGTAATCCCTCCGCCCCCACGGGTGAGCCTGTTATGGGGGGCAATCTGAATGTTGGAATCTCTCAGGATCTGGACGACACCCTCGACCCCCACCAGATGATTTCCGCAGGTACTAGGGAAGTACTCTTTAACATCTACGAAGGCCTTGTAAAGCCCGACAGCGAGGGCAATCTTGTCCCTACTGTTGCGGAAAGCTACACAGTTTCCGATAAAGGCGACAGCTTCACCTTTACATTGCGCAGCGGCGTTAAATTCCATAACGGAGAGGAAGTAACAGCCAGGGACGTGGCATACTCCCTATCCAGAGCAGCAGGTCTTGATACAGGCAAACCGCTGGTTGACGGTATGGGTATTATTACATCCGTTGAGGCTACAGACGAAAAGACCGTTGTTGTCAGCCTTAGTGAGCCAAACATAGAAATGCTTGCACTGCTTACGGCGGGAATTATTCCCGAGGGCAGCGACCCTGCAAAGGACACTATAGGCACTGGACCGTTTAAGTATGTTTCCCGTTCTCCCCAGGAGAATGTAATTATTGGAAAGTTTGACGAATACTGGGGTGCTCCCGCATATGTGGACACAGTAATCTACAAAATAATAGACAAGGGGGAGACCCTTGTTATGTCCTTAAAGAGCGGAGCTCTTGATTTGGCCGCCCACCTTACCAGCGCACAGGCAAATGAGCTGGGTGATGACTTCACTATCCTAGAGGGTACCATGAACCTTGTTCAGGCAGTCTATTTCAATAACGCAGTTGCCCCGTTTGATGATGTGAAGGTGCGGCAGGCACTGTCCTATGCCCTAAACCGACAGGAAGTAATGGACTTTTTGGCCGACGGCAGAGGAACGGCGGTGGGCAGCAGTATATATCCCGCTTTTGGAAAATATTTCCTCCCGGAGTTGGTAGACCAGTATAGCTTTGACCCGGAACTGGCAAAGCAGCTTTTGGCTGAGGCAGGCTATCCTGAGGGGTTTTCCTTTAGCTGCAACGTGCCTTCAAACTATCAGCCACATATTGACACGGCCGAGGTAATTGCCCAGCAGATGAAGGCTATAGGCGTTACAATGAACGTAAAGCTGGTGGACTGGGAGTCTTGGCTCAGTGATACCTACACAGGCAGAAACTATCAATCCACAGTGGTAGGCGTTGACGCAAAGAATATGACCGCCCGTGCCATGCTGGAGCGATTCACTTCCACAGCCGGCGACAACTTTGTCAATTATAGCAATGCCGAGTATGACGAAACCTTTAATATGGCTATTTCCTGCACTGATGAAGCTGAGCAAACGGAGCTCTATAAGCGCCTGGAAACTATTCTTGCGGAGGATGCGGCAAACCTTTATATTCAAGACCTCTGCGATTTGGTGGCTGTTAGGAGCGGCATCGTTGGATATGAGTTTTATCCCATCTATATAATGGATATGTCAAAGCTGTACTTCACAAACTAAGCTGTAAGTGAGTGGCCTTTGCTGTAATGCAGCCGTGACATTTTGAAGCAGGGCGGCCTTTGCTTTTGCAAAATATGCCGCTCTGCTTCCTGTACAATATCAAGACCCATGTTTCAGGGCGTTTTACGCAGATTTCGGCGGAAAATGCCGAAAATACTGTTTGCCTTTGCAAATATTAGGGAGGGTAAAATGCGCTACATCTTGAAAAAAGCCGGTGTATTTATTCTAACCCTCCTTATAATATCCGTTTTAGTATTTCTTGCTTTTCAGATTATTCCCGGCGACACCACTACCCGCATGTTGGGAACCAGTGCCACGCCGGAAAGAGTGGAAGCTCTAAGAGAGGAGCTGGGACTGAATAGGCCCGCAGTTGTCCGTTATTTCAGTTGGCTAAAGGGTTTTATTACCGGTGACTTTGGAAACTCCTATAGCTACAGCATGCCGGTCAGAGAACTTTTGCACGGCAAGCTTGGCATCACAGCGGCACTTACAGGGCTATCGTTCCTTTTGGTGGTGTTCATATCTATACCCTTGGGAATTCTACTTGCCCGCTTTGCCCAAAGCGTTCCGGACAGGGCCTTTATGGTGCTAAACCAGATTATTATGTCCATACCGCCCTTTTTTGTGGGCATAATCTTCACCTACATTTTCGGACTAGTGCTGAAAATGTTTACTCCCGGAGCATTTGTTCATATAAGTGAGAATCCGTCCAAATTTTGGACCTACCTCATTTTCCCCGCCCTTGCAATCGCGCTTCCCAAGAGCGCTATGGTTATTAAACTCTTGCGCAGCAGCATGGTAAACCAGTTGCAGGAGGATTATGTACGAACCGCCTTTTCACGGGGGAATACTCGCTGGATGGTGTTGAGAATACACGTTTTAAGAAACGCAATTATTCCGGTGGTTACATTTTTGGCAGTGACGCTGGTTGATATATTTGCCGCCAGCATAATAATTGAGCAGGTATTTGCCATTCCGGGACTGGGGCGGCTTCTTATGGGTTCCATAACGGGACGGGATTTGCCTGTGGTGCAGACAATTATAATGATTATTTCTGTAATAGTCATAACAGTTAACTTCATTGCGGATATTTCCTATAAATACATCGACCCACGCATGCGTTTTCGATAAAAATCACAGCGGTTACAGCAGGAGAATAAAGTGAGAAAAACACCCAACTACAACTTAATATTTGGCTGCGCGCTTACCGCTGTTACGGTTTGGATTATTGTAATAGGCTTTTTCTGGACGCCATACGAGCCGGACGCAATGTCCGCCTCAGAGAGAAGCATAGGACCCTGCGCCGCCCACCTTTTGGGTACGGACAACTTTGGGAGGGACATTTTAAGCCGGGTTATGCAGGGCGCCGGAACCACCCTTGAAATTGCGTTTTTGGCGGTTATGATCGGTGCCAGTGCTGGAACACTTATTGGAGGCCTTACCGGCTATTTCGGCGGCATGATTGACGAAATCGTCATGCGGGTAAACGATGCGATCACGGCTTTTCCAAGTGTTCTTTTGGCGCTGGTGGCAGTAACGCTTACAGGCGGCGGCAAGACGAATTTAATCATAGTTTTGGGCATCCTGTTTATACCCAGCTTTGCCCGGGTGGTAAGGGGAGAATTTGCCCGCCATAGGGAGAGGGACTATATTAAGAATGCCAAGCTAATGGGAGTTCCCGATTTGCGTATTATGTTTGTTCATCTTTTGCCCAACATTGCGCCGGTGATTTTAAGTGCCATTGCAATAGGCTTTAACAACGCTGTTCTGGCGGAGGCCAGCATGAGTTTTTTGGGCGTAGGTGTTGCACCAACGGAAAGCGCAAGTCTCGGACGTATGCTATTAGATGCGCAGGCATACTTGTTCTCGGCCCCATGGCAGGCCTTGTCCGCAGGCTGTGCGATTACAATTCTTATCCTTGGGTTTGCACTTATTTCTGAGGGTCTGGGCTATCGTCCCGTATGGAGGCCCGCAGCGAAACGGAGGCGTAAAGCAGATGCTTGAAATTAAGAATCTTTCAGTTACCTTTAATGACGGCAGGGAGGGCTTTGCCGTTTCCGGAATAGATTTGCATATGAAGGCCGGCGATACGCTGGGCTTGGTGGGTGAGTCTGGTTCCGGCAAGACTGTTACTGCCCTCACCGTTGCTGGGCTAATTGAAAAGGCCAGAGCTACCGTTGAAGGCCAGGTGCTTTTCGAGGGTCGCGACCTGCTGAAATGTACCGTGGACGAAATGAGAATTATGCAGGGCAAGGACATAGGCATTATTTTTCAGGAGCCCATGACCAGCCTTGATCCGCTTATGCGTATAGGACGTCAAATCGAGGAAACCGTTAAGGTTCACAGCAAGCTAAGCTCCGAAGAGCGCCGCAAAATGGCTCTTGAGGTTATGCGCCTTGTGGGACTTCCTGAGCCTGACGTTACCTACAAAAAATATCCCCATCAGCTATCCGGCGGACAAAGACAGAGGGCAATGATAGCGGCTGCCTTCATAACTCATCCTAAGCTGCTTATTCTGGACGAGCCGACCACTGCCCTGGACGTTACAATTCAGGCTCAGATACTTGACCTACTAAAAAAACTCAACGAAAAGTGCGGCGTGAGTCTGCTGTTCATTTCCCACGACCTGCGTGTAGTGCGCAGAGTGTGCAAAAAGGTGGCCGTTATGTATAACGGTGAAATTGTGGAGCAGGGAGATACGGAGGAGATTTTCTGCAATCCCCAGCATGAATATACCAAAAGGCTGGTGGAGGCGGTGTCCGTAAGGAGACGAATAAATGTCGGAACCGGTGCTTGAAGTAAAGAATCTAAACGCTTACTATATAACCCACGGGTTTCTGGGTAAAAGGACCCACAAGCAGGTGCTCTTTGATGTTAGCTTAAATGTTCAACAGGGTGAAATTCTAGGTCTGGTGGGCGAGAGTGGCTGCGGTAAATCCACGTTGTCAAAGGCCATTTTAGGCCTGCACACGGATTACCAAGGGGAGATAATTCATAACAGCAACAGACCGCAGATGATTTTTCAGGACCCGTTTGGCTCCTTAAACCCTGCCAAAACCATTGAATGGATTGTTGAGGAGCCCCTGCGTGTTTACGGAAAGTATTCAAAGCAGGAGCGACATGAGCGAGTTATGGACATCTTTACGCGGGTGGGGCTGGGTCCTCAGTACGCGGATCGGAAGCCCAGGGAGCTTTCAGGCGGTCAACGGCAAAGAGTGGGCATCGCCGTTGCCCTTATTCAGCGCCCAAAATTTATAATAGCAGATGAGCCGGTTTCTGCCCTTGACGTAACCATTCAGGCGCAGATTTTGGAGCTGCTTCTTCTGCTTCGGGAGGAACTGGACTTAAGCTATCTGCTAATCTCCCATGACCTTAACGTTATCCGCCAAATAAGTGACAGAGTGATGGTGATGGACGAGGGCAGGATTGTGGAGCAGGGCACTCCGGAGGAAGTATTTAATTCCCCGAAAACTGACTATGCTAAGAAGCTTATTTCAGCTTCACTTATATAAAAAGAGCCATAATGACGTATTTTACTTCATTATGGCTCTTTTTCGTATTCAACTATAGGTTATCAAGCTGACGAAGCCATTCGTCTGCACAGGCGTCCGAGGGCATTCGCCAATCACCGCGGGGACTAAGACTAAGCGAGCCGACCTTGGGAGCGTCCGGCAGGCAGGAACGCTTATATTGTTGCGAGAAAAACCGGCGAATGAAGGTCTTAAGCCATTTTAAAATAGTTTCATCATCGAATTCTCCCGCGAAGGCATACTTTGCTAGGCGATATACCTTTTTTGGCTCGCAGCCCCAGCGGATAAGGTAGTAGAGGAAAAAGTCGTGCAGTTGGTAGGGGCCGACAAGCTCCTCGGTTATCTGGCTAATGTCGCCGTTTTTCGCAGGCAGCAGTTCGGGAGAAACGGGCGTGTCAAAAATGTCACGCAAAACAGCTGCAAGAGCCGGGTTTTTATCCGTGTCCGCACAGTAAAGAACCAAATGACGCACAAGGGTTTTAGGAATTCCTGCGTTAACGCCGTACATGCTCATGTGGTCACCGTTATATGTTGCCCAGCCCAGGGCAAGCTCGGACATATTACCTGTGCCGACCACCAAAGCTCCTGTGCTGTTGGCAATGTCCATAAGCACCTGCGTTCGTTCCCGAGCCTGAGAGTTTTCATAAACAACGTTTAGGTTTTCCTCATTGTGGCCGATATCTTTAAAATGCTGCCGCACGGCTGCGGAGATGGAAACGGTGCGAAGGGATGCGCCCAATTCCTCGGCAAGCTTTTCGGCGTTTGACTTGGTGCGTTGGGTAGTGCCGAGACCGGGCATGGTTACGGCAATGAGTTTTTCTCTCGGAATATCCAGTAAGTCCATAGCTTTGGCGGAAACAAGCAGGGCGAGAGTGGAGTCAAGCCCACCCGAAACACCCACGACTAGGCTTTTGCACCCGGAATGGGCCATGCGTTTTTTAAGACCGAGAGCCTGTAAAAGAAGAATTTCCTCACAGCGCGCGGCTCTGTCACCAGCGTTTTCGGGAACGAATGGGTTGGGGGAAACGGTGCGGGTAAGTCTCGTGACCTGAACGCTGAGCGTAAAGGGATAGCTTGCGCAGATGCCGAGCACGCGTAGGTCGGGGACGGAGGGAAAGCTGCCCATCCGGCGGCGCTCCTGCGCAAGACGCTGCACATCTATTTCCGAAATGACTAGTCCCGTGCCGAAGCGGCGCTCGGCCAATATTGCGCCGTTTTCCGCGATAATGTCGTGACCTGAGAACACAAGGTCGGTGCTGCTCTCCCCCTCACCCGCGTTGGCGTAGGCATAGGCGCACAGCAGACCGGCAGACTGGCCTTTCACCAGATCGCGCCGGTAGGCAGCCTTGCCCACCAGCTCGTTGGAGGCGGAAAGATTTAAAATTAGCGTAGCACCGGCCTCAGCCAGGCGGCGGGAGGGTGGGTCGGTGCACCAGAGGTCTTCGCTTATCTCAACGCCAACCGTCAGCCCCGGCACGTTTGCACAGGGGAAAAGCTGTAACGGCCCCATACACGCGCAGCAGTCCTCCAGAAATGGAAGCTCAGCAAAAATGGCGCTGCCCGGCTCTGGCGTGGAAAACCACCGCTTTTCGTAAAACTCGCCGTAGTTTGGTATCTGGCTTTTTACCACCAGACCCAGCAGCTCGCCCCGACAGACAACGGCAGCGCAGTTATAAACCTTGCCGCACGCTCGTACAGGCATGCCGAAGGCTGTGAGCATGTCAAGCTGCGCCGTCTGCGTGAGAATGGTCTCCAGCGCATTTTCCGCGCCGGAGAGCAGCGTGTCCTGCAAAAACAGGTCGCCGCAGGTGTAACCCGTTACGCAAAGCTCCGGCAGCACCAAAACCTTTACATCGCAAGCCGCCGCCTCTTTCATAAGAGTGACTATCTGCCCGGCGTTATATACCGTATCGGCAACACGAATTTCCGGCGTTCCGGCGGCAATTTTTATAAATCCGTCAATCATGACACTCCCCCTCCTGTAAAACAGAATACAAGGTATAGAGCAAATACAATCAAAAATAAAATGCAGCCAAATGTGCCGATCATTTTAACAAAATCTCTGCCTGTGTTCATAGGGGCCTCCTTTATGACAGATGTGTCACGTTAAGAAAGGGGCGGGCAATATGCTCCGCCCCTTTATAGTAAGCTTAATACTCGATTCTTTTAGAAATGTACTCTGCAAGCTCGGTAATGGGAAGGCGCACCTGCTCCATACTGTCACGCTCGCGTACGGTTACACAGTTGTCTGCAGCAATTTCCCCATCGCCCACGGTCTGGAAGTCGATGGTGATGCAGAAGGGGGTACCAATCTCGTCCTGACGGCGATAACGCTTGCCAATAGAGCCGGAGTCATCAAAATCCACCATGAAGCGTTTGCGCAGATCCTCATAGATGGCCTGGGCCGTGGGAGCAAGCTTTTCATTTTTGGAAAGGGGCAACACGGCTGCCTTGAACGGCGCAAGGGCGGGATGGAAGCACATAACAGTGCGCACATCGTCGTTGCCCTTCTTGTCCTTACCCACTATTTCCTCGTCATAGGAGTTTACAAGGAAGGCGAGGAAGCTGCGCTCAACGCCGAGAGAAGGCTCAATGACATAGGGGATGTATTCCACCATGTCCTCGCCCTCGCCCTCTCGGTAGGTAAGCTTTTGACCGGAAACGGTCTGGTGCTGAGTGAGGTCGTAATCTGTGCGGTCAGCTATGCCCCAAAGCTCGCCCCAGCCGAAGGGGAACAAATACTCGAAGTCAGTTGTGGCCTTGGAGTAGAAGCTAAGCTCTTTCGGGTCGTGATCCCGCAGGCGCAGGTATTCGTTTTTTATGCCAAGCTCCAGCAACCACTGGTGGCAGAAGTTGCGCCAATATTCAAACCACTCAAGGTCTGTACCCGGCTTGCAGAAAAATTCCAGCTCCATCTGCTCAAATTCGCGGACGCGGAAAATAAAGTTACCCGGGGTTATTTCGTTGCGGAAGCTCTTGCCTATCTGGCCTATGCCGAAGGGAAGCTTTCGGCGGGTGGTGCGCTGGACGTTGTTAAAGTTAACAAAAATTCCCTGTGCGGTTTCGGGACGGAGATAGACGGTGTTCTTCGCGTCCTCAGTAACTCCCTGGAAGGTCTTGAACATAAGGTTAAACTGACGGATGTCGGTAAAATTGTGCTTTCCGCAGGTGGGGCAGGGGATGCTGTGTTCCTCGACAAAGTCCTTCATTTCCGCTTGAGAAAAGGCATCAATAGGCTTAGACAAATCTATACTGTTGGTTTCACAAAAGCCCTCAATGAGTTTGTCGGCGCGAAATCGCTCCTTACATTCCTTGCAATCCATAAGGGGGTCTGAAAACCCGCTAAGATGTCCGGAGGCTACCCAGGTCTGGGGATTCATTAAAATGGCGGAGTCAAGGCCCACGTTATATGGGTTTTCCTGCACAAATTTTTTCCACCATGCGCGTTTAATGTTGTTTTTCAGCTCGACGCCAAGGGGGCCGTAGTCCCATGTGTTGGCAAGTCCACCGTAAATTTCGCTTCCGGCAAAAACAAAACCGCGGTTTTTGCATAGGGCCACGATCTTGTCCATTGTTTTTTCTGTGTTTAACATTAACTGACTCCTCTCCCCATGACTGGCCTGACATGGGAACAAATTTATTTGGGGGCGGCGGTGCCGCTGCCTTTTTATTTTGGCGGGAAAAACTATTTATTCTTCAGCTTTCGCTTCATGCCGTCAGGACCGATAACGTAGGTGTTATCAAGGGTCTGCTTTAGGCTGCATTTCCATTCGGCTAGGTATTCTTCCCTAAGAGCTTTGCGCTCTATTTGCTCTGCTTCCGTCAGTTCCCGCTGTCGGGATATAGCGGTAAGCTCGCTGATGCGATTCATTTTTTCCTGCTCCATTACCTGCGACCTCTTAATTTTTAAGGCTGTGCAGGGGCGCAGGAATGCGTCCGCCCCGCATAATCATTTCAGCGGGGGAGCAGGTGTTTACAGGCATAACGGGGGCACTGCCGAATAGACCGCCGAAATCTATAATGTCACCCACCGACTTACCTATGGCGGGAATAATGCGAACGGCGGTGGTTTTGTTATTCACCATGCCTATTGCGGCTTCGTCGGCAATAATACCGGAAATAGTCTCGGCGCTTGTGTCTCCGGGAATGGCCAACATATCAAGGCCGACAGAGCAAACGCAGGTCATCGCCTCAAGCTTTTCTATTGTAAGGTTGCCCGCCTTGGCGGCGGCTATCATGCCCGCATCCTCAGACACGGGGATAAATGCTCCGGACAGACCGCCCACATTGGATGAGGCCATAACGCCGCCTTTCTTAACAGCATCGTTAAGCATGGCTAAAGCAGCCGTTGTACCGGGGGCGCCAACGCTAGAAAGGCCTATCTCCTCAAGAATGTCCGCCACGCTATCGCCTATTGCGGGGGTGGGGGCAAGGGAGAGGTCAACAATTCCAAAGGGAACGCCAAGCCGGTAGGAGGCTTCCTGGGCCACCAACTGGCCCACGCGGGTTATGCGAAAGGCCGTGCGCTTGATGGTTTCCGCCACTATATCAAGGGGCGCACCCTTGCAGGACTTTAAAGCCTCATAAACAACGCCCGGTCCGGAAACGCCAACGTTTATTTCGCACTCCGGTTCACCCACGCCGTGAAAAGCGCCGGCCATAAAGGGGTTATCCTCAACAGCATTGCAAAAAATGACAAGCTTTCCACAGCCAAAGCCGTTTGTAAGCTCCGCTGTCCTGCGAACGATCCTTCCCATTTCTGCAACGGCGTTCATGTTAATGCCGGAGCGAGTTGTACCCACATTAACGCTTGAACATACTATGTCCGTGGTTGCAAGGGCTTCGGGGATGGAGCGGATAAGCCGCTTATCACCGATGGTGCATCCCTTTTGAACCAAGGCCGTGAAGCCACCGATAAGGTCAACTCCGACTTCTCGGGCCGCTCTTTCCATTGCAATAGCAAAGGGAACATAGTTTTCCTCGTCGCAGCTCTCGGCAACCATGGATATGGGAGTTACTGAAATACGCTTGTTGACTATGGGAATTCCAAACTCAGAAGAAATTTCCTCACCGGTCTTAACAAGGTTTCCGGCCAAACGGCAGATTTTGTTATAAACCTTGTCGCAACTGACCTTAATGTCGCTGTGGCAGCAGTCACGCAGGGAAATGCCCATGGTAATAGTGCGCACGTCAAAGTGCTGCTGGTCTATCATTTCAATTGTCTGAAGAATTTCACCTTGATTAATCATGTGGTACCGCCTTAAATTCTGTGCATTGCGTTGAAGATTTCCTCCCGCTGGAGACGAATGTTAAGTTCCATGCGCTGACCCAAGACTGAAAGTTCGTTAGCCAGAGCATCAAAGTCTATGGTGCAGCTGGTGGCATCAACAAGCATTATCATGGTGAAGCTGCCCTGCAAAATGGTTTGGCTGATGTCCAGTACGTTAACCTGCTTATCCGCCAAAAGGTTACAGATGGCGGCTATGATGCCAACGCGGTCCTTTCCGATTACAGTTAAAAAAGCTCGCATAATGTGTCTCCTTAGTTCATTGTTCCCAGCTCGTCGAGGGTCTGCTCGAAGGAGGGAATAAAGTTATCTATGAAATACTGAAGCTCCGGCATTGGATTAGCCCGAAGCAATGTAAGAGTCTGAGCTTCAGCACTTTTAAACTCATTGTTTCCGGCCTTGCGCTCCTCAATACACTTTATGTATGCGGAGAGCTTGTCGGCCGCCTTGACGTAGGCATGAACCTGTGGGTCGTCATCGAATAGCAGCGGTGCGTAGGATGCGCGAAGTTCCTCAGGCAAAAGGGAGAGTAGGCGCCCGTTTGCCAGACGTTCAAGTTCCTTGTAGGAGTTTTTTATATCTGCGTTGTGGTATTTTATTGGGGTGGGCAGGTCTCCGGTTATTATCTCCGACGCATCGTGGTAAAGGGCGACGGTGGCGCAGCGTTCTGGGTCTGTGTCCCTACTGTATATATCCCTGCCTATTACGGCCAGACAGTGGGCGAGCACAGCAACCATATGGCTGTGCTCCTGGATGTTCTCGCTAACGCTGTTTCGCATAAGACCCCAGCGGCCTATGTAGCGCATGCGAGAAATCAGCGCAAAGAAGCTTTTTTTCATGGAAACCTCCACTTAAGCAAAAGTATAAGCGTCATAAAAAGTATTTTATCATGCCCAGGCAAAAAAGTAAATTATTAGTTGCAAACAGTTTTGACCGAAAAATGTCGGCAATTGCGGTCATTATGCGTTGCAAAACACAAATTGAGGGCAATTTGTCCGGCTAAAGTCCGTTGAATGGGACAATGGGCTGTGATATACTTGAAAACATAGGGGCAAGGTTCAAAAACAAAAATGCGAAATTAGGAGAGCGCTTATGCTTAGACTTATTCTCGGCGCTGCCGGAACGGGTAAAACCGCGCTGATTACAAGTGAAATAAGGGACAAAGCCATAGCAGGAGAAAAGGGGCTTTTTCTCATTGTACCTGAGCAGTTTAGCCACGAGGCGGAGCGAGAGCTATGCGCCCTTTGCGGGGACTGCTTTTCTCTGCATGGGGAGGTACTGAGCTTTTCACGTCTTGCCGTGCGCGTTGAGCAGGAGACCGGCACCGGCGGGGGCGTTGCTCTTGACGGCGGGGGGAGGCTCCTTTGCATGGCGCTGGCCCTGAATCAGCTTGGACAAAGCCTGCGGGTATACACCAGAGCTGAGCGAAAGCCGGAGCTTCAAAGCAGCCTGCTTTTAGCAGTTGAGCAGCTTAAGGCCGCACGCATTGGTGAAAAGGAGCTGCAATCCGCCATGTCCGGCGCAAGCCCCGCACTGACAAATAAGCTTTACGACCTATCCCTTTGTTTGGAGGGATATAACTCCGTGCTCTCTCAGGGATATGCCGTACCCACCGATAGGCTGCTTTGTCTGGCTGAGAAGGTTTCGGAAAGCTACATTGCAAGCGCCGGGCATATTTATATTGATGGCTTCACGGATTTTACGGGCGCGGAGCAGGAGGTCATTTCAGCGCTCATTTCTTCGGGCATAGAGCTTACCGTCTGTCTTACCTGCGACGGACTGGACGGAGAAGGTGAGCACTTTGCCCATGCGCGGGTTGCGGCTATGGGACTTATTCGCATGGCCGAGGAAAAGGGCATTAAGGTCGATATCAAAATTTCCGAGGAGCGCAGTGATAAGGCGCCTGAGCTGCACGCATTGGGAGAGGGAATTTTTAACTTTACTGCCAAGAAACAAGATAATACTCAAGGCCGTGTGCGCATTGTGCGCTGCGACAGCCTGAGGGATGAATGCGAGATGGCGGCGGCTCATTGCAGGGAGCTGGTTTATAAGAATAACTGCCGCTGGCGAGACATTGCCATTGCAGTGCGCGGCTTTAATGCCTACGGCCCGGCGCTGGAAGAGGCGTTTGGACTGTATGGGATCCCAATTTTCACGGCCCGAAGGGAAGCTGTTTTGCAAAAGCCTGTACCGGCGCTTGTCTCGTTGGCATTTGAGGTGATTGACGGCGGCTGGGATACAGATGCTGTTATAGGATATCTTAAAACTGGCCTAATCTCTATAGAGCGCGAGGACTGTGATGCTCTGGAGTGCTATGCGCGTCGCTGGAGCCTTAAGGGAAGTGCGTGGACTCAGAAAAAACCGTGGAGCCAACATCCCGATGGTCTTTCTGCGGAATTTGACGATGAAAGCAGTGAGAGGCTCGCCCATTTGGACCACATTCGCCGGGGAATAATCGTACCTTTGCAAAAGCTTGCAAAGGCAGGAAAATCCGCCGGAACGGCTTTAGAGCAGGCCAAGGCCCTTTCGGACTTTTTCGTTGGTATTAACCTGCCCGAAACGCTTAGCCGGAGGGCGCAAAACCTTGAAAATCAGGGCTTTGAACAGTTATCTGCGGAGCATAACAGACTTTGGGATATTGTTGTGGATGCGCTGGAACAGTTTGCTGCAGTTTTGGGCGATACACCCATGACTCAAAACGAGTTTCAAAAGCTGTTTATGAGGATTCTGGCACAATACGACCTGTCGATTGTCCCCGTATCTGCAGACAGCGTTTCAGCCGGGGATATGGACAGAATGCGCAGAAGGAAGATCAAGCATCTTATAATTCTCGGAGCGACGGATGAGCGCTTGCCCTCGCTGGTTCAAAGCGGCGGTCTACTCTCTGATTCTGAGCGGGAAGAGCTCAAGGGGCTGGGGGTGGACATTGGTGCCGGTGCAGATGAGCTTTGCCGGGAACTGAGCCTTATATATAATTGCGTCACACTGCCCTCAGAGAGTATAACCATATCATGGCCGGCGATGGATACTGCCGGTGCTGAATGCAGGCCAAGCTTTTTGGTGCACAGGGCAAGGATGATTTTTGGAATTTCTGATGAACTTTTTCAAAAAAATGTCGCCCGAATTTCTGCCTATGAGCCTGCCTACCTTCTTGCGGCGGAGTATGCGGGAGGACGGGGCGGGTCCAAACTCTGCTTTGATTATTTTACCTTAGACAGCGAGGAAAGAAACAGGCTTGAAGCTTTGGCGGAAAAGACGATTCGCGAAAGAGGACAGCTTTCTAAAAATGCAGTGAACACGCTATACGGCGAGAGGCTTTCCCTTTCACCCTCAAGGGCGGACACTTTTAACGCTTGTCGCTTTCAGTATTTCCTGCGCTACGGTCTTAGGCTAGACGAGCGGGAAAAGGCAGGCTTTGACCCGCCGGAGCTTGGCACCTTTATGCACTACGTTCTTGAAAACGTGGCGGGGGAACTGGCGGGCAGCGGAGGCTTCAAAGACGTCAGCGATGAACGAACAAAGGCTCTTTGCGATAAATATATTGAAAAATACGCTACAGAGAAACTAAACAGCCTTGAGGATAAATCTCCACGATTTATATATCTCTTTAACCGCCTCAAGCCATCAGTCCATCGTGTTGTAGGGGACATGGTGAGGGAGCTTTCCTTTTCTGACTTCGTCCCACTGGATTTCGAGCTTTCCTTTATGAAGGACGGTATTCTTCCACCGGTGTTGCTTTCCGACGGAAAGAGAGAATTGCAAATTAACGGCATTGCCGACCGGGTGGACGGATATAAGAGGGATGGAAAGCTGTATCTTCGTGTTATTGATTATAAAACCGGCAAAAAGAGTTTTTCTTTTACAGACATTTGGTATGGCATGGGGCTGCAAATGCTACTTTACCTATTCTCTCTTGAGAAGGAGGGACAGGCACGCTATGGAAGAGAAATCGTACCTGCGGGGGTGATGTATGTCCCCGCAAGGGACGTTCTGGTATCGGCATCGGGGGACATGACAGATGAGGAGCTTGCCGCCGCTAAGCAGAAGAGGCTTAGACGCAGCGGTCTGCTTTTAGACGACATGGAGATCATAGAGGCCATGGAGCACGGCTCGTCACCTATGTACATTCCTGTGAAGTTTAATAAGGACAGAGTGCCCAATGCTGACAGCATTGTCAGTCTTGAGCAGCTTGCTGCACTTAAAAAACACATTGAAGGGCGTATGCTGGAGCTTTGCGGAAATCTGGAAGAGGGCAGCATTGATGCAGAGCCGTTCTACAAGGGTGAGGGGGAAAATGCCTGTGCCTTCTGCCCCTATTCCAGCGTATGCCGTTTCGACGAGGAACGGGATAAGCGACGCTATCTGGCCAAGGTGGAGCCGGAGGAATTCTGGAAGCGATTGGAGGGAATGGCATGAGCAAATTTGAGCTTACCCAAGACCAAAAGGACGCTGTTTTTACACGGGATGCCCCGATTCTTGTATCCGCAGCTGCGGGAAGCGGCAAGACAAGGGTTTTGACCGAGCGGCTCATGGCCTACGTAACCAATGAGAAAGACCCCAAGGATATAGATAGCTTTCTTGTAATCACTTACACACGGGCTGCCGCCGCAGAGCTGAAGGGGCGCATAATGCAGCAACTGTCTCAACTCAGCGGTGAAAACCCCCAGAACCGCCGTCTGCGCCGTCAGAATAATCTTTGCTATAGGGCGCAAATAGGCACCATACACAGCTTTTGTACCACAGTTTTGCGGGAAAACTGCCACAAACTTGGCCTTGCCCCGGACTTTCGGGTGGGTGACGAGGATAAGTGTGCAGAGCTTCGGGAAAAGGCACTGGAGCAGGCCTTGGACCGGGCATATGAAAAAATTGACGAGCTTAGGGGTTTTTCAGAGCTGGTTTCCGGCGTGGGCGCCGGACGGGACGACAGTCGTCTTGCCCGGGCGGTTTTGGAGCTTTACAGCAAAATGCAAAGTCATGCCTACCCGGAAAAATGGGCCCGATCCCAGCTTGGGCGAAGCCTCTGCCAGGGGGTATCAGACGTTTCCGAAACCCCTTGGGGGCGTGAGCTTTTAAAAAATGCTAAAGCCACCGTGAACTACTGGGAAAAGCGGCTGGATGAAATCTGGTTTTTTCTTAGCTCTGAGCAGGAGGAAAACGAACCCATCATAAAGGCCTACGGCGAAAGCATTTGCAATTCCATGGAGCAGATGAGGGCATTTTCAGCGGCTCTGGAGCAGGGCTGGGATAGGGCGAGGGGATTTGCAAAAATTGAATTCCTCCGGTTCAAGCCCTTGAAAAACTACGAGTTTGAGGACAGGAAGGTGCTTTTAACCACCGCCCGCGACGGCTGTAAGAAAGCAATGGCATTACTTGCCGGGCAGTTTAACGCCTCCTCGGAAAAGCTTATTGAGGACATGGCCGGCGCCGCTTCCGCCATGGACGCGCTCATAGAGCTGACTTTGGAATTTGAACGCCTTTATTCCAAAAGTAAACGGCGGCTAAACCTTTTGGACTTCTCAGACCTTGAGCACCTTGCCGTAAAGCTGCTTTGCGATGAGCAAACAGGACAGCCTACTCAAACAGCTCTTGAGATTTCCCGTTGCTACACAGAGATTATGATCGACGAGTATCAGGATGTTTCCGCCGTGCAAGACCTTATCATCAGATGTGTTTCGGCGGCGGGACAAAACCTCTTTATGGTGGGCGATGTTAAGCAGTCTATCTACCGATTTCGGCTGGCAGACCCTTCCATATTTATAAAAAAATACGATGAATTTGCCTTAAAATCTCATGCCCAGCCGGGGCAGCCGCAAAAAATACTTTTGCAGCAGAACTTTCGCTCGGACAAGCAGGTGCTTGCAGCCTGTAACACCGTGTTTAGAAATATTATGTCAACCGAACTCGGTGACATATGTTATGACGACGGGGCGGCACTGTATCCACGGGAGGATGCCCCGGCGCAGGGTAAGGTAAGTTTAACGGTGCTGTCCGTTCCCGGGGTGGAGGACGGGGAGGAGCGGCCTGATAAGCTGTATACTGAGGCAAGGCATGTGGCCATGCGCATCCGTGAAATGGTGCAGATGGGGGAAATGGTCTTAGATGGCGGGAGCCGCAGACCTGTGGAATACCGTGATTTTGCCATTCTCCTGCGCTCACCGGGTACTTCAGGCGCCGCCTTTAGGAGGGCACTGTCGGAGTTGGGAGTGCCGGCTTTGGCTGAGCAAGGGGGCGGCTTTTTCACCTCGCCTGAAATTGTCGTGCTGCGAGCACTGCTAAAAATCATTGACAACCCCCACAACGATGTAGCTCTAACCGCGGTACTAATGTCCTCAGTGTTCGGCTTTGAGGCGGACGATCTGGCCTTAATCCGAGCAGGATGCAAAGGCACGGATTTTTACACAGCCCTGTGTAAAGCCGGGGAAAAGGGCGGAGAAGTCATCGCCCTGCTTAACGAGTTTAGGGACCTGTCCTGCGACCTTAAGGTTACGCAGCTTTTGGCGCTAATTTATAGGAGGCTTTCACTGCCTGCTATATGTGCGGCCCGGGGAAGCGGCAATCTGGCGCTGATGACGGACCTTGCCAATGCCTATGAAGAAAACGGCTATAGGGGGCTATACGGCTTCATTGGCTATCTGCAGCGCCTTGAGCAGAGGGGAGAGGAGCCCAGAAGCACTGTTCCAGAGGCTGGAAATGCCGTTACAATAATGAGCATTCACAAATCAAAGGGACTTGAATTTCCTATAGTTTTTCTCTGTGCAACATCGAAAAAGTTTAACCTTATGGATTTGCGTGCGCCTGTTTTGGTGCATCCGGAGCTTGGCCTGGGCAGCAACATAACGGACATTTCCCGGGGCATTGAGTATCCGAGCCTCGCTAGAAAGGCCATAGCCTCAAGGCTTATGCGGGAGCTTCAGAGCGAGGAAATGCGCGTACTTTATGTTGCCATGACACGGGCTAAGGAGCAGTTGCACATAAGCTGTACCGCTAAGGAGCCGGAGCTTATTTTGGAAAAGCTCTCCGGGGGACTTTCCTCGCCCGTAAATCCTGAGGTTCTAAAAGGAGCGCAGTCCATGTCCCAGTGGCTCATGGCGGTTGCCCTTTGTGACAAGGGAGAGACAATAAATATGAAGATAATTAGCCCTGAGGATCAGGATGCCCCGGAAAGTGACACTGCCGCCCTACCGCTTACAGAGAATGGACAAGGGGCAAAGTCCGACAGCGCGGCTTTAAAGGCTTTGAATGAGAAGCTAAACCGCCGCTATGCTTACGAGGAAAGTGCTGCGCTGCCGTCAAAACTCACCGCCACAAAGTTGCCTCAGGAAGAGCCGGACCCGGAGGCTTATATCATGGAGAGGCGACCGAGACTTTTCCGCCTTCCGGACTTTTCCGCAGCAGAGAGACCGCTTACAGGTGCAGAAAAGGGAGTTGCCACACATATTGTTATGCAATACATTGATTTTGCCTGCACTGATAGCGCTGCCCAGATCGGGGCCGAGGTTTCACGTATAGCTGGGCTGGGGATTTTGTCCTCTCGTCAGGCAAAGGCCGCAAACATAGCGGCGATTTTGGGTTTTTTCAAATCTGAAACAGGGCAAAAAATAAAGAAGGCCCCCCAGGTAATGCGGGAATTTCGCTTTTCCCTGTTGTGCCCGGCGAATGTACTGTTAGATACCCAGTCAGAAGAAGAAATAATGCTGCAGGGCGTTGTGGACTGCTGCATAGTTGAAGATGACGGACTAACGGTAATAGACTATAAAACGGATTATATTACCCCGGATACCCTAGAGACTGCGGTTTCCCGTTATGGCAGACAGATTAAGGCATATGCCTACGCAATGGAGCGGATATGTAAAAGGCCTGTTAAATCCGCACGGCTGTGCTTTTTGCCCAGCGGGCTTATGGCGGAAGTTTAGCTTATAATATCGTGGGCTTTGCGGCATAAAAAAAGAGAAGGCAACGCCTTCCAAAAATTAAAAATACCCGCACAGCTGTGCGGGTATTTTTTAACGAGCAATCATTGAAAAGAAGTGAGCCTTAGAGACCGAACTTCTTGTTGAACTTCTCAACACGGCCGCTTGTATCAACCAGCTTCTGCTTACCGGTATAGAAGGGGTGACACTTGGAGCAAATTTCAACTGTTATGTCCTTCTTTGTTGAGCCGGTTTCAATGACTTCGCCGCAAGCGCACCTAATGGTGGTCTGCTCATAGTTGGGATGGATGCCTTCCTTCATTATGTTCACCTCTTTCATGAGTTTAGCTTTCAAAACGCAAGTTGTATTCTAGCATAATACCTGATTATTTGCAAGCATTTTTTTAATTTCGTAACATAAAGTTACTCAGCCGTGCCTATTTTGTGTAAATGCACCTTATTATAGGGTCCCCCTGTCCTCGGTAGGGGCTTTTAAGAAAATCATAGGAGCGGTATCAGTCAGTGGAGGATACTGCCTCAGTCGGGGGTTCCGGTTTCCTCTGCTTTGGCATCTGGCCCAGTAGTGCTGGAAATGGAAATGTCGGGCGGGGTGTGCACGGGTGGGGGCCCCTCCGGCTGGTTTTTGCGATTCTCATTTAGCTCCTTCGCCTCTTGGGTAAAAGGGAAAACTATGTGGGCATTTCCCTCGTCATCATATACGCAGCGGTTGCGAAGACCGTAAAAAAGCAGCAATGTCAAGGCGAGAAGACCGATAATTATAAGTATTATTATGGTGCTTAAAGAACGCTTCTTTTTACGTCCGTCATAAATATCCTTTGGTTTTATTGCCACGGCTCATTCCTCCCGTAAATGGGGCAGTGCATTAGCCCTTTTCCTCAATTTTGGAGATAAGCTCCACACGGCGGGCATGTCTTCCGCCCTCAAAGTCTGTGTTAAGAAAGGTGTCTAAAATTTTAAGGGCAAGACCTGAGCCGACAACCCTTGCGCCCAAAGATAGCATATTTGCGTCGTTGTGGCGGCGGGTAAATTCTGCGCAGTAACAGTCTGTACAGGGGGCGCAGCGGATGCCGTGTATTTTGTTAGCGGCAAGGGAAATACCTATACCTGTTCCACAGATGAGAATACCCTTGTCGCACTCACCGGAGCTAACTGCTCTTGCCGCCGCTTCGCCGAAGAGGGGGTAGTCGCAGCTTTCAGCGGTGTATGTCCCAAAGTCCTTGTATTCCAGGCCCCTTTCCTCAAGGTGCTTCATAATTTCCTGCTTTAAATCAAAGCCGCCGTGGTCACTTCCGATTGCAATCATTTTTTCTCCCGTCCGTTTTGCTTATCCGACTTAGAGTTTAATAAACTCAGGCTTTCTTTTTTCAAATACCGTGTAGTATTTGTACCCCAAAGTACGCAAAGTGTCAAGTCCCTCAGTAAGGCCCTTGCCTGCCTGATTTGTCCTATGGGCATCACTGCCTATGGTTATTATTTCACCGCCAAGCTTCTTATACAGGCGCAAAATGTCCTCACTGGGGATGGGAGCGCCTATGGTTTTTGTGCGGTAGCCGGAGCAGTTGATTTCAATGCCCTTGCCGCGCTCAATGAGATTTTTTAAGATGGCTTCGGTTTTATCACCGAAGTTTTTAATGTCAAAGGACACATCAAAGCCGTCCCGCCGCATATAACGGATGGTGTAACCGATATGAGCCATAACGTCAAAGAAGTCCATTTTGGACAGGTCTATAAGCTCATCTGCATACTCATCCATCAGCTTAATGCACTGTTCATAGCTTTCATAGCGCATTTCGTAAAAGTCAATTATATTTTCCAGATTATGAAGAGAACCGAGAACAAAGTCCAGCTCCTCGCTTGCGGCGATTTCCGCCGCCCGTACGGGGGCGTGATTACCCTCGCCCAGCTCCATACCGAGGAACAGCTTCATATCCGGGGGGATGACCGCCAGGGCATCCTTATACATGGAAATGGAGCGCTCCCTATGGCTATAGCTGTCTGACTTTGGGTAGCCGGTCATGTAGTCATCCAGATCGCAGTGGTCAGTAAAGCACAAGCGCCTAACGCCTTGCTTATAGGAGGCAAGAGCCATTTCCGCCATGGTAAAATGCCCATCATCGGAGCATATGCTGTGAATGTGATAATCGCAAAGTTCCATTTTCAGACCTCTTTATTTAAGTGCTAAAAGGGCCATGCCCCGGGTATCCACGCGAGAAGATCCGTGTAGCTGCGAGGGACGGTTATGCCGGTAAGAACCGGATAAAAAACCACAAACAGACCCACGCATAATAGTGTTGCCGTGCCCAGCTTCCATTTCCAGAGGGGATCGCGAAGACGGAAGGAATTAAACACATGACATATTGCCAGCACCAAAAAAACAAGGCAGGGGAAGTAGTGGTATTCAAAGGTAATGCGGGATATGAACATCCAGGGTACCAGTTGGGCCAAGTAGCCTATAAGAATAAACAGCGCCTTTCCGTCCCGAAATCTAAGAGTCCTCCAGATCATCGCCAGCATAGCCAAAAATCCGCCCCAGCAGACCGCAGGATTCATGAAGGCGGCAAAAGCGGCCTTCATATTGTTCGGATAGGAGCGCAGATAATAGAGGATGGGTCGCCCGTTTACTATCCACTGATACCAGCGGGAGGAATATGGGTGGGTAGCATTCACGCCCGCGTGATAGCGAAACATGGAAAGCTGATTGTCCAATACAATTTTCGCATAGTCTTTGCTCAGATACATGGAAAGGCCGGACATGCCGCTTGCCTTGCCATAGGGGTAATAGCTGGCATAATAGATAACTGCGGGAACGACAATGAAAAATACCAGGCATTGAAGGGTGTTCACCGCAAGCTCCCTTTTGTGCTCCTGCGAGTGACCGGTTTTTATAAGCTCTCGGCCTCTGGCGATGCGGAAAAGCAGCCAGATAAGGGCAAGGCCGGCTCCGGCATAAATGCAGGTCCACTTACTGGCGGCACCCAAGCCAAAACACAGGCCGCTGAAAAACAGCGGAAGCGTGGCCTTCCACTTGGGTGAGAACTCGTCCCTAGGGGCGGAAATAAAGCGGTACATAAACAAATACATTAAAATAATAAAGAAAACTGCGTAGGTGTCTATTGTGGCAATGCGGGTTTGCACAAAGTGCATGAAGTCAAAGGCAAAAATGACAGTGCCGCAGGATGCAACGACTGTTGAGCCGAAAAGGTTTTTTATCAGAATATATAGAAAGGGCAGCATGAAAACGCCAAATAAAACGCCCGCGAAGCGCCAGCCGAAGGGGTTGGGACCAAAGGTGCGCATGCCAAGACCAATGATTATTTTGCCCAAAGGTGGATGGGAAATTTCGTAGGGCTTTATGCCCTCAATATGCTCCTGGGCGGTGCGCACATGGTATATTTCGTCGAAGTAGGCACTGTTAAGGTAAGTTTCGGCGGGGGGAACGAGAGCATGCTCATCAAAAAGGGTTGAGCAGCCTTGATCGAATGTGAGATCCTCGGGAGAAATGGGGTCGCCCGCCCAGTCGTAAAGGCACAACTCGCCCATATTAAGCCTGGAGTCTGCAATAATGCGGATATATTTCGTTCCTTTACCGATTTCTGATAGAACAGCGTCATGCCATTTAAAGATGTCAGAATAGCTTTGCTCCAAAACGGACTCATCTGTGTAACTCTCGCCATCGAGACTATACTGGACGTAGTAACTGCCGGTATGAAGGCCGGAATAGTAGGAGATGCGGGAAATAGGCATTTCGCTGGGAAGCTCGATAATAACGTAGCGCCCGCGCTCGGTAAAGCTGCAAAAGCTCTCTGGTGCTTGCTTTTCCCCAAGACCTGTGAAGGCAATAAGGGCATAAAGAGCGGTTATCAGCAGTAGGGGCAGAGCGTCCTTTAGCTTCATAGGGTGGCGATGACGGGGGTAGGATAGAGCAGCACTGTCATTTTCCGCAAGCTTTGCAGCAGGATTTTTCTGTCGTAACATTATGGCGTATGACACAAAAAATATAAGCACCAGCGTTATAATAATTATGAAAAATAATGTGGGAAGAATTTTCATGTTGTAAGCCTCATATTCTTAATCCGCATCATTTATTATACTACACCTATCCTATTGTGTCCAACAAAACCCGGCACAAGCATTTTAAGAATGGTATATAATGAACTTTGCGGGAAAAATGAAAACTGTTTCAAATCAAAAAGACCCTGCCCCGAAGGACAAGGTCTCTTTTTATAACAGAAATTACTTTGAAATTGCGGGCTGCTCTTCAGCACGGTCCATACCCTTCTTGAAGTCCTTGGTGTTCCACCAAATCTCTTCCTTGTACGGGTTCTTGTGGAAGATTTGCGCTCTGGCAACAATAACGGCGAACACATAAACGTTAACAACAAGAGCAAGAGCGGAAATGATGAACATGGGACCCCAGTTTGCCGATGCGGGGGCAACCATGTTGGCAAGAGCTTCTTCGTAGGTTGCATAAACACCCTGCACTTCGCCGATTGTGGTTCCTGCAGGATAAAGAACAGGAACGGTGGAAAAGACGGAGTGGTTCTGGAAAGCGGGAGCGACCTGAGCGAATACGCACCAGAAGAATAGTGTGTTTGCACGGTTCTGAATCCAGCCGCCCTTGTTCCAGAAGAGAGCAGCGATGGTTGGGGCAAGCAGAAGGGATATGCCGCAGAACCATGAGTGTGTGGGCAGGCAGTTGTATGTATATGCAAAGTTCCAAATATCATAGATGATGATGTAAGCAATGGTCATGTCGGGCCACAGCATATCCTGCTTGTTAAGATCCTTGGAGGAGTATATACCCCACCAACCGGTCATGCAGAAGATGTTTACGAGACCTGCAACGCCGTTGAGAATGTTGTGCCAGCCACCGTAAAGCCAAACCTGTTCAGAGCTGAGCCAGTAACCACCGGCTACGCCTCCGGCATTGAAGCCGTTGATAGCAGATTCAAAATCAGAAGCAACAGCGATTAGGATATTGATAGCGACAATGATAAAGGGGAAGGGCTTGAACCAATGCTCTTTGCCGATGCCCCACTTGTACTTGATCATCATGAAGCCGATGCAACCGGTAAGTGCAGCATAAAGCTTTGCATAATGGAACCAGCCGTTCATTTCTTTCAATGTGTCCTGTGCGGCGGAAGGTAGATTTTCCACGGGTATAAACTGGATAGCTACCAGCCAAACAGTAACTAAAAGCGGAAGTACGAACAGCAGTGCAATGCCGCCAATTTTGGTTCTGCGGGCAATTTCATTGAGGATAATAAGTCCTACAAGAGCGCCCAGCATTCCGACCCACTGAAGCAGTGCACCATCGCCATAAACCTGAAAAAGCATTTTAAGACTCTCCTTTTGTGTTCCTATAATTTTTCTCTCGGTGAGAGCATTTGTCCCAGGAGCCATCTTTCGCCGCGGCGATATCGGCTAAACGCCGTACCGAAAGAAGGCACGTAAGTGCTTAGCCTCTCACAACATATAGGATTTTATCATGTGATAATAAAATGTCAATCTCTTCATATATCATTTTGCGTGACAATTTGTTAAAAGTGTCTCAATTGGATATACAATTACCGAAGAGCTTTGTAAGCAAATAAAAATCCCCTCCTGTTGGAGGGGATTTTTTCAGCCTGTTGGTGACGGCTTAGTGACAAATCCGTGTATTGGGAAGGGGACGGTTCATCATTCACCGAAGCACTGTATCTGAAAGTGCTAGTTAGTTGCTTTAACTTCGTAGCCGTGCTTATCGAGTTCCTCGGGGCTCATGTTCTCATACAAGAGCTTATCTGATTCAATACGTGGGATAAGCCTAACGTCGAGGTTTTCTTCCAGCCACCCTATGGTGCGCCTGGCGTTCATGGTTACGGTTGTGTCAAAGTAATCATATTTATATGAATACGTACCTACTTTGTCAATTCTGCGCTCGCGAAGCTCAAGGCTGATCGAACAGTCACAAACTGTGTTATAGTAGCTGTCATCAGTAACAAACCATATTTTGCCCATCGCACCGTCGCGTATATCGGGCACTATACAGTTTTCATAAAGCTCCTTTAACTGGCTTGCTTCAAGATCAAAGTACTGGTATTCACCTGAGTTTGCATCAAACATGCTAACATTTGCGCTGCTGAAGTTTTCATCTTTCAGGGGGATGTCAAGTCTCTTGCGGTAGTCCACAGCCTCGTCACTGTTAACAATGCTTGTCAGCTTATAAATATCATCGTTTAGTCCGGTAAAAATTGTATAGTGCCGCTGAAAGTAACGGCCATTTTTCAATTTGTAGTCGATTGTAACGTAAAACAAATCTTCAAATCGCCCGTTACGCTCGGCGGACTCGTATTCGGACTTGTGGGAAACAATGTCGCTTTGAAACTTTCTAACTTGTTCGATGTTTTGATCCTGATAAAGTTCCACCCTGGTGCCCTGGCAATCAACGCCGGCATACTCTATTTCATTTAGCTCAGGAATGTCGCGCTCGTAGCCGAAAACATCAAGCTCCGCGCCCACAACAAGCCCGGTAATAATGACGGCGCTTATAATAAAACCCGTCCAGTTTTTTCTGCCAAAAACACGCAGAGTCTTTTTCATCAGCATATCTGCTGCAAAGTAACCGATGAATGCTCCAAGCAGTATAAACAGAAGCATGTAAACCATGCTTTCAAAACCGTAAATATTGCCTCTGCCTAGGCTGACAAACCAGCCGTCGACAAATGTTCCGTAATAAATAGCGGAGCCGAGAACCAACGCGCAACCGATACACATGCAGTATTTGAAGATGGGCTTTAAGAGCTTTACCGCCACAACATCCCCTGCAGTTTCCATATGGCGGTTCTTAACCAGCAGCATAGCAAAGAGAGCAAAAACTACGCCGATAACCCCGTAGATTATCAGCATCGGCCAACCGTTATAGTAAAGGCCTGTAACAATACTGCTTCCGTCAGCTAAATAATCGTATGTTGAGCGCAGGGAGGTATTATCCATAAGCCCCACTATAGGCGAGAGAAAGTCAAATTCCGTAGCACGAACATCACCAAGGCCGTAAAGCAGCACTTTTAGCACAAGACGCACGAAGAACTCCACAACGGAGGCAGTAAAATTGAGCACCACATAAACCGCGGGGAGCACAAGAATGTGACCCGTGAAGCTTGCGCAAAGCGCCGCAAAGCCAAAGAAAAACAAGTTCATTAGGCAGATAACGGCAAAGCCCTGCAGTAGATAGTTTATACTGAGCACTCCGAAAGCCGCTTCCACGCCGGCAGTTATAAGAATAACTATGACATTAGAAATCAGCATTCCCAGAATGCCCGCGGCGGTGAATGTTAAAAACACACTCTCGCGCTTTATTGGCAGAGCACACGTCATGGAAACGCTCCTTGCGTTATATAAATAGCTGTAGGCCGCCATAGAAATTAAAATTGCAAATATCGCCGACATGGCTATACCGCCGTAGAGCGACACATTCATGACCCGATCTGACGCTTCGATGGCGAGATTAATAGTGGGCGCCGGGCTTACCTGATACTGATACCTCTCAACTGCGTATCTGAGGGTGTTCTGCAGAGAAATGGGCAGCGTTATGAGCCATATTCCCAGATACGCCGCAAAAATAGGCCAAAACCGTTTGTAAAGACTGAAAAACACTGTTTTGTTAAAGAATGATGTCTTTGACTTCATAGTGCTCACCTCCCAGCTCATAAATAAAAATCTCCTCCAACGAAAGGGGAATAACGTCCAAGAACAGCGGACTTGCCGATGCTAACTTGTTTGTAATCTCTTCGGGTTGACCTCGTATAATAAGTGTTTGCAGCCTGCCGGAGGTGCTTTGGTGCAGAATGTTCAAGCCCTCTGGAAGCTGCGTCCCGTCCGGCAGCGCAAGCTGAACCTTTGCAATGTTCTCCTGAAGTTCGGAAAGGCTGCGCTCCAGCAGAAGCCTGCCCTTATTCATAATTCCCACATAGTCGCATACGTCCTCAAGCTCACGGAGGTTGTGGGAGGAAACCAGTACCGTTGTTCCGTTTTCTGCCGCATCCGCCATAATTATGCTCCAGACCTGGCGGCGCATAACGGGATCAAGGCCATCAACAGGTTCGTCAAGTACGATCACCTTAGGGCACATGGATGCTGCAAGCCAGAAGGCTGCCTGCTTTTGCATGCCCTTGGAAAGTGAGCGCATTTTCGTGTTCTCGTTAAGCTCGAAAGCTGAGTGCAGATGCTCGAAGCGCTCCGCTGAAAAGTTCGGGCAAACACCTTTATAGAACTTCATCATATCTTTGATGGTGGCCTGAGTGTAGAAAAAGACATCGTCGGGTATATAAGCTATGTCTTTTTTTACATGAGGGTTTTCGAAAACCGGCTTACCGTCGATAAGCACCTCGCCGGAATCCTGCTTGTAAATGCCGGTGATGTGGCGGATAATTGTGGACTTGCCCGCCCCGTTAGGACCCACAAGGCCATAAATCGCACCTGAGGGAACTGTCATGCTAAGCCCGTCAAGGGCCTGAAAACCGTCAAAGCTCTTAGAGACATTTTTTACCTCTATCATTTATGAGCCTCCTTGTTGTATTTTTCTTTTATATGGGCGCATATTTCCTCTATGCTTACGTCCAACTGGGTTAGCTCCGTAACAGTTGCATCCAGCTTTTTGTAAATTTCATATCTGCGGCTGTTTATGGCCTCGTCGCATTCGGATACAAAGCTACCCTTCCCAGGTACCGAGTAAATGTAACCCTCTGTTTCCAGCTCTCGGTATGCCTTTTGAATGGTGTTCGGATTTATTGCCAACTGACTTGCCAAATCACGAACTGAGGGTATTTTGTCGTCCGTGGACAGCACACCGGTTATTATTGCTCTGCGCAAGTTGTCCTTGACTTGCTCGTAAATGGGGCGGGGATCCTTGTAATTTATCATGAACACTAAATCACCTCCTGTTGTGCTAACTGTGCTATTCGTTCTAGCACAGTTAGATTACACCTTGGTAGTTGTTTTGTCAAGCCCGTTACATAGGTATTTAAACTTTTTTTCCAGTAATAAAGCTATTATTTTGTAAATTAGTGGTAAGAAAAATAAAATAATTGCGTCTTATTAATATTATGGTATATAATTAAGTGTTAATTCTATCAACCAACGGAGGCAAGCACTATGAACTATGATGCCGGAAAATGTGATATTGCAGTAATCGGCGCAGGCCATGCGGGGATTGAAGCGGCATTGGCCGCAGCCCGCATGGGACTTAGCACCATGATTTTCACTATAAATCTTGACACCTGCGGCAACTTACCCTGCAACCCAGCTATCGGTGGCACCGGCAAGGGTCACCTTGTCCGGGAATTGGACGCCCTTGGGGGCGAAATGGGCAAAGCGGCGGACAAGGCATGCATACAATACCGCATGCTAAACCGGGGAAAGGGCCCTGCTGTTCACTCCCTCCGGGCTCAGGCGGACAGACGGAAATACCAGGCCGTTATGAAGCACACACTAGAGCTTCAGGAAAACTTGCGGATAAAGCAGGCAGAGATAACCAAAATAGGCATTGAGGACGGCAAGCTTGCCTTCGTTCGCACCCAAACCGGGGCGACTTACCGCTGCAAGGCGGCAATCGTATGCACTGGAACCTATTTAAAGGGCAGGATAATCATTGGTGAGGTGCTCATAGATTCCGGTCCTGACGGCGTTGCCGCTGCAACGCCCCTTGCCGGGCAACTTGCTAAGCTCGGTCTTAATATGTGCCGATTTAAAACTGGAACACCCCCTAGAATAAATCGCCAAACGGTGGATTTTTCAAAAATGGAATTACAAGTGGGTGATGAGGATATAGAGCCCTTTTCCTTTACCACCACAGCTCCCATTTGCAACAAGGCAGTGTGCTACCTTACCTATACCAACGAGCGCACCCATGAGATTATCCGGGCTAATATTGACCGCAGTCCTATATACAGCGGTGTAATTGAAGGCGTCGGGCCACGCTACTGCCCATCAATAGAAACCAAGGTCATGATCTTCCCCGACAAGCTCCGCCACCAGATTTTTATTGAACCCATGGGGCTTGACACAGAGGAACTATATATTCAGGGCTTATCTTCCTCCATGCCAGAGGATGTGCAGCTTTCTATATTGCACACCATACCCGGCTTAGAGCACGCGGAAATGACACGTCCCGGCTATGCCATCGAATATGATTGCATTGACCCGACCGAGCTTTACGCCACGCTGGAAACAAAAAAAATCCCCGGCCTTTACGGAGCGGGCCAGTTTAACGGCTCCTCCGGATACGAGGAGGCCGCCGTGCAGGGCTTCATGGCAGGAGTAAATGCCGCCTTGAAAATCAAGGGACAGGAGCCGCTTATTCTGCGCCGCTCGGATGCGTATATAGGCACGTTAATTGACGACCTGGTTACCAAGGGCACCACCGAGCCCTACCGCATGATGACTTCCCGCACGGAATATCGCCTTTTGCTGCGGCAGGACAACGCAGACATTCGCCTTTCCCACTACGGCCTGCGCATAGGGCTGGTTTCCCCCGAACGCCGTCAGGCGGTGTTGGACAAATATGCCGCCGTTGAAACTGAAATTTCCAGGCTTGAAAACACCTATCTTGCCCCCACCAAGGAGCTTAGCGATTTGTTGCTTTCAAAGGGAACCACAGCGCCTGACTCAGGTGTTAGTCTTGCGGCCCTTCTTCGCCGTCCGCAAGTAAGCTATTGCGACCTTACCCCTTTTGATAAAAACCGCCCATCCCTGCCCCGTCCGGTTACAGAGCAGGTGGAAATCTCGTTTAAATACAGCGGCTATATAGACCGTCAAAACCGTCAGGTAAAGGAATTTACCAAAATGGAAAATCGCCGTTTACCACAGGAAATAGACTATGATCATGTGCTTGGACTGCGAATTGAGGCGCGGCAGAAGCTTAACCAAATACGCCCGGAAAATTTCGGACAGGCCAGCCGCATTTCCGGCGTGTCCCCAGCCGATGTAGCGGCACTGATGGTATATATCGAAAGCCACCGCTCGCGAGAAAGGAAATAAAATGGACAAGGTGATTCTAGGTCTATCAGGAGGCGTTGATTCTGCTGTTTCCGCTCGGTTAATTCAAAAGCAGGGCTTTGAAGTCATGGGACTTTTCCTTGATATTCAAGGGGCAGATGCCCGAGAGGACGCGGAAAGGGTAGCCGCTTTCCTAGGCATCCATTTAAAATCTCTGGATATTTCCGCTGCTCTTGAAGAAAATATCTGCGCGCCTTTTGCGGCGGCCTATCTTCGGGGAGAAACCCCAAACCCCTGCATAATGTGCAACCCTAAGGTAAAGTTTAAGGCTCTTTGCGATTACGCCGACGAGCAGGGGGCAAAATACGTGGTCACGGGGCATTATGCCAAGTCCAAGGACGGCTGCATTTACAAGGGACAGCCCCAAAACGACCAGAGCTACATGCTTTGCATGCTCAAGCGGGAGCAGGCAGCGCGCTTGCTTTTGCCCCTGGGCGGTTTTAATAAGGAGCAGGTGCGGCAAATGGCCGAGGAGATGGATCTTCCTGTTGCCCACAAACCGGACAGTATGGAAATTTGCTTCATTCCGGACAAGGACTACGCGGGATTTATCTCCCGCAGGGCGGAGTCTCCGCCCCCCGGAAACTTTGTTTTCCGCGGAGAGGTTCTGGGACAGCACGAGGGTATCCACCGTTACACTGTGGGTCAGCGACGTCCGGGTCTTTTCAATGAGCAGAAGCTGTATATCTCCGAGATTTGCCCTAAAACAAATGATATTGTGCTCTCACTATGGGAGGACCTTTTTAAAAATCAGATCCGCACCCGTAATATGAACTGGCTCATAGACCAACCGAAAAACCCTTTACGAGCCAGCGTAAAGGTGCGCCACACCAAGTTGGAGTGCCCCCAATGCACTGTTACCCCCGAGGGTGAGGATGGTGCTATCATCATCACCGATGAGGCCGTCCGTGCCCCTGCACCCGGTCAGGCGGCGGCCCTTTATCAAGGGGAGCGCCTAATAGGCGGGGGATTTATTATTTAATAAGCACTGCAGGTGCTTAAACGCATACAAAAGCTGCGCTCTCTTCCTACCAAGAAAGAGAGCGCAGCTTTTAGTGCATAGCCTTATATTTGTCTATACCCATGGCGGCAAAGATAAGGGTACTTGCCGCCGGCAAAACCCCAAATGAGGCTTTCGGTCTGTATATGTTCCAATATACTCATTTTTTCTTGCCTGTATTTTGGGCGCGTTTGTTCTGCCGGTTAGACTTCTGGGGCTGTGCCTTGGGTGCGGGAGGAAGGGCGTTTGAGCGCAGGGCGGCCTTGCCGCCGCCCATACCCTTTGCACGGCCTGAAACCTTCACTTGCTGTTGAGGCTTTTGCTCTGCATTTTTTTGCCGTTCTACTGTACTCTTTTGAGACACTGCTTTGCTTTTTGAATTATTTGTGTTTCTTTCCTGCCCACCGGCGTAGGGGCGCACAAGGCACTTTTTGCCAAAGCCTATTAAATCCTCCCGGTCGGCTTTTTTTAGAGCTTCAATAACAAGCTCCCGCTTGTCTGGGCGCTTCCATTGTAGCAGCGCCCGCTGGAGCGCCTTTTCGTGGAAGCTCTTTGCAACGTAAACCGGCTTCATAGTTATAGGGTCTAGCTCTGTGTAGTACATGGCGGTGGAAATTGTGCCGGGAGTGGGATAAAAATCCTGCACCTGCTCGGGCTGTCTGCAACGGGAGTTAAGGTACTCTGCCAGAGCAACAGCATCATTAAGGGTGGAACCGGGGTGGCTGCTCATAAGGTATGGCACCACATACTGTTCCTTGTCATAACGCTGGTTAAGGAGAGAATACTTCTCCATAAAGCGCTCGTATACCTCAATATGGGGCTTTCCCATATAATCAAGTACACTATCTATACAATGCTCAGGGGCAACCTTTAGCTGGCCGGAGATGTGGTGCTTAACAAGCTCGGAGAAAAACTGGCCGTCTTTATCCTGCAGCATATAGTCATAGCGTATGCCGCTGCGCACAAACACTTTTTTAATTCCCGGAATTTCACGAAGCCTGCGCAGAAGGTTTAGATATTCCCTGTGGTCCGCATCCAGGTTTTTGCAGGGTTTAGGGGTAAGGCAGCGCTTTTTGGCGCACATGCCGTGCTCGTCCTGTTGCTTACAGGAATGGTGACTGAAATTGGCTGTCGGCCCGCCCACATCTGAAACATAGCCCTTCCACAAGGGATGATGGGTCATGGCCTCCACCTCCCGCACCAAGCTTTCGGTGCTGCGGGTGGAAATCATCCGCCCCTGATGGAAGGCCAGCGCGCAAAAGTTGCATGCCCCGAAGCAACCGCGGTTGTGAATAACGGAAAAGCGAACCTCCTCAATTGCGGGAACTCCGCCTACAGCGTCATACATTGGGTGGACCTCGCGGGTATAGGGAAGCTGGGATACTGCGTCCAGCTCCTGGGTAGTAAGGGGCATTGCGGGGGGGTTAACGATAAGGGCCTTCCCGGCGCAGGCCTGACAAAGGGCTTTTCCGCGAACAGCGTCGTGCTCCTCGTATTCAATCCTTACTGCGTTTGCGTAATCGGTTTTTGACTTTACCGTGTCCTCGTAGGAGGGGAGAGTAAGGTAAGAAAACTCGCAGGCGCTTTGGTCCTGGGCTATGAAGGCGGTGCCGCGAATGTTTCGAAGCTCCGAGGGCTTAATTTTGCGTTTGAGTGCCTTGGCTATTTCTCGGGTAGCGTATTCACCCATGCCGTAAACCAGCATATCTGCGGGAGCATCGAAAAGTATCGGTTTGCGAACCTTATCGTCCCAGTAGTCGTAGTGGGAAAAGCGTCTAAGAGAGGCTTCAAGCCCGCCGATAATTATGGGCACTTCCCCGCCAAAGACTTCTCTAACGCGATTTGCGTAAACTATGGTGGCCCTGTCCGGACGAAGCCCCGCCTTTTTGCCGGCTGAGTAAAAGTCCTCGCTGCGGCGCTTTTTTGCGGCAGTGTAGTGGGCAACCATGCTGTCAAGGTTGCCCGCACCGATAAACACTCCATGGCGCGGAACGCCGAGAGCGGAAAAGTCATTGCTGTCTTTCCATCCCGGTTGTGCAAGGAAGGCCACACGAAAACCCATGTCTTCAAGCACCCGGGCAATAACCACAGGGCCAAAGCTGGGGTGGTCAACGTAGGCGTCGCCCGATACCACTAAAAAGTCGTACCAGTACCAGCCCCTTGAGAGCATATCTTCTTTTGAAACGGGAAGAAAGCTTTGAATATCCATAATAAGCCTCTTAAAGTGTGCCGTTAATAAGCCTTAGGCTTTCACAACGACTATATTTCCTTTTCAAGCATGTCCAGCATCACAATGTTGCCCTGACTTCTTTCTATTAGGTAAAAGCCCATGCCTTTGTATAGTAACTGGGCGCGCTGGTTAGTTTCTGCCACATGCAGGCGCAGGTATTTGCGGCCAATTTTTCTGTAATATGAAATCGCATGGCTCATAAGCTGCTTTGAATAGCCCTGTCCTCGATACTCCGGCATGACATACACAAAGCTGACCCATCCGGCCGAGTCCTCGGACATTCGATCGGGGTCAAGCTCGATTATTCCCACGAACTCATCTCCCACAAAGGACTTCATCAGGGCGTTTTTGTCACGCTTTGAGACCTTCTGGGCACTTCTGAGGTAGGGCGTTTGTGTAAAGCCCTGGGATGTTCCATGGGCTTGCAGCCAACCCTCCCGGTAACAACTGCAATAGAGCTTGTCATCCTTGCTTATGTCCATGGGCTCAAAGCGTAGATTGCTGGTGTCAATTTCGTTTTTCTCGGATTTTTTCCACCAGATCTGGTTGGCAAAGGTGCTGTTTGTTTCGTCCAGATGGCTATTGTCATTATAGTATTCGATTGAGATCTGACCATTATCCACATTAAGCAGGGCAATGCTGGTGTTGTCCCCATGGAGCACCTGGGAGATATTCTCCGAGTTTATTCCCTTAACACCTGCAATCAGTGAGCGGATAGCCATGCCGTGGCTTACGCAGGCGATGGTCTGACCATCGTGACGAATGGCTAAGTCCCTTATTGCCTCGGTAATACGGCTTTGCAGTTTGTAAAAGTCCTCACTGCCGGAAACACACCATTTGGCAGGGTCGTTGCTGAAATACAGAATCTGCTCGGGGTCACTTTGATAGACGTTTCCCCATGGAACATCCTCCCAAACGCCCATATTGACCTCCTTAAGGCGGGGGTCTATATTTAGCTCAAGGTCATGATAGCACATTATTGCCCCGGCGGTTATCTGGGTACGGCGGAGGTCGCTGGAATAAAGCGCTTCAATCTTTACGTCTTTAAAACGCTTAGCCAGAGCGTCTATCTGCCTGTAGCCTCTGGGGGTAATAAGGCTGTCGTACCAGCCGTGAATACGGCGGTAGAGA
Organism: uncultured Oscillospiraceae bacterium; assembly: GCA_964576195.1. Lineage (GTDB taxonomy): Bacteria > Bacillota > Clostridia > Oscillospirales > Oscillospiraceae > UBA2658. The sequence goes on along the minus strand of CAZNUD010000001.1, from coordinate 56,387 downwards.
TTTCCCTCGGCTTCGGCGTGGCGGATAAGATAGATTTTTGTCATGTTGGCCTCCGATGTTGACCCCATGGGTCTTTTGAGATATAATAAATAGTCTAAATTTGAACTACTGAGATATTCTATAATAAATAAAAAGAATTAACAAGGGTGTATACAGATTTTTGTGTAGTACCCATGGAGGAAATGCTTTGAAGGTTATCCATCTTATCAGTGGAGGCGACACAGGCGGCGCTAAAACTCACATTCACTATCTTCTAACCGGCTTGAGTAAAAGCATTGACGCCACCCTTGTGTGCTTTATTAAGGGCGAGTTTTCCGACGAGGCGCAGGAGCTTGGTATTCCCACGATTATCATGAACGGGAATATTTTCGCCGTGGTTCATGAGCTTAAAACCATGATAAGCTCCGGTGGCTTCGACCTTATCCATTCCCACGGAGCAAGGGGAAATTTTATCGCCAGCCTTATCCGGCACTCCTGCGGCATACCGGTTGTAACCACCGTTCACAGTGACCCGAAGCTGGACTATTTAGGCCGGCCCCTAGCCGGTCTCGTTTACGGCAGCCTTAATGCTCTCGCCCTGCGCAGGGCCGATTATCTTGTCGGCGTATCCAAGTCCATGAAGGATCTGCTGATTTCCCGAGGCTTTTCTCCAAACAAGATTTCTGTCATCTATAACGGTGTTGATTTTTCCATTGAGCCAAAGTGCGATGACCGTTTGGCTTATTTGCGCGCCCTGGGCCTTAGCTGTGATGAAAACAGCGTTGTTGTGGGCATTGCCGCCCGCCTTGACCCTGTTAAGGACGTGGGAACCTGCATTCGCGGCTTTGCATATGCCGCAAAAGGGCAGCCCAAGCTCCGCCTTGTTATAGCCGGTGATGGGCAGCAAATGGAGGAGCTAAAGGCTCTTGCAACGGAGCTTGGCGTTTCGGAAAAGGTCTGCTTTGCCGGGTGGATTAACGGCATGGAGAACTTTTTCGCTTCCATAGACATTAACACACTTACATCCTTATCCGAAACATTTCCCTATGCCATAACCGAGGGCGCAAGGGCAAAGATTCCTACCATCAGCTCTCGTGTGGGCGGTGTATATATGCTGGTGGAGGAGTGGGTTACGGGCTTCCTGTTTCCACCGGGGGATTGGGAAACTTTGGGCAGGCGCCTTGAAACCTTGGCCAGTGATGAGGCATTGCGCCGCAAAATGGGTTTGGCAATATATGAAAAGGCAAAACGTGAATTTTCTGTTGAAGCCACAACCAGCACGCAGATCGAGATTTATAATAGATTTCTCAGCCTTGAGAGTATAAAGGATAGGGGAATTAAAAACGGGGTTGTCATTTGCGGCGCCTACGGCATGGGCAACTCCGGTGACGATGCCATATTAGAGGCCATCATCGGCGAGATCAATGAAATTGCCCCTAACGTGCCTATAACCGCCCTTTCCCGCAGTCCCAAGGAGACAAGGCTTGAATATGGCGTGGACTCTGTTCACATGTTTGACTTCATTGCCTTCCGTAAGGTTATGCAAAGCACCCGCCTTTATATCAGTGGAGGCGGCAGCCTTATCCAAAACGTCACCAGCAGACGCAGCCTGTGGTACTATCTTCACACTATAAAAGCCGCCAAAAAGCTGGGAAACCGCGTTATGATGTACGGCTGTGGAATAGGGCCTATTGTTGATAAAAAGGATGAGCCGAAGGTGCGCGATGTTTTAAACCGCTGCGTTGACGTTATTACTCTGCGGGAGCCTTACAGTCTGTCCGAGCTAAAACGCATGGGCGTGACGATACCCAAAATGCTCGTAAGCTCGGATCCTGCACTTAGCATTTCTCCCGCCTCGGGAGATGTTATAGACGCCGAGCTTAAAGCATACGGCCTTGACCCGGAGGGCGGCTATGTGTGCTTCTCCGTCCGTAGATGGTCTGCCTTCGGTGAAAAGGCGGCAGACTTTGCAGCAGCGGCGGACTTTGTGGCGGACACTCTGGGACTTGAGCCAGTGTTTATTCTAATAAACCACCGGGAGGATGGCAAGGCCACCGAGGCGGTGCGCTCACTCATGAAAAACAAAGCAGTGGTCATCAGTCGGCCTATGGACTCATCTCTTACCATCGGCATTCTGTCAAGAATGCGGGTAGTTGTATCTATGCGCCTGCATGCGCTTATTTTTGCCGCGTCTCAGGGCGTACCGCTGGTTGGTGTATCATACGACCCGAAGGTGACCGCCTTTCTCGACATTGTAGGTGAGAAGCGCTGTGTACCCTTTGATGAGATGAGTGCTTTCGTGCTTAATGATATGATAAAAAGAGCCGTGCTTGAGTTTGATGATGCAAAGAGCAGAAACGAGACCGTTAAAAAGCTCATAGGCAAAGAGGCTCTCAACCGCCAAATGGCCTGTGAGCTACTGGAAAACTGCAGCCATGAGTAAGGCACAAATAAGCTTTCACGAAGGTGAGGAAGAATAATGGTCAAGACAGCTATCCTTGTGTCCGGTGGTGGACTGAACTTACAGTCCATTTTGGACGCCAAGCTCTTTGGAGAGCTGCCGGAGTGCGAAATAATTGCAGTTATTAGCTCTAAACCCGAGGCCTACGCTGTAATCCGCGCCGAGGCAGCCTTGGTGCCAACCTATATTATAGACAGGGATCTGTTTCCCAACGAGGAAGTTTTTTCTCAGGCCGTAAACAATAAGCTTAAGGATCTGGATACGGAGCTGGTTGTCTTGGCGGGCTATGACTACCCTTTGCCCCCCTCTGTTTTTAAGCGCTTTGCCGGTAGGATAATAGATACCTGCCCAAGGCTTCTGCCCATTGACGAGGATTCAGATGCCACCGGCGCAACTGCCTATTTTGTAACAGAAGTGCCGGAGCTTTGCCCGGCAATTTTGCGGCAGGAGGTTTCCTCAGAGGGCTGCGATGGCGAGGATACACTGGAGCGCAGACTTTTGGAAAGCGGGGAAAATGTGGTGTTGCCAAAGGCTCTGGAAATGGTCTGTTCCGGTCAGGTCAGACTTGAGGGCGACAAGGTTATTATAACGAGGCAGTCCGAGCCGGAAAAAAGCGATACATAGAAAAAAGTCATTCCCTGAGTTATCCGGGAATGACTTTTTTGCTATAATTATTATGAATTGTCGAGCGCTTATTCGTCTTGTTTATTTTGGTTTTTCGGAGATTTCTTTTTACTCGATGCTTTAACAATAACTATCACTACTACTGCTACAAACGCCAGAACCGCAATTACTGGGATAGAGGTAACGATAAATTTGAAGAAGTCCTTAAGGAAACGTCCCACACCCTTCAGGGAGCGCATAAAGCCCTCCTTTAGCTGCTGCCCATAGCTGAGAGTGGCGGGGGTGTCCTCAGTATATAGGGAGACCTCCTGTATTTCCAGATTGAGGGTGGAATAGCTCACATGGTTATCCCAGTTTTTGATAGTTGAGGTAAGGCTTTCGATTTCATAGCGAACGTCTGACAGTCGGCTTTCTATGGCCATAATATCCTCAACAGTTTGGGCCTTTGACAGAAGCTCCAAAAGCCTTGCTTCTTCAGTCTGCCGTGCAGTCAAGCGGGCAGCGGTATCGCGGTACTGCATTGTAATATTCTCCGCATTGGTGCTGCTGAAGGGAATATTGCCGAGAGTAATCAATGAGTTCTGGAAACCCTTAAAGCTCTCCACGGGAATACGAAGCTGATAGCTTGCGTAACGGTAGATCCGGTTGCCGCTGTGAAGGGAGTTGAAGTCTGCGCCGGTAACGTCGGAATACTGAATAAATCCACCGCAGTCAGCCAGCATTTTTGCAAGGTCCTCAAGGGTTTTATCAAACTCCAGTGTTTCCACTGTTGCGCTACCGGTGTAGATAATTTTCTCGTCGTCATTTGGGGCAGGCTCCGTTGCTCCTCCATCCTCTTGCTCTTGAGGGACAGCAAGCCCAGTCAAGCCATAGCTTTCGCTGTCTACGTCGTACTCCAGATGTTCTTCTGGGGCATCAAGGCCTGCGTTGTCATAGGCGGGGGACTCGCTTTTTCCGCTGCAGGCGCTCATGGCAAAAATAAGGATAATTACAAGTGCAAGGGCAGTAAGCGTTTGTCTTGTTTTCATTTTAAACCTCCGTGTGTATGTGTTTTCTCCGCAAGAGTCGCTGGCTTGCGGTCTTATGTTCTTCTGACGGGGATGTTATTAAAAAGTTCCAAATTCTTATAGGCTGCCCAGAAAGCCCTCCAAAATAAGCGTGGCTGCTACGGCGTCCACGTTTTTTCGGTGGTTTTTCATCTTTTTTCCATTGGCGTGCAGAATGTCGTGGGCTGCGATGCTGGTGCGGCGCTCGTCCCAGAGGGTTACGGGGATGGCGCAGCGCTCCTCAAGCATAGCTTTAAACTGTTCGCTTTTTTCCGCCCTCAGACCGACAGTACCATCCATGTTTTTGGGGTAGCCCAAGACAAAACGCTCTACACCCCTTTTCTGAGCCTCTGCGGCAACGGTATCCGCGGCCTTCTCTATGTTATATTCGTTTAGCGTCCACGCTTCACCGGCGATAGTAGCCGTGGGGTCGGAAACGGCAAGGCCGATGCGGGCGTCACCGTAGTCAATTGCCATTATTCTCATAAGTATCTCCTTAGTTTTGCAGGTTTTTGTCCAGCGCCCTCCATAGGGGGGGAGCCACAAAGGCGGAGAGCGCCGCAACAACTATTCCCGTAACATACCTTATTAAAATATACGGCGCGTAGGCGGCAAAGGAGTACTCGTAAACTAGGCAGTCTACATACATCACTCCCGTTGTAACAGTGGTGAACAAAACTGCAACTGCAGTAAGAACCGCGATTAGCATGGGTTTTGACATGGTTGCCCACCTGTTTTTTAGCAGCACTCCCAGCAAAAGGCCCCTTGTTCCGTCCGGAAGAGCCCAAAGGAAGGTGGTGGCAGAAATGCCGTAAGGCCCTACAAGCTGGAAAAGGATATTCCCAATAAAGCCAACAATACAGGCATCCACCGGTCCGAAAAGCGCGGCTGCCACAAGGATCGGTAACACGTCCAGCGTTATGCGGATGCCTGCAAGATTTACGGCAAAATAGTTGCTAAGCACAAAGTAAACAGCAACCAGCATGGCATCCGCCACAAGTCTTTTTGTTTTCAATTATAATATCTCCCTTTCGTTAGCCACAAAGGGAGCGGCGCTCCGATGTGGCAGCGGATTCGGGCAAGGCACCGCAGGGCTTTCTTTCAAGCCCTTTCGTCAGGCATCAAATCCCGTCTACCTGCACTTAACGCGCCAAGTCCTACTCTGACCATTTCGTATGTTTTCTCAAAGCGCCGTTTATCACCTTCCAATTTTTTATATTACATTTGTATTTACTTCCTGCCAAAATGGGCACGAACCTCTCCGGCAAAATACAGGGAGCCTACGGAGCAGACAACCCCGTCTTTTCCCGCAGTTGCCATGGCGGCTTCTATGCCCTGGGAAATGCTACCGCAAGCCTTTACCGGCTTTCCGAAAACCTTAAGCTTTTCCGCCAGTTCTACTGCGCTAAGTGCGCGGGTGCTTCGGGGTGTAATGGTAACAAATTCTGCTGCGGCGGTGTTAAGCTGTGCAGCCAGCCCCATGTAGTCCTTGTCAGCGAGGACGCCGAACAGCACAACAGTTTTCTTGTCGGGAAAGTACTCATTAAGGCTTTTTGCTACAGTTTCAGCGCACTGGGGGTTGTGCCCGCCGTCCACGATAAAATAGGGATTCTCCGAAATTAATTCAAAACGAGCAGGCCACCTTGTGTTAAGAAAGCCCTTACGGATGTTCTCGTCAGTAATATTTATACCTTCGGCTCGTAGCACATCAAGGGTCTCAAGCACCAGGGCAGCGTTTTTTAGCTGGTGGGCGCCAAGCAGCGGCGTGCGCAACCGACTGTGCGCCTTGTAGGTAAACACCTGTCCTTCAAGACTATCTGACAGTGTTTCAATTTGGCTGAAATCCGCTGAGAACAGCGGCGATGCCTGCTCCGCACAGCGTTGTGATATGACTTCACGCACGCTCAGGGGCAGGTCGTATATTACCGTGGGGCGGCCGGATTTTATTATTCCCGCCTTCTCCGCAGCAATTATTTCCGCAGTGTCTCCCAACTCTCTTGTGTGGTCAAGGCCGATGTTCGTTATTACGCTGCAAAGGGGCTTTTTAATGACATTTGTTGAATCCAGTCTGCCCCCCAATCCCACCTCCAGCACCACTATGTCGCAGCCCCGACGCCTAAAAAACTCAAATGCTATGGCCGTTACAAGTTCAAACTCCGTTGGCGGGTCCCCCATGCTCCTGGCCAGCGGCGCGCAGTATTCCGTAATTTTGGCCAACTCTTCGTCTTTTATCGGCTGACCGTTTACCTGCATGCGCTCATTAAAGCGGGAAATATAGGGAGAGGTATAAAGACCCGTGCAAAGGCCCGCACTTTGCAGAACAGAGGCCAAAATAGCCGCCGTGGAGCCCTTGCCGTTGGTGCCTGCAATATGCACAAAGCGCAGGTTGTTTTGGGGATTGTCCATTTTTTCCAGCAGCTCGACCGTCCGTGAAAGACCGGGCCTTGAGCCCTGCCAAAGTTCTTTGTGGATAAATGCTATTGCTTCCTCTGCCGTCAATTGCTCCGCCTCCGAATTCAGGCTAATTTATTCATTACCATTAATTATATCATGCATAAAGCTTCAAAAGCAATGTTAAAGCATTTCTTGTAGCATTGACCGAAAAACAGATATAAAAACCGCTTTCATCCCACATATGGGCAATTATATATTTCAATCTCTATAAAGTATCGGTGGAAATCCTTTTTTTCGTATCTTATCATAATAAAAAAGAAAAAAGCCGTTGACTCACACAATAAGCTGTGATAAAATACACATTACCTGTCGGCGGAGAGGCTTTGTTTTTGTGCGCAAAAATTTCTGCCGCGTATCCGCCCCATACAGGGAGGCAACACAGGGCTATAGGCCTAATTTTACAAGGAGGTGCCGAAATGCGAGTAAAGATTACGCTTCGATGCAACGAGTGCAAGCAAAGGAACTACAATACTTTTAAGAACAAGAAGAATACCCCGGACAAAATCGAAATGAACAAGTATTGCCCCTTCTGCCGCAAGCATACCGTGCATTCGGAAACAAAGTAGGGTTTTTTAGAAAGGATGTGTTCTTATGTCTAAAGCGAAGGAACAAGCTGTGAAGAAGACCACCGAAGCCGTTAAAAAACCTGCTAGCAATGAAAAAATGAGCGCTTCTCAGCGCATATCCAAATGGTTTCGTGACCTAAAAAGCGAGCTTAATAAGGTCGTTTGGCCTACAAAGCAGCAAACTGCGGACAACACCAGTATTGCGCTAGTTGTTATGGCCTTTTTTGCCGTTATTCTTTGGGGGTTTGACACTGTCGCTCAAGCGGCTGTTAAGGCTCTCATAACGGTAGTGGGTTAATTATCATGGCAGAAGATGCAAAATGGTATGTTGTCCATACCTACTCCGGCTACGAAAACTCGGTTGCGGCGGCTATCTTAAAGGCTGCTGAAAACCGTAAAATGCAAGACCTCATAACCGAGGTCAATCTCCCTACGGAAACAATTACCGAGCGCACTGACAAGGGTGAAAAAGAGGTAGAGCACAAAATATACCCCGGTTATGTCTTTGTCAAAATGATACTCACAGATGAAAGCTGGCATTTGGTCCGCAACGTTCGCGGTGTAACCGGCTTTGTAGGAAGCGACGGCAAGGCCGTTCCGCTTTCCGAACAGGAGATCCTTGACCTTGGTGTTGAACACCACGAGGCCGAGGCAGCTTATGGTGTGGGTGAAAGCGTCAAGGTAATCGACGGACCGTTGGATGGTTTCCTTGGAACAATCGAAGAGGTGGACACAGCAAAGGGCCGTGTTCGCGTTATCGTTTCAATGTTCGGCAGGGAAACACCGGTGGATTTAGACTATTATCAAGTCGAACCGGTCACAGAATAATTAGGAGGTGCACACAGTGGCACAGAAAGTTGTTGGATATGTAAAATTTCAGGTTCCCGCGGGCAAGGCAACACCTGCTCCCCCGGTGGGTCCCGCCCTTGGTCAATACGGTATCAATATAGGCCAGTTTACCAAGGATTTTAATGAACGCACAAAGAACGACATGGGAATGATGATTCCTGTTATTATCACAGTTTATGGTGACCGCTCCTTCTCCTTCATAACAAAAACCCCCCCGACCGCTCTTCTCGTTAAGAAGGCTCTCGGTCTTGATCACGCTTCCGGTGTTCCCCAGCGTGACAAAGTCGGAACCCTCAGCCGTGAGGATCTTCGCAAAATTGCCGAGATTAAGATGCCCGACCTTAACTGCACAGACATTGAGTCCGCTATGAGCATGGTTGCCGGCACCTGCCGCAGCATGGGTGTTCTCGTAGCCTCGGAGTAATTCCGGCTGCTCGAAGTGGGAGGATACTGAACGTATCTGCCTAACCACATTACAAGGAGGATAAACAAAATTGTTTAGAGGTAAAAATTACAATGAGAGCGCAAAGCTCGTAGATAAAACAAATCTTTACGAACCCATGGAAGCATTTGAACTCGTAACCAAGATGTCCAAGGCCAAGTTCGACGAAACTGTTGAGCTCCACATTAAGCTGGGTGTTGACTCTCGTCACGCAGACCAGCAGGTTCGCGGTGCTATCGTTCTTCCCCACGGCACAGGCAAGACCCGCAAGGTTCTTGTTTTCTGTAAGCCTGAAAGGGAAGAGGAAGCCAAAGAAGCCGGCGCGGATTTTGTCGGCGGACAGGAAATGGTTGAAAAGATTCAGAAGGAAAACTGGTTTGATTACGATGTAGTCGTAGCAACGCCGGATATGATGGGCGTTGTTGGCCGTTTGGGTAAGGTTCTCGGCCCCAAGGGTCTTATGCCCACACCTAAGGCCGGCACTGTTTCCCCTAACATAGCCCAGGCCATTAAGGAGATTAAAGCCGGTAAGATCGAGTATCGTCTTGACAAGACCAACATTATCCACTGCCCCATTGGTAAGGTAAGCTTCGGTCCCGAAAAGCTCAACGACAACTTCAACGCTCTTATCGGTGCCATAGTCAAGGCAAAGCCTGCAGCTGCAAAGGGTCAGTATATCAGAAGTTGCGTTACAGCTTCCACCATGGGCCCGGGAATTAAAATTAACCAGGCAAAGGTCTCAAACTAAGCTTAGACAAGCTTATAAATAGCGCACCGCAAAGGGAGTTTAGCTTTGGCCGACTCTCTTTAGCGGGGGCCAACAATTAATACCAAGCTAGGGATTAATAAACAGCACCCCATTTGTTTACAGTTTGACATACTGTTTAGCAAATGGGGTGCTGTTTATTTCCAAAGAAGCGCCTTGTTTTTACTCCTCGTACATGGCAATTCTGGATCTGACGGAAAACTCCTTGCAGGTGGGACGGAAGGTCTGGAAAAGTTCGCTTTCAGAGTGTGCGGCCAAATCTTCCATGGTTTCCCATTTTTCTATAAGCATCATTTTCTTGGGGTCCTCGGCGTTAATGTAGAAATCGTAGCCGTTATTGCCGTGGTCTGCGCGGGATCCTGCTACAAGGCCTCTGTCAACAAGGACCTTGAAAAAGTCGTTCATGTTGGTGGTTTCGCTGGTAAAACTGCAGTTAATAACAATCATGTTTAATTCCTCCAAAATTTGATGTGCATAAAAAGCCGCTATGCTTACGGCTAATTAATACAATCATAACACTGTTGAGGTGCCTTTTCAATAAAAATTAAACAATTAACAAACAAAAGGCACGGTGTAAGGTAGTTAACACCGTGCCCGTATATATATAAATACTGTTAGTCTATAGAAAAATCAATTCTTTGGCAAATGGCCTCGCCCATCTCCTTGCAGCCCAGTGATGTGCAGCCGCTGCTCATAATGTCGATAGTGCGAAGACCGTCACGAAGGGTGCTGTTAACAGCCTCCTCAATGGCGTCAGCCTCGGCGCACATACCGAAGGAAAAGCGCAGCATCATGGCGGCGGAAAGAATCATGCCGATGGGATTTGCCAGATTTTTCCCAGCAATGTCAGGGGCAGAACCGTGGATGGGCTCATAAAGACCACGGGTTCCATTGCCCAGAGAGCTTGAAGGTATCATACCAATGGAGCCTGTAATTTCGCTGGCCTCGTCCGAGAGAATGTCACCGAAGAGGTTCTCGGTAACAATGACGTCGAACTGGGAGGGATCCCTCACAATTTGCATGGCGCAGTTATCAACGTACATATTAGAAAGCTTCACGTGGGGGTACTGCTTGGAGACTTCTGTAACCACTCTGCGCCAAAGCTTTGAGGAATCGAGAACGTTTGCCTTGTCCACACTACAAACCTTTTTACGGCGATTTTGGGCTGTTTGGAAGGCGACGTGGGCAATGCGGGCTATTTCATGCTCAAAATAGCCCATAATGTCTTGGGCATAGGTCTCGCCGTTTCGCTTGGTTGTGGTATGCTCGCCGAAATAAGCTCCGCCTATAAGCTCGCGTACAACCACAAAATCAATGCCTTTTTCAACGATTGAGGGTTTAAGGGGAGAGCTATCCTTAAGCTCCGGAAAAATACGTGCCGGGCGAAGGTTGGAGTAAAGCCCCATACCCGCACGAAGGTTTAAAAGCCCGCGCTCGGGACGCTTGTCCTTGGAGACTTTGTCCCACTTCGGCCCGCCCACGGCGGAGAGCAGAACGCTGTCAGCGGCAAGGCAGGTGTCCAGACTGTCCTTGGGCAGAGGCTCACCGAAATTGTCTATTGCGTTTCCGCCCATGGGTGCTTCAACGCAGGTAAAGACATGACCGAACTTGTTGGCAACGGTGGCTAGTACGTTTAGGGCTTCATCTATGATTTCCGGGCCAATACCGTCGCCACGGATAATTGCAATTTTCTTGTTCATTCTTTCTCCTTTATGGACGCCATAAGGCCGCCCCTGTTTATCATATCCTTAATAAATTCGGGGAACGGCTGTGCCTTATAGCTTTTGCTCTTGGTAATATTCGAAATAAGGCCGGTGTCAAAATTAATGGAAACGTTGTCGCCCTCCCCGATGTCCTCGGCGGCTTCTTCGCACTCCAAAATTGCAAGGCCGATATTAATGGAGTTTCGGTAAAAAATGCGGGCAAAGCTCTTGGCAATAACACAGGAAACGCCACTGGCTTTTATGGCGATGGGCGCATGTTCTCTTGAGGAGCCACAGCCGAAGTTTTCACCTGCTACTATAATGTCACCGGGCTTTACGCGGGAAACAAAGCTCTTGTCAATATCCTCCATGCAGTGACTTGCAAGCTCCTTTTCATCTTGAGTTGCAAGATAGCGGGCGGGGATTATTACGTCTGTGTCTATGTTGCTTCCGTATTTAATTGCGGTTCCGCGTGCGTTCATTCTCCTACTACCTCCTTGGGATGAGAAATGTGCCCCGTAATTGCACTGGCGGCGGCAACGGCGGGGGAGGCCAGATAAACCTCACTTTCCGTGTGACCCATGCGGCCTACAAAGTTGCGGTTTGTTGTGGCAACGGCCCTCTCGCCGGCGGCGAGAATGCCCATATGTCCGCCAAGACAGGGACCGCAGGTGGGAGTGGATACAATGCAGCCGGCCTCTATAAAGGTTTTAATGTAGCCCAATTCGAGGCATTGCATATATATCTTCGGCGTTGCGGGAATTACAATGGCGCGAAGACCCTTAATAATTTGCCTGCCCTGCAAAATCTCCGCTGCGGAGGCCATATCCTCAATGTTGCCGTTAGTGCAGGAGCCGATGACCACCTGATCTATCTCAATGTCCCTTCCATCGGTGGCGGGGTGGGTGTTTTCCGGCAGATGTGGCCATGCAACGGTGCAGGGCACAGAGGATAGGTCTATGTTTATAAGCTGTGTATATTCAGCGCCATCGTCTGCCTCAAAGGTTTTCCAGTTGCGGTCACAGCGCCCCTCCATATACTCACGGGTAACATCGTCCACGGGGAAAATGCCGTTTTTGGCTCCAGCTTCAATGGCCATGTTGCAGATGGTAAGCCTGTCGCTCATGCTAAGGTTTTTTACACCCTCACCACAGAATTCAAGGGACTGATAAAGAGCGCCGCTTACGCCTATCCTGCCGATAAGGTGAAGGATAACGTCCTTTCCACTGATGTATTTGCCCATTTTGCCGGTAAGATTAATTTTAATGGCGGAGGGGACCTTGAACCATGTTTCCCCTGTTGCCATTGCAGCAGCCATGTCGGTGGAACCGACACCTGTTGAAAAAGCACCCAGAGCCCCATAGGTACAGGTATGGCTGTCTGCACCAATTGCGGCCTCGCCCGGGGCTATAAGGCCCTTTTCGGGAATGAGCGCGTGCTCTACCCCCATTTCGCCCACGTCATAGAAATTTTCTATGCCGAAGCGTTTGGCAAAGCTGCGGCACTTTTTGCAGCCTTCGGCGGACTTAATGTCCTTGTTAGGTACAAAGTGATCCATAACAAGGGCAATCCTTGCTTGGGGACTCACCCATTCAAAGCCTGCCTTGCAAAATTCGTTTATGGCAACAGGGCCTGTTATATCGTTTGCAAGCACCAGATCAAGCTTTGCCTTTATAAGCTGTCCAGCTGATACGCTCTCCAGCCCTGCGTGAGCGGCGAGGATTTTTTGGGTCATTGTCATTGGCATAACTTTTCATCTCCAATCATGATATAGGGCTGACAATTTTATTAATTCCGTTTATATAGGCCAAAATGGAAGCCTCAATTATATCCGTTGAAAGGCCGCGGCCCGTAAACTGACTGCCCTTATAGCCAAGCTTGACGACTGCCTCACCGATAGCGTCCTCGCCCTCGGTGACGGCGCTAAGGCCAAAGTCGTCAAGGCTCACCTCTATGCCGGTGATCATGTCAATAGCACTAAAGGAGGCATAGATTGGCCCGGAACCGATGGAAACCTCCTCGCACATCTCGTCCCCCACCTGAATTTTTATGCAGGCGATGTTGGTGGTGTTCTTGCCGGTAGTGACGATGTGACCTGCAAATTTGAAAGTTTCATTTACAAAGCGCGCCTTTGATAGCACCAAAGCCTCTATATCCGCGTCATTTAAGCTCTTCTTCTTGTCGGCTAAGGATTTAAAGCGGACAAAAATATCGTCCAATTCCTCCTTGGCAACATCATAGCCCAGTTGGGTAAGACGGTCTGCAAGGGCGTGCTTGCCACTGTGCTTTCCAAGAACCATGGAGCTTTGGGGTATGCCCACGTCGGTGGAATTCATTATCTCATATGTCAGGGCGTTTGCAAGCACACCGTGCTGGTGAACGCCACTTTCATGGGCAAAGGCGTTTGCGCCAACTATGGATTTGGTGGGGGCAATGGGAACACCTGTGATGTTTGAGAGCAGTTTGCTGGCTTTATATATCTGCTGTGCAACAATATCGGTTTCCATCTGATAATACTCCCTGCGCGTCTTGAGGGCCATGACGATTTCCTCAAGGGCGGCGTTTCCGGCCCTTTCTCCAATGCCGTTTAAGGTACATTCAACCTGAGTTGCCCCTGCCTGTAAGCAGGCGAGGGAGTTTGCAACTGCCATGCCCAGATCGTTATGGCAGTGGGAGGAAATGTCGCAAGAGTCAATTCCGGGTGTGTGCTCCCGCAGATAGGTGATGAGGCTGAACATCTCGTCGGGGGTGGAATAGCCCACGGTGTCGGGTATATTCAGTGTCGTGGCGCCGGCCTTAATGGCAGTTTCACAGCATTTTACTAAGAAGTCCCAGTCTGAGCGGGAGGCATCCTCGCAAGAAAACTCAACATCCTCACAGTAGGCCTTGGCGTAGGCAACATGCGTTGCAATGCTCTCGATGACCTGTTCGCGAGTCATTTTCAGCTTGTATTCCATGTGTATGTCACTGGTGGCAATGAAAACGTGAATTCGCGGGTACCTCGCAGCCTTCACGGCGTTCCATGCAGCGTCAATATCACCCTTTGTGCAGCGGGCGAGACTGGCGACCTTGCAGTTTCTTACAGTTTTGGAAATAGCTTCAACGCTCTTAAAGTCCTCGGGGGAGGCAATGGCAAAACCGGCTTCAATTATATCTACCCCCAGTGCATCTAGCTGACGGGCCATTTCTAGCTTTTCGCTTAGGTTCATGCTGCAGCCGGGGGACTGCTCGCCATCCCGTAGGGTAGTGTCAAACACCTTGATCTTTCTCATTATTTATATTGGCCTCCTTTTTTGAATTGCTTTTAAATGTGGAAAAAATGCAAAAATGCTTCGTCTTCAATATAGAAGACGAAGCATATAAACAACTCCGCGGTACCACTTCAATTGACAGAAATTCTGTCCGCTTTCGGCATCGTTTTCAATGCCGCCTCTTGGATAACGGTGAGGAAACCCGTTCGCGCCTAGGGTATATGACCTTTCGGCTTGACTGCTCGAGGGTGAGTTCGTCATGTCCCCGCGTACCGCCTTGCACCGAGTTGGCGGCTCTCTGAAACGCTTACGACCGACTTTGTCCCTGTTATTGCATTTAACTATTAATTTATTGTGCTAAAGTTAACATGGCGGACAGGCTTTTGTCAAGGGGTATTTTACACTTTATCAACTTTGACTAAAAAAGTGATGTCTTGGAAACAATCCTTGTTGCGAAGTGGACGGATAGGTGTATACTAAGAATAGTATAATAAAGACCCAAAGGAGCGCTGATTATGGATAGAAAGCTTGTGGCTGCAGAGCTTGAAAATCTTGTTATATTTAAAAATCTGAGAGCTGAGGAGCTAATTACGGCCCTCACCTGTTTGCTGGGCTGCGACGCCGGGGATAGGGCGGGCGCCTATAGCTGCGTCTGCGCCCTGGCCCGTGCCCTTTACCCTCAAGGCGACAGTTTGACCGACTCTGTGCTAAGTCTCGTATGTCAGGACGAAAATGACTACATTAAGGCCCTGGTTGCTGGAGAAAAAATTGGCCCCCGTATAAGTCAGTGGGTCATTCATGAGCTTGATTCAATTTCGCAGGCGGCGGCAATTACACCTAAGGAGATCGCTTTTGCGCTGGGTATAGACAGACCCATTCCCGGCTGGGACGCTGAAAAGCGCGACTTTGCGGAAATCTACCACGCAAGGGTATTAAATGCGCAAAAGCAGGGTTACGGTATGTTTGCAAAAAGCACAGTTTTTACTATTTCAGAAAAGGGAGAGCTGCTGCCGGTGAACAACCCCGACCCCCAGCGCCTGTGCGAGCTTTATGGCTACGAGCACCAACGCAAAAGCGTTGTTTTAAACACCAGGGCGCTGCTAAAGGGTCTGCCCGCCAATAACGTATTACTTTATGGTGATGCGGGTACCGGAAAATCCAGTACCATTAAGGCAATTGCAAATGAATATGCATCTCAGGGTTTGCGTCTGATCCAGGTTGAAAAGAGCCAACTGCACCATATACCTGCCCTCTTGGACTCTCTTGCATCTAATCCGCTAAAGTTTATTATTTATATTGATGACCTGTCCTTTGCCTCTGCCGACAGAGATTTTACTGCCCTTAAAACTATTCTTGAAGGCAGCGTTGCCGCCCGCGCCAAAAACACCGTAGTTTATGCCACCAGCAACCGCCGCCATTTGGTGAAGGAGATCAGCGAGGAGCGTCGGGGCAGTGAAATACATCTGGGAGATACGCTGGAGGAAAGCTCCAGTCTCTCGGCCCGCTTTGGCATATTCGTTACCTATCTGCGCCCGGACAGGGACGAATACCTTGTTCTGGTAAAGAGTATTGCGGAGCAATGGGGTCTTGCGCTTTCTGAAGATGAGCTTACAAAAGAAGCGGAGGCCTATGCAATCCGCTGCGGCGGACGCAGTCCCCGGGCAGCAAAGCAGTATGTTGAATATAAAATGTCAACAAAGGCGGGGGAAATTTAGAAGAATGCACAATTGACAATTTCGTTTTTTGTGATGTATGATTGTAGCAATCAAATAAGATAAATGCGATGATGGGAACAAGTAATCGAATTACAGGCTTCAGAGAGCCGCCGTTGGGTGAAAGGCGGTGCCGGTGTTAGTTGATGAATATCATCCCGGAGCAATTTGCTGAAAGACTATTCTGTGTAAGCAATATCGGCAGGGCGCCCGTTACAGCGTCAGACGTTGATTGACGTCGCGAAGTGGTTCATTGGTTGGAAGTGCAGCTCCGGCAGATGAGCAAGAAGAGTGGTACCGCAGAGGTTTTGGCCTTTGTCTCTTGAGTTATGCAACAGAGACATGGGCTTTTTGTTTATTTATTTATATTTGCACTTTAAATCGCTACCGAAAAAGACTGAGGAGGCGCTGCCTCCGTGCCGACAAGGAGGAACGAGCTTTGATACTGACAGGAGCAGAAATTATTGCCGAAGTGCTTATTGAGCAGGGCGTAACCGATATATTCGGCTATCCCGGCGGTGCGGCGCTGAATATTTGTGAGGCGCTGTATCATCGACAGGACAAAATTCACTACTACTTGACAGCCCATGAGCAGGGCGCTACCCATGCAGCCGACGGCTACGCCCGCGCTACCGGTAAAGTGGGTGTTGCCATGGCAACCAGCGGCCCTGGGGCCACCAACACAGTTACAGGCATTGCAACGGCATATCTTGACAGCGTGCCCATGGTGATCATTACGGCCAACGTAGGAACCCAGCTTATTGGCAAAGATAGCTTTCAAGAGGTTTTTATTGCCGGAATTACCCAGCCTATTACCAAGCACAACTATGCCGTGCGTGACATATCCCGCCTGGCAGATACCATAAGGGACGCCTTTAAAATTGCCAACAGCGGCCGCAAGGGCCCCGTGCTGATTGATGTTCCCAAGGACATAACGGGAGCAAAGTTTGAATTTAGCCCGGGAGAGAAATTTGTGCCTCAGGAATACCCAGCAGCGGATAATGAAAAGCTTTCCGAGGTTGCAAGGCTGATTGCCAAGGCAAAGCGCCCAGTTATTTGCTTCGGCGGTGGCATAATAAGCGGCAATGGGGCGGAGGAAATGGAGCAGTTTATCAGCAAAACCGGCATTCCCGCCTGTCACACCATGATGGGCACCGGTGTTGTGGGCTTTGGTGATGATCTTGACTTGGGCCTTCTAGGTATGCACGGCAGCATGACCGCAAATCACGCAATCGACGAATGCGACCTGTTGCTTGCTATGGGCACCCGCTTTTCAGATCGCGTGGCTCTTAAAACAAATGATTTTGCCCCCCATGCCACTGTAGTGCAGTTCGACATCGACGAGAGCGAAATCCGTAAGAATGTTATGGTGGATCTCTCCGTCGTCGGGGACATTAAGGCCGATCTAAAGGCGCTGATTCCCATGGTGGAGAAAAGAAACCTGGATGATTGGCACCAAAAGGTGAATGCATGGAGGGAAAAGGACAATAAAATATACAAAAACGGCTTTTCCGGCCTTCGCCCCTATGAAGTCTTCGAGGTGATCGGCGAGCATTGCGGTGACAAGGCAATTATCTCAACCGATGTTGGCCAGCATCAAATTTGGGCGGCACAGTTTTGCAAGAAAACACAGCCGCGGGGCTTCTTAACCAGTGGGGGACTTGGCACAATGGGCTTTGGCTACGGCGCTGCCCTGGGTGCTAAGGTGGGCTGCCCGGACGCCCCTGTTTTCCACATAACCTCTGACGGGAGCTTCCACATGAATATGAACGAGGCATGCACGGCGGTATCCTATAAGCTTCCGGTGATTACTATTATCCTTGATAACGGAGTTCTGGGCATGGTCCGCCAATGGCAGCACGATTTTTACAGCGGGCATTATTTTGCAACAGACCCCAAACGGGTAACGGACTATGTGAAAGTTGCCGAGGGCTTTGGAGCCAAGGCTTATAGAGCCGAAAACCGTGAGGAGCTGCAAAGCGCCGTTTCAGATGCGCTCCAATCCGGAAGTCCCGCTTGGATAGTCTGCCCCATCCATAAGGACGAGCGGGTGCTTCCGATGATAAACACCGGTGATACTGTTCGTGAAGCCATAATGGTCTGAAGGGGGGGCTAAGAAATGAATAAAAAAGCTATTATAGCGCTTTTGGTTGAGAATAACGCAAACGTCCTCTCCCGCGTATCAATGCTCTTCGGACGTCGTGGTTACAATATCGACTCTCTCACTGTTTCCGAAACCAACGACCCCGCCATTTCGCGAATAACTTTAACGGCCCAGGGAGATGATCGGGTAATAGAACAGATAGTTCTTCAGACCCGGAAGCTTGTTGAGGTGAAGGCTGTCAAGGTGGAAAGCGATGAGACGGCCATTCTGCGGGAACTGCTGCTGGTAAAGATGCGGGCAGACGAGGTTGAGCGCACTGCCATTCGCGATATTTGCGAGGTTTATAAGGCCAGCATAGTTGATTACTCCCCGTCAAGTATAGTATGCGAGCTTACTGGCAAGCCCAGCAAAATAAACGGTTTTTTAGATGTGGTGGGCAAGTATCCGGTTTTGGAGCTGTGCCGGACTGGCGTTACCGCAATAGACAGAGGCATGGAGATCATGGAATGTGAGGACATGTCAAGCCACCGCTCATAAGACAGGGACTAATGGCCCCCGCCTTTAACATAGCAGAAAAATATAATTATTAGGAGATAGTATTATGATTAACAAGTACTACGACACTGATTGCAACCTGAGTCTTTTAGACGGTAAAACCGTAGCAGTTATCGGCTTTGGCTCTCAGGGACACGCCCATTCCGAAAACCTTGCCGAGAGCGGAGTTAATGTGGTCGTGGGTCTTCGCAGGGACTCTACTAGTTGGGAAGAGGCATCCAAGTTTGCGGCGGAACACAAGAATTTTAAGGTCATGGAGGTCGCGGAGGCCGCCAAGGCCGGTGATATAGTAATGATGCTTGTTCCCGATGAGCTTTGTGCCGACATTTACAACAAGCAAATTGCCCAGCACATGACCGAGGGCAAGGCGCTGGCCTTTGCACACGGCTTCAATATCCACTATAAGACCATCCAGCCCCCAAAGAATATTGATGTCATTATGATAGCTCCCAAGGGCCCGGGTCACACCGTCCGCAGCCAGTATGTTCAGGGGCACGGCGTTCCCAGCCTTATCAGCGTATATCAGGACTTTACCGGCAAGGCAAAGGAATACGCACTGGCTTATGCTTCCGGTATCGGCGCAGGCCGTGCGGGCATTCTCGAAACCACCTTCAAGGAGGAGACCGAAACAGACCTGTTTGGCGAGCAGGCGGTTCTTTGCGGCGGCGTTTCCGAGCTAATCCATGCGGGCTTTGAAACTCTTGTGGAGGCGGGCTATGCACCCGAAATGGCATACTTTGAGACCTGCCATGAGATGAAGCTTATTGTTGACCTTATAAACGAGGGCGGCTTTGCCAAGATGCGCTATTCCATTTCAAACACTGCCGAATATGGCGACTACCGCACCGGCAAGCGACTCATAACCGATGAGACCCGCAAGGAGATGAAAAAAATCCTGACCGAAATCCAAGATGGCACCTTTGCCTCGGAATTTCTCACTGAAATGAATCCAAACGGGGGACGTAGGGTACACTTCCTTGCAAAGCGCCGTATGGAGGCAGAGCTGCTTATCGAAAAGGTGGGCGCGGAACTGCGCGGCATGATGAGCTGGCTAAAAAAGTAATAGGCGGCTTCATTTCGGAACGGAGTATGATATGAAAAGTGATAATTGCAAATCAGGCATTCAGCAGGCCCCCCACAGGAGCCTATTCTACGCTTTGGGCTATACAAAAGAAGAGCTTGAGCGTCCGTTGGTGGGCATTGTAAGCTCTTATAACGAAATCGTGCCCGGCCATATGAATTTGGATAAGATTACTGCGGCTGTCAAGCAGGGCGTTGCCATGGCAGGAGGCACTCCTGTGGTTTTTCCCGCCATTGCCGTCTGCGACGGTATAGCCATGGGTCACGAGGGAATGAAATATTCCCTTGTTACCCGTGACTTAATTGCCGACAGTACCGAGTGTATGGCTCTTGCTCACCGGTTTGACGCCCTTGTGATGATACCAAACTGCGATAAAAATGTTCCCGGCCTTCTAATGGCTGCAGCTCGCATCAATGTCCCCACTATCTTCGTTTCCGGAGGCCCCATGCTTGCGGGATACTTGGACGGCAAGCGTACCTGTCTTTCCACAATGTTTGAGGCCGTTGGCGCTTACCATGCAGGTAAGAAAACCGCCGAGGAAGTGGAGATTTACGAAAACCATGCCTGTCCCACCTGCGGCAGTTGCTCAGGAATGTATACGGCAAATTCTATGAACTGCGTTACCGAGGCATTGGGCATGGCCCTTCGTGGCAACGGCACCATCCCCGCCGTTATGAGCGAACGGCTGCGCCTGGCGAAGCATGCGGGTATGCAGGTTATGGAGCTTTGTAGGAGGGATATTCGTCCCCGCGACATAATGACCGAGGCCGCTTTTCATAACGCAGAAATTGTTGATATGGCTTTGGGTTGCTCTACTAATACGATGCTCCACCTACCGGCGATTGCCCACGAGGCGGGAGTAAGTATTGACCTTAAAATGGTCAACAAGTTTTCCGAGTCCACCCCCAACCTATGCCATCTTGCCCCTGCCGGCGATACTTTCATGGAGGATCTGGACAGAGCCGGCGGCGTTTGGGCAGTTATGGCAGAGCTTAACAAGAAGAATATGTTGGACACTTCAGTGATGACCTGCACGGGGGGGACCCTTGGAGAGAATATCGGGGGCGTAAAAAACCTTGACCCGGAGGTTATCCGTCCTATTGACAATCCCTATTCTCAAAGCGGCGGCATTGCCGCGCTGTTCGGAAACCTTGCCCCCGAGGGCTGCGTTGTGAAGCAGTCTGCTGTGGCGCCGGAAATGATGCAGCATGAGGGCCCAGCAAGAGTGTTTGATTCCGAGGATGAGGCCATAAGCGCCATTAATGGTGGAAAGATTGTCTCCGGCGATGTTGTTGTTATCCGATACGAAGGGCCTAAGGGCGGCCCCGGCATGAGGGAAATGCTAAACCCCACTTCCGCCATTTGTGGCATGGGCTTGGGGGAAAGCGTTGCACTTATTACGGACGGACGTTTTTCTGGCGCCACCCGCGGCGCAGCTATTGGCCACGTGTCTCCAGAAGCAGCCTTGGGCGGACCTCTTGCGCTGGTGAGGGAGGGGGACATTATCTCTATCGACATTACCAAAAAATCCATTCAACTAAAAGTGCCCGACGCCGAGCTTGAAGAACGGCTGAAGGCTTGGGTGTGCCCACCGCCCAAAATAAAAAGCGGTTACCTGGCCCGTTATATGCGGCAGGTAACAACAGCGGCGCAGGGCGCAGTTTTACAATGATATATTGTTCCGATTTACCCAATTCGACAGCTTATTATTGACTTTATATCCCGATATGTTAAAATAACCATTACGGCATTCGCCGGATATTGTTTTGCAATAAGAGCACTTTGTCATTACGGGTCATTGGAGGCGCTGTTGTGGATCAAAAACCCTCTCGTTTCAGAGAGCTGCTTGAAAAATACCGTGAATTTATACTTTATGCCTTTTTTGGCATCTTTACCACTGGCTCAAGCTGGCTGAGTTATGGTATTTGTGAAGCAATACTTCACATGAACCTCTATTATTCCGGCATAGTTTCGTGGATAACGGCTGTCACTGTTGCCTTTGTTACCAACAAGCTTTGGGTATTTGAGAGCAAAAGCTGGAAATTGCCCGTACTAGCCAAGGAAGTGCTTACGTTCTTCGGCGGCAGAGCCATTACAGGTGTGTTTGAGGTTGTGGGTGTTCCCGCACTGGTGGAAATTGGTGTTGACCAAACCTTGTTAGGAGTTGAGGGCTTTGTTGCAAAAATGCTGGTTACTGCCATCGTAATACTTTTTAATTATATCGTCAGCAAATTTGTTGTTTTTTCCACACCCGGAAGGCCGGGGAACAACGAAGGCAGGCGACTGTAAAGAGCCAATAAGCGGTGGAGAGATCCACCGCTTATTTGAACTCATGAGAAGTAATTAAAAACGGCTTTGCCGTAAATTATAACGAAGGGAAGCACAGCTCAATGGCAAGAACCGCTGAAAAAATCTCAAAACTTAGTTTCGAAGATCCCATTGACTGCATAGGTGATGCCGAGTACGCCCAAACGATGAAAACTGTGGTTGAGCCTTATATTGCGGCCCATCGGGAGCTCAGTTATTTTGAGCCTCGCCCGGGACAAAGACTGCGATATGCAAAGTATACTGCCGATGTACCCCGCGCCACCGCTGTGATTGCCCATGGCTTTACGGAAACCTTGGAGAAATATGACGAAACAGTTTTCTATTTATTAAATCGCGGTTATAATGTGTTCCTGCCCGAGCATAGAGGGCATGGCCTGTCTTACAGGGAGATTGATGACTATTCACTGACGCATATTGAGTGCTTTGGGGATTATGTTGAGGATTTTTTTTGCTTCGTTAATGAAGTTGTAAAGCCGCAAGGCGTAGCCGGACTGAACCTTATAGCCCATTCAATGGGTGGCGCCATAGGAGCCATGGCCATGGAAAAGCAGCCGGAGTTGTTTGATAAGGCAGCCATGCTCTCGCCTATGTTTGGTGTCAACCTTCCCGCGCCCAAGCCCCTTACCTACGCTCTTGCCTGCACCATGTGCACGGTGGGAAGAGGCAAAAGCTATGTTATGGGGCAAAAGCCCTTTAGCTGCGAAAAGGACTTTAATAATAGCGCCTGTGCCTGTGAGGAACGCTACGATTATATTTTTAAAAAATATCTTGAGTTTCCCTATATGCAGGGTTGTGCGGCCAGTTACGGCTGGCTGCGTGAGAGCATTAAACTCACTGATTTGATCATGGAAAAAGCCACCCTTAAAAAAATTAAAACCCCGGTTCTGGTTTTTAGCGGCAGCTCTGACGAGGTGGTTTCAAAACATGCCCACAGGCGCTTTGTAAATGAGGTTGCCAGCGCAAGGCTTGTGGTTGTTCCCCACGGTAAGCACGAGCTTTTTACAGATACAGCCCGGAAAAACGGTGCCCTTTGGAGAGAGATTTTCTCCTTTTTCGAAACATAAATCAAAAGCCGACGCTCATTCGTCGGCTTTTTGTTATACTACTATTTCCGCCCGGCTGCCGCCGGTTCTTTCTTTTTTAACAAGTATTTGCCTGTCAATGCGTTGTTTTAGTTCGGAAACGTGGGAGATTATGCCCACAAGACGGTTGCTGTCCCCAAGGCTGGAAAGTGCATTTATTGCCTGTTCCAGTGATTGCTCGTCCAAGGAACCGAAGCCCTCGTCAACAAACATTGTATCCAGTCTTATGCCACCGGAAGCAGAGGAAATTTCATCGGAGAGACCCAGCGCAAGGGACAAAGAGGCCATAAAGCTTTCACCGCCGGATAAGGACTTTACGCTGCGAAAGCTGCCGTTGTAATGGTCGATAACGTCCAGATCAAGCCCGCTTTGGCTTTGCCAATTTTCTGAGTCTTGACGGCGTTTAAGCTCGTATTGTCCATTGGACATTACCATAAGGCGGGTGTTAGCTCTGGCAAGCATTCGATCGAAGTAGGTCATCTGGATGTAGGTTTCCAGCATTATTTTTTCCTTACCGGAAAGGGTGCCGTTTGCCGTGTCGCTCATTGCTTTAATAAGGGCATAGCGCTCCTCGGTATGACGGATATGGTCAAGGCGACTGCGAATGCTGGCGGCTGCCTCGCTGTTGCGATCAATGCGGGAGCTGAGAATGGTTAAGCGCTCGATTAGTTCTCTGCGACGAAGTGTCAGGGCGCTTCGCCGGGACGTAATACCGGAAATGTCGGCGCTATTTGAGGACTTTAGCTGCTGCTCCAAAGCGTTTATTTTGGCTTTGCAGGCGGAAATAATGCTGCTATGCTCCCCGTACGCTGCTTGCGCTCCTTCAAAGTCAAGCTTTAGCTGAGCGCACTGACGGGTTTGGCGGTCAACGGCTTCGGCGGCGGCTGACTTGCTTTCGTGTTCTAGTCCCGCACGAAGTTCCTTTCCCTTTTCAGTGGCACCTTCGATTTCGACCTTTAGGGCGGCCAGCGATTCACGGCAGAGAGCGGACTGCTCTTGAGACTCTAAAATCGCAAGTTCGGCTTTCTCAGTCATCTTATTAAGGGCACTTTTGCGCTCTATGGTGTCCCCCATAAAGCGAAGCTTTGCCTTAGCCTTTTCCTCTTCCTCGGCAAGCTTATTAAGCTCAAAACCGGTCTTTTCTTTAAGACCATCAAAGCCGTAATCACCTAATAGCTCAAAAATGCGATCTCCCAAATCCTGCTTTCGCATCTGGACATTGCCGGAGAGTTCACCTGCGCGGCGGCTTAGAGCCTCGATCCGTGAGGCTTTTTCCTCCAGTTGCACTTTTATTTCTTTTAGCTCTGACTCTGTGGGAGCATCGGGGGAAAGAGCGGCAGGGGAGGGGTGATCTTTTGAGCCGCAAACAGGGCAGGAAACACCTGATTTTAGAGATGATGCCAAAATGCCTGCCTGTTCATCCAAAAACCGGCGGTACATTTTGCGGTATTCGACTTCAAGTTCCGCAAGCCCCTCCGCCGAGGAATGGTAATTCTCTTGCGCCAGATCAAAAGCGGCGCTTGCTGTGTTGTATTCTCTATATAATTGTTTTAACTGCTCAAAGGCTGTCTTACGGGCAGTCAGCTTTTCGAGCTGAGAGCTAAGCCGTTGAAAGTCCGCGTCCATGTCTGAAATACCCACAAGCTCTTTACGCATGGCGGCAAGCTCGGATGTTTGCCTTTTTTGTGTAAGTTCAAGCTCCTTTAGGGTGTTCTCCCGCTGCTTTTGGACAGCAAGCTTTTGTTTTACGGTAGTTATGGCATCCTCAAGACGGTCATAGTCCGGAAGCTTTGCTCTCAAGGCTTCGGTTTCACCCAGGAGCTTTTCCCTCAATGGCTGGCGCTGCTTTTCCCTCTCAAGGGTGCTGGTAAGTTCGGTTTCTCGGGTTTCCAAACGGGCAAGCTCTGCTTTGAAAGTTTCAAGCTCTCCCTGCGCCTTTTCCGCTGCTTCAGCGGAGGCAAGGGCCGCCTCTGCGGCCGAAAGCTCCTTTTCGCAGGCTTCAAGCTGAAAGTTAAGAAGGTCCTTTTCTTTTCTGTCTGTGGCAGTTATTTTTTCTATAATTTCTGCCGACTCGGATATGGGCCGACGTCCTTCTTTGGCGGCCACAAGCTCTGAAAAAAACGGACCTTCCTCTTCACATTTGCTGCCGGAAATATATTGATGGACGCTCCTTTTATACTCATCGCACTCTGAGCGAAGCTCTGCAGTTTCCCTCTTTAAACGCTCCTGAAAATCAAGGTAAGGCCCGGTTTTAAAAATCTGACGGAATATGGCCTTTCGCTCGTTTGTTGAGGCCATGAGCATGCGCATAAAGTCGTTTTGCGCCAGCATAGCTATTTGGGAAAAGCGGTTACGGTCAACACCCAGAAGCTCGGTAATTGCTGAATTTACCTCCTGGCTTTTGGTGAGTATTCGACCGTCGGGATTGGTTAAAAGAGCCTCGGAAGCCTGCCTTGTTAAGCCACTTCCACGCTTAGACGGGCGCATATATTCAGGAGAACGGCGAACTATGTACTTTTGCCCGCCGTATATGAAGGTAAGCTCCACATAGGTCGGCGTGTGGGACTGCGCGTATTTACTGCGAAGCATAGACGGCTCTCGCCCATGACCACTGGCTTCGCCAAAAAGGGCGAAGCTAATTGCATCAAATATGGTGGTTTTACCTGCACCGGTATCACCGGTTATAAGAAACAGTCCCCGACTTCCCAGCCTTGAAAGCTCCAGTACGGTTTCACCGGCGTAGGGTCCGAAGGCGGATATAGCAAGCGTTGTGGGTCTCATTTTCCAGCCTCCCAAATTTCTGCAATAATGGTCTTTGAAAGGGTTTTCTGATCAGCCGAAAGCGGTGCACCATTTTGCTTCTCGTAAAGCTCACCGAAAAGTTCTAGGGGGGATTTTTCCAAATCAGTCTCAGAGATACTGATGACCCCGCTTGTACGGGTACGTCGGTTATCATAGTCAAGACGCATTAGGTTTGGATAGAAAACGCGAAGCTTTGCCGCAGCATCGGGTATATTTTCCTCATCTGTAAGGGTAATGCGAAGATAGTCGGAAGTAACAGTGTGCTGGTAGTTTTCCTTGAGCGTAAGCTCCTCATAGCTGCCCCGAAGTTCACGCATATCGCGCAGTGGCGTTAAAGGAATGGTATATATTTCAGGAGTATCTGCTGATTCAAAAGCGACTACCGTTACGGATTTTTCCTGTTTTGACTCTGAAAAGGAATATTTTAGTGGAGAGCCGCAGTAGCGGATAGTATTACAGCATACGCTCTGAGCTGTATGCAGATGTCCGAGAGCCACATAATCAAAACCTTCAAAAACCGAGGCATCCACATTGTCGCTGCCACCAACGGATATTTCCTCGGACTCAGAGCGCAAAGCGCCAGTTACGAACTGGTGGGTGATCAGCACGCTTCGCCTCTTTTCTTTGGGCAGTCCGCTTAATGCGATGCTTAGAGCGCCAGTATAGCTTTCTATTTGCTCTTCGGGGTAATAGCGGCGCAGGTGGGCGGGCTTAATAAAGGGCAGCATATAAAAATCTGTTTCGCCCCATTTGTCGGATACAGTGACTGGGGAGATTAGCCCGTCGTACACAGGGGATAGATGAACACCCCTATGAGACAGAAGTCTCCCCCCGAAGGCTAGACGCTCTGCACTGTCGTGGTTGCCGCTGATAATAAAAATATGTCCGCAAAGATCTGCAAGGCGGCTGAGAAAGTCGTCAAACAAAGTAACCGCCTCAGCGGGGGGCATTGCCTTGTCGTAAACATCTCCTGCAATCATTATTGCATCGGGGGCCTCGCACTCAACTATTCCGAGGATTTGGGTCAGTATGTATTTTTGATCCTCCAGCAGGGAAAAATCGTTCAGTCGTTTTCCAAGATGAAGGTCAGAAAGGTGAATCAGTTTCATATGTCCTCCTATCTGCGCTTTCTTTGATTTTACGACAGCGGCGCTATTAAGGCAAGTTAATAAATGGAATGGCGGACATAAAAAATCCCCCGGAAAATCCGGAGGATTATATTGCTGAAGTTTATTGGCGGGGCTGGTTGAAAGCACTTTCCTCGTCTGCCAAAGTAATCTGAGCGGGGAAAACTTTGTCCGCGTTTTCTCGCAGATAGGTGGTGTTGATGAAGCCCTGGACGTTTGCGCCATCGGTAATGGCAATAGTGCCGGCGTTGATGTTGCCTATAACAACACTATTTTCCCGCAGACCTATGCGGCCACCGACTTCAACATTGCCCTTAACCTTGCCGTCAACATCCATGCTCTGACCGCCGATATTGCCAACCAGCATGGCGTTTTTGTCCATAAATACCCGACCCTTGGACATAATATCACCCTGAACAAGAGCGCCGTTTAAACGGGCATCGCTGCAGGTAAGGTTACCGATAATTTTGCCGTTAATATCAGCATTTTTAACCACTTCAATGTTGCCGCTGACGTTTCCTTCAACGTAAATGCCGGCAAAGGAACGAATGTTACCTGTTACCAAGGTGTTCTTAGAGATGATGGTTACCTCTGCTCCGGTGCTGGAAGAACGGGGAAAGCCCTCCTGCTCGCTCTGCCCATAGGGGGAGGGGTAACGGGGCTGAGTGGGCGCTGAATAGAAAGACTGCTGAGAGGGCGTGTAAACAGGCTCTGCATCGGCAGGCCTTGCAAAACGAACTGGCTCAACGGGCGGCTCCCGGTTAAAGCTGGGAGCGGTATTGTAGGAGGGTGTAGAGCGAATCGGCTCCGAATGACTGGGAGCGGGGCGGGGCTGCTCCTGTTCACGGGCAAATACCGGAGGGGAGAAGGGCTGCTGAGCTGCGGGCTGGGATACGGGTGCCTCGGCTTTACGCAGATTAGAGTCTAATCCTGTGGAGGACTGTGCCTTAGCTTGAAGGTCTTCATCCACAAGTCCGCTGGTTCTAAGCATATCTCTCATACGGCCCTCAAACTGGGCTTCCAGAGAGCTGTCACCGGTGGAGGACTCGGCTGCCCTGGAGGGCTGTTCGGGTTCCTCTCTTCTAAAAAGTTGAGGCTCCTGAGAGTTATCCTGCTTTTCTGCATGTGCGGAGGCTCCGGCATTCTCGCCGCCGAACAGTTCCTTCATTGCCTGAAAAAAGTTATCTTTCAAACCCATTGTGAAAATTCCCCCTCATTTTTGCATCTTTCGACAGGAATGGTGCGCGGCTTTGGGATGCCGCGGCTTAAGCGAACGGGCTTTGCCCAAACGGAGCGGTTGCGTGGTTTTTATATTTGCGGCTTTTGCCGAAATTAAACGTCGGTGGTTTTAGAAAGTGTGGGCAGGTAGGCGCAAAGCTCCTGCTCCAGTCTTAAATAAAACATGGAAAAAAGCGGTTCAGTCGCACCGAGTAAAAAGAGGTTCTTGTTACTCAGTTCCGCCAGTGCGGGGCAGTGCGCGTAGATATATGCGCGGTACCAGTCGGTTTTATAGGGCTGCAGGGGGCGACGGCGCTTAATGCGCTTACGGATGTCCTCAAAGCTGTCCTGAATAAAACAGCCGGGGTTAACGGCGCGGCCGAGCATAACGGTGTCGTAAAGTGCAAGCACTTGCTCGTCCGACAGGGAGACTTCCATATCGGGGCGCCCCAAGATAGGGACTCGAACAGCGAAGCTGTAAAGAATAAGATCCGCTACCACTGCATAAGCTGGGGTTTCCATGGCAGCGCAATCGGGACCGGAGATGTTCAGCCGGAAAGCGCTAAGGCGCTCCGGAGAGCGAATATTATTTAAAATTATACGAAATACGTCTTTTATGTCGCACTCGTAGTATTTGTTGTGGCCTAAGGCGTAAATGTATTTTGTTGCCTTAAAGAGGCTGTCCGCCGCGGTGATGATCTGGTCAGAAAGGTTAAGTATGGCGGTTGTTTCATCCTCAAAATACACCGATACCAGCCCTCCTTGTTACCAAAACCAAAACGTTCCCCTGCCTTTGCCGCGAAACAGCCTATTAAACGGGCTTATATCAGCGGCTTAGTATCTGCTTAACGGTAATAGAAGTATTATACAGTATAAAGCCAAGTAATACAACAGATTTTTCCCGATAACGACAGCGAAAATCGGGAAAGGTGGGAAAACAGCGCAGAAACTGACAGGTTTATATACAATCCAGTTAATTATACAATGAAAAAAACTAAAATTCAACCGCAATTTCCCATTTAGCTAAATTCTCCTAGTTTTTATTTTTTGGGAAGAAGCTTCTATTGATAGGTTGTAAATACACGTGAAATGTGATATTTTTAATGGGACGGACATTCACGGGGCAGGGCGTGAACCTGCTCACTTCGCCCGTTGGGAGGGCTGTATGGAAAACACTATTGCTTTTACCGTGAAGGGTAGCGGAAACCTCTTTTATCTTTCAGCGGGGAAAAGCCTGATAAACTTTATAGAGTTTGACATCGCCCCCTTTTACCGGGAATGTCAGGATATGGCAGAGGAAGCTGCACGCACCGGTGGATTTGATGAGAAAAACGAGCTTATGGTAAAGGACCTTCTTAGAAACTGCCATCCATATTTTGCCGCTTGCTATAACGGCGTTTTTGATAGAATTGTTCTGGACTGTGTTATAGATATTGTTTGCCACATGGAGGGAGTGGGTCTTGAAGCCATGTGGGCAAAATACATTTCCGCAGAGGACACGCTGGGTAAAGAGATTTTTGCTCGGATTTCCGATTACAAGACCGGCCATGCCGTTAATCAATGGGCTAATTTGCAGAGAATGCAGAAATATGCTCAGAAAAAGGTTAACTTTATTTTTGGTGAGCATGCCGAGGACCCTGTGCAATACGATGTGCGGGCAATGTACTTTGACCTTGCCTTCAGCACTGCGGCAGACATAGCGGGCTGTGGAAGGGAAAGCGCCCCTGCCATCCGCTGTACTCCCACGGGCCTGCTTTCGGCGGCACCGGAGATGTTTAGCCCCGTTAGCTCCATGACAGTGCCCATGCTTGGGAATATGCCGGATTTGAGCGGCCTTTCGGACAGCAACAGCACCAGCGAATGTATACGTGAACTGCGTGATGGTATGATTTGCGTGGAGCTTATGAAGTTAGCCCTGCCTGACAAACTTGAAATGGTATCCATTACAAAAAAGCTGAAGGAGCTGCCCAGGAGAACATATGTCCCCGAAAGCCTCAAGGCAGCTATTGACCTTGAAATAGACGAGCTACTGGAGCGAAAGCTTACGCTCGAGCCCTTGCCCGGGCTTAACCGTTTTGAACTTCGCCCCATGTACAGGCCTGCCCCGCCGCCCCCGCCAATGGTAATGCTCTCCCCCCGTGAGGATCAGGAGAATGCCCCATCTGTTGAGATATACAAGGAAGCCAAGCCGGCAGAAGAGCAGTTGGCAGAAACAGATAGTGCAGCACAGTCGGAGGAGATTGCCGAAATTAAACCCGAAATGCTTTATCAGGCAATTGAACCGGAGCCGGAAATTGGTGCGGAGTTTGCACCGGAGATAAGGCCTGAGCCGGAGCACCAGCCCACTACGGAACCGGAAACCATATCAGCTAACCAGCCGGAGCCCGAATCCAGTCCTAAACCCCGTCGGGGCAGACCTAAGGGAAACAAAACCGCCAAGGTGGTTTTCGAGCCTGAGTCTGTGCAGGTGCAGAAGGGCCCGGAGGAGCAAGAGAAACTTGTGGATAAGCCCAAGGGGCCTGAGGAGCAGCCGAAAAGTGACCCCCGTCGGGAAACCGAGGATGAAAACAGGACCGCATCTGCCTCAAAAATTGAAGTTAAGCGAATTGCAGCCCCCATTGCAGAGATAACGATGCTTACAGATAGCTCCTACGGACGCAAACCCCGCAAGGACAGGCGCGCTGCGTCTATGGAGGTGCCTCCAACCACCGAGGCAAGAATGCAGCTTTTGCAAAAGCTTGCCGCCGATAGACGGCGTTCCGTGCGGCGCCATGAGGGGCAGGATGTTGACATTTTCTGTCAGTCGGTGCATACAGCTCTCAGTGCTGCTCTTCGGGACCAATGGAACCAAGAGGAGGAGGAAAAGTGGGCAAAACTTCTTTTTCGAATCCGCGGCGGCGTTATGACACATCGTTATTCCACAGAGTATCTTTACAGATTTTTAAACGCGACAGTTGAGATGTACTCACTTGAGCTTGAATAAAAAGTCCCGCTTAATAAAAAGCGGGGCTTTTTGTATTTATGTTTAGAATAGGCCGGTAATTTTACCATTTTCGTCCACATCTATTTTTTCCGCCGCGGGAACCTTAGGGAGACCCGGCATGGTCATAATATCGCCGGTGAGGGCAACTATGAAGCCGGCACCTGCGGAAACCTTCAGGTTTCGGACGGTGACATTAAAGCCTCTGGGAGCGCCCAGAAGACCTGGATTGTCGGAGAAGCTGTACTGGGTTTTGGCAATGCACACGGGCAGGTTTGCCAGGCCGTTGTCCTCAAGCTGTTTAAGCTGTTTTTTTGCGTTTGCTGTAAGCTCCACTCCGTCGGCACGGTAGACCTTCGTGCAAACGGCTTCAAGCTTTTCTACAAGGCTGGTGTTATCCTCGTAGGAATAGGTAAAGTTGTTTTCCTCATCACAAAGGCGCACCACCTCTTGAGCCAAGATAAGACCACCTTCGCCGCCCTTTTCCCAAACCTCGGAAAGGGCAACGTTAACACCAAGCTCACGGCAACGACGCTCGACCAAGGCAAGCTCGGGCTCGGAATCGGAGGGGAAGCGATTAATTGCAACCACGCAGGGAAGCCTGTAGACTTTAGTGATGTTTTCAATATGCTGCAAAAGGTTGGGAAGGCCCTTTTCCAAAGCTTCAAGGTTTTCGTTGCCAAGCTCGGTTTTTGGGCAGCCACCGTGGTGCTTAAGAGCGCGGACTGTGGCAACGAGGACAAGGGCAGAGGGCCTTAGACCTGCCATGCGGCACTTGATGTCAAGAAATTTCTCGGCACCCAGATCTGCACCGAAGCCTGCCTCGGTTACTGCATAATCGCCGATTTTCATAGCCGTTTTTGTGGCAACAATGGAGTTGCAGCCGTGGGCAATGTTTGCAAAGGGGCCTCCGTGGATTATGGCGGGGGTATGCTCAAGAGTCTGCACCAGATTGGGCTTCATTGCGTCCTTCAAAAGTGCCGCCATAGCGCCGGATGCTTTCAGGTCACCGGCGGTGACGGGCTTACCGTCGTAGGTGTAGGCAACGATTATGGAGGCCAGACGCTTTTTCAGATCAGAAATATCACTTGCAAGGCAAAGCACAGCCATTACCTCACTTGCTACGGTTATATCAAAGCTGTCCTCTCTTGGAACTCCTTGCATTTTGCCGCCAAGTCCGTCCACAATATTACGAAGCTGGCGGTCGTTCATGTCTACTGCCCTGCGCCAAGTGATGTTTTTGGGATCGATACCTAGGGTGTTTCCCTGTTGGATATGGTTATCAAGCATTGCAGCAAGCAGGTTGTTGGCCGCGCCTATGGCATGAAAGTCGCCGGTAAAGTGCAGGTTAATGTCCTCCATGGGGATGACCTGGGCCCGGCCACCTCCTGCAGCTCCGCCTTTTATGCCGAAAATAGGGCCCAAGGAAGGCTCACGCAGGGCAACACATACATTTTTACCCATGCGCTTAAGACTATCAGCAAGACCCACAGTGGTCGTGGTTTTGCCCTCACCGGCCGGGGTGGGAGTTATGGCGGTAACTAAAATGAGCTTTCCGTCAGGCTTTTGGCAGTTTTTCAAATAACCGTTTTCAATTTTTGCCTTATAGTTTCCATACTGCTCGATGTATTCCTCGGGAATGCCGCAGTTTTTTGCAATCTCGGTAATTTTAAGGGGAGTGGACTCCTGTGCAATTTCAATATCGGTTTTGTATTTCATTTTTCATCTCTCCGTAAAAGGTTTTTAAGTTCTATGATTGTTAACAGGGCGCATAAACACATCCTGCCTTCGGGTTTAAAACAAATCGTAAAAGGCGCTTGCTTTTACTATAAACAAATGTTGGCATTATTGCAACGGCTTTCATTTATAAACTCTGTAGATTTTTCGCGGAATTTAAAGAGCTAAGTTGTTAAAGTGGCAACTGCGGAAAAGACTGCTTTTTTACCATGATCAGCGGCGCTGACATAAGCATTGACGGAACAACCAGCACCCTTTATACCCCAACCGTGGAGCAGGAGGAAAACCTGCTTGCCTTAAAATGGCTTTGCCAAGCAAAGGCCATCCTGCCTTACAATCCCGGTATGAGCGTTCCCATAAGTGCGGTTTACCACTACGACGGATGTTACAGCGGCATAGAAATCGGGGATATATCGGCCTATGGTACGGCGGTTATCAGCTAAGTGCCTCGCTTAAAATCCCTCCCCTGTTATTTAGGGGAGGGATTTTAAGGTAAAAAGGTTAAGTTTCTGTCGCTTTTTCAGCACTTTTGAGGTATACTTGTATTATTAATTGCATGGAGGCAGACATGACCGCATTTACGGGGCGCCCGACAGATTTTTCGGGACGCATTGAACAGGAAATAAGTTCCTATGAACTTTTGGATAGCTTAGGGATCGAATACATGCGCTGCGATCACGACGCGGCCAATAGCATCGAAGTATGCCTTGAGCGCACCAAGGTTTTGGATACGCGTATTTGTAAAAATCTCTTTCTGAGCAACCGGCAGGAGACGGCCTTTTATTTATTGTGTATGCCGGCGGACAAGCAGTTTAAAACCTCGGTGGTTTCTTCTCAACTGGGGGTGGCGAGGCTACATTTTGCCCATGAAAAGTACATGACCCAACTTTTAAATCTCCAGCCCGGTAGCGTAAGTGTTATGGGGCTAATGTATGATAGAGAGAACAAGGTACGTCTACTGGTAGACAAAGACATTTTGCGGCAGGAATTCTTTGCCTGTCACCCCTGCATAAACACCTCCAGCCTAAAGTTTAAAACTTCGGAGCTGCTGGAGAAGGTTTTCCCCGCCCTGCACCACGAACCTACCTTTGTGGAGCTGTAAAAAACTTTAAAAAATCGACGTGTCAAGGGGCACGTCGGTTTTCTAGTAAGATGGAGCTTATCTGCACCATTTTCCAAAACCCATGGCGACGATTGAAGATTTGCCAATCACAAGTGATATTGGGAGACAAGGTAATGAAAGATTTGGTACTAACCTTTGACATTGGCACTCAGAGCGCAAGAGCTGTTCTAGTGGATGACAAGGGCAACATTCTCCATAAAACTCAGCACAAGTTTAACGAACCCTACTTTTCCCTTAACCCCGGCTGGGCAGAGCAAAGGGGCGAGTTCTACTGGGAGCAGATCTGCGCCCTGTCCCGGGAGCTTAAAGCGGTGTCGGAAACAGATTGGGACAGGATTGTCGCTGTGAGCATAACCACCATTAGGGACACCAATATTTGCGTTGATAAAGATGGGGTTCCCATACGTCCGGCAATTTTATGGCTGGATAAGCGGGAGGCGGATATTTCAGAGCCTCTGCCGGCTTTCATATCTGCTGCTTTTGCCGTTGCGGGCATGAGTGAAACGGTTAAGCTTATCCGCCGCATCTCCGTTTGCAATTGGATAATGCAAAATGAGCCGGAAAACTGGAAAAAAACCCATAAGTACTTGATGATTTCAGGCTACATGAACTTTTGCCTATGCGGAAAAATGGTGGATAGCACGGCAAATGTCATCGGACATGTGCCCTTTGACTCCCGAAAAAAACGCTGGATGGGTAAAAACGATTTACGTTACTGTATTTTTCCCCTTCCCAAAGAAAAACTATGCGATTTGGTTGCGCCTGGAACGGTTTTAGGCGACATTACGAAAAAAGCATCGGAGGAAACCGGCATTCCCGCGGGAATGCCCTTGGTTGCCACTGGCTCGGACAAGGGCTGCGAGAGTATCGGATTATCCTGCACAACGCCTGATAAGGCGGCAATTTCCTTTGGGACCACCGCCACCATTCAGTACAACATTGACCGCTATGTAGAGCCTCAGCGCTTTATGCCGGCATATCCGGCGGCAATGGAGGGCTGCTGGAGTCCTGAAATGGAGATATACAGGGGTTACTGGCTTATAGCATGGTTTGCAAGAGAATTTGCCGAAAAGGAAACACGGGAGGCCCTTGAGCTTGGCATATCGCCTGAGGAGCTATTAAACAAGCGCCTTCGGGAGATCCCGGCGGGCTGCCAGGGTCTTATGATGCAGCCCTATTTTACTCCCGGGGTGTCCATGCCCCAGGCCAGGGGCAGCATAATAGGCTTTTCCGATGTGCACACACGAATTCACATTTACAGGGCAATAATTGAAGGTATTAATTTTGCTCTGATAAACGGTATGAAGTCCATGGAAAAGTGCATGGGTACAAGAACTGAAGGTGTATACCTTGCCGGAGGCGGCAGCCAAAGCGCAGAAATATGTCAGATAACGGCTGATATGTTCGGCGTTCCGGCCTATCGCACACAGACACATGAGGCGGCGGTAATAGGCAGTTCCATGGTAGCCTATACCTCCATTGGCCGCTTTGAAAGTGTAAACCAAGCAATGGATAGCATGGTGCAGATAAGGGACAAATTTTTGCCTGACCTTCAGGCCCACAGGTACTACAAGTGGCTATACTCAAACGTTTTTACAAAGACATACAGGCAACTAAAACCCCTTTATGAAAAGAGCTACAAATAGGCAGAACTAAATTAATGGATCTTGCACATTAATTCTGCATCATAGGCTATGCCGTTGTTGTCATAGTAATCCTTTACTGCGGTTTTAACAGCTTCTTCTGCCAGAACGGAGCAGTGCATCTTGTTGGCGGGCAGACCGTCAAGGGCCTCTGCAACTGCCTTGTTGGTGAGGGCAAGGGCTTCCTCAATGGATTTGCCCTTTATAAGCTCCGTTGCCATGGAACTTGTGGCTATGGCAGAGCCGCAGCCGAAGGTCTTAAACTTTACATCGGTGATGACATTATCCTTGATCTTAATATACATCTTCATAATATCGCCACAAACGGCGTTGCCCACCTCGCCGATTCCGTCGGCATCATCCATATTGCCCACATTTCGGGGGTTCTGGAAGTGGTCCATTACCTTTTCACTGTATAACATAAATCATGCTCCTTTCTTATCAATAAAGTGTTTCTGCTCGCCTCTCTCAAGGCTTTCCCACACGGGGGACATATTGCGAAGATACTCTACGGCCTTGGGAACGACCTTAATTATATGATCTATTTCCGACTCGGTGTTGCTCTGGCAAAGGGAGAGCCTCAGAGAACCGTGGGCGATTTCATGGGGCAGACCTATGGACAGAAGCACATGGCTGGGGTCAAGGGAGCCGGAGGTGCAGGCTGAGCCGGAGGAGGCCTGAACACCCTCCTTATCCAGCATCAGAAGAAGGCTTTCACCTTCAATTCCCTCAAAACACATGTTCACGTTGCCCGGAAGCCGACGTGAAAGATCACCGTTTACGATGGAGTGGGGGATTTTGGACAGCTCACGTATCAGCTTGTCTCTAAGGTAAATTGTTTTTCCCGCATTTTCGACCATGTTTTCGCAGGCATCCTTGAAGGCTGCCTCCATGCCCACTATTGCGGGCAGGTTTTCCGTGCCGGGGCGCTTACCGTGCTCCTGAGCGCCGCCGTTTATGACATTCTCCAGGCGGATGCCCCGTTTGGCAAAGAGGACTCCCACACCCTTAGGTCCGTGGAATTTATGTGCGGAAAGAGAGAGCAGGTCAATGTTCATGGTCTTTACTTCAATGGGCAGATGTCCTGCCACCTGCACAGCGTCGGTGTGAAATAAAACGCCCTTTTCTCTACACAGTGCCCCAATTTCAGTGATGGGCTGGATAGTGCCGATCTCGTTGTTGGCAAACATTATTGTAAGTAGAGCCGTATCTTCACGGATTGCATTTTTTACGTCCTCCAGCTTAACAATACCGTTGGAGTAAACATCCAAAAGCGTTATTTCAAAGCCCTGGGACTTAAGCTTTTCCAGAGTGTGCAAAACTGCGTGGTGCTCAAACTTGCTTGAAATTATGTGCATTTTACCCTTCCGCTTTCCAATGGCGGCGCCGGAAAGAATTGCCTGATTATTCGCCTCGCTGCCGCCGGAGGTAAAGGTTATTTCCCTGTGGTCGGCATTTAAGTACTTTGCCATGGTTTTACGGGCCTGCTCAAGTTTTTCTTTGGCCGCTTGACCTGTGGTGTGAAGGCTGGAGGGGTTACCGTAAAACTCCTGATAGATAGGCAGCATTGCATTTATTGCAACGTCACTTGTTTTTGTTGTGGCGGCGTTGTCTGCGTATACAAACAAATAAACAGCCCCTTTCTGAAAGTCC
The DNA here is from genome assembly GCA_964576195.1 of uncultured Oscillospiraceae bacterium. Classification (GTDB taxonomy): domain Bacteria; phylum Bacillota; class Clostridia; order Oscillospirales; family Oscillospiraceae; genus UBA2658. The sequence continues at coordinate 19,101 of CAZNUD010000001.1, read as the reverse complement.
TATGTTTCTACTAGGAATTGTAACATCCATTTCCTATTGTGTCAATAGGAAATGGATGTATTTTTATGCCCGCGGTAATTTTTGCCGCGGGCGAAACATTAGACGTTACCATTTTGTAAATCGGCAACGGTTATACTGTCAAGGTAGCTGTTTATGGTGTCATCAAGTTTTCTCCACATGGGCAGTGTTAAGCAGTGGTCGGCCTGGTGGCAGGAAACATCCTCGCAGTCAAGGCAGGCCACGGGGGCCAGACTTCCCTCTGCAAGGCGGATAACCGAGCCTACTGTGTATTCACCGGCAGGCCTTGTGAGTTTATAGCCCCCATCCTTGCCTCTAAGGCTCTGCACAAAGCCCCCGCGGTTTAGTATGGCAACGATCATTTCAAGATACTTCATAGAAATATTCTGCCGCTCGGCAACGGATTTTAAGGATTGAAAGCCCTCATCCTCATGCTGGGCTAGGTCTATCATAACGCGAAGGGCATAGCGCCCCTTGGTGGAAACCATCATTGCGTTCACCTCCAATTCCTATTATGCCATAGGCATTATAGGAATTCAAGTAAATCAAAGCAATTCGAGACTGGGGTAAAAGGGCTCACCGAAGCGAGACTGGGCAAGAGCGTCTTTTTCTATTTATGCAGCGTATTCCGAGGGGGCGTTTTGTGGAAGGAAAACGCCCATAGGAACAGGACCGGAGCTTTCGTGGGAAAAGGTCCCAACGTATACAAGCTTATCGGTATCCATGGTGCGGGGGTTGCTTCCATAGCGGAGCTGGCCTTCGGTTAGCCAAAACCATGAATAGTCACAGAAACCCGGAGTGTCGGGGTAGGGGTCGCCAAAGGTCGTGTCTATATGGTACCACTGACCGTCTTCATAAATGCGGTTCCAAGCATGAGAGTCGCCGCTTGCCTGCCCCGTTATGCCGCGCATGGGTACCCCAGCCAGGTTACACAGATAGCTGTACATTCCCGCGTATCCTTGGCACACAGAGCTTCTTCTAACGGCTGCGTCATAGCCGGTATAACGGGTATAGGTGCCGTCATAGGCGTTATTAAGAATAACATATTCATAAAGCACAAGGGCTTTTTCCCTGTTGGTCATGGAAGGGGACAGCTCACCTGTGGAATAGAGACTTGTGATGATGTTAGCACAGGTATCCTCAAAGGCAGCAACTTGGTTGGCAATGGCGCTGTTTGAAATGCCGTCTACGTTTGTAAGCTCCAAATCAAATCTTATGTCGTAACATTTTCCTGAGGCGGTATAGGAATAAGAGGTGCTTATGCCGACACTTCGGCGAAAGGAGGCGTAGTCAAAGTATTCAAAGCCGGCCACAAGACTGTAGGCTTCAATTGCTGCATCTTGAAGACCATCTATGTCGCTTAAAGTGCAGCTAATACCTGAAGAGAAAGAGGCGTTGAATACGGTGTTTACCAGCATCCACTCCCATGCCTGAACAAAGTCGTTGTAGTTGTTGATCGCTGCGGGCTTTGTGACATTATAGTGACTATAATCAAGTAGACTGGCGGGGTTTGAGACAACCGATGAAGGCGGCGAAGAAAGGGTGAATTCCTTTCTAAGTTCCGGCAGAGCCATTCGGGAGACTATGGCGGCAGCCGCGGCCCGGGTTATGGGGGAATAGGGGGTAAAGGTGCCGTAGGCCTCGTTACCGGTTAAGATTCCCGCGTTATACATGAAAAAAATAAAATCACTGTAATCTGTGTCTGAGTTTACATCGGGTAAAGAACTAACAGTGTTAATTTGCTGAAGCTCATCTTCGGGCAGGGCATAATAGAATATGTAGGCCATTTCGGCACGGGTGGCAATGTGTTCCATTTCATCGGAAAACTCGCCCTCATAAAGAATGTTATGATCCTCAGCATAGTCTACGTAGCACTGATACCAAGGGCTGCCCTGCACAAAGCGGTAGCTATCGCCGCAATATATGCTGCAAAGTCTTGCTGCCATGGTAACTGCCTGGGCAATGGTGAGGCTTCCTTCGGGGGAAAAGCCGTTTCCTGTGCCGTTCATCAGGCCCAAACCGCAGGCAGTGGATACAACGCCCTGTCCCTCAAGTCCATACCAGGCACTTTCGTTAACATCGGCGAACTGACCGTAGCTGTATTTTGAAGTGTATGGGTCAAAATTGCCCATGCTGTATTCTTTTGCGCTGACTGCGGCGGGGGAAATAAAAGCTGAGATAAGCAGCAGGCACAGCACAAGGAATAGCGCGGATTCTAATTTCATATAATCCCTCCAATTGTATGTAAGAAAAGACGCCGTTTTTGAGCTTATGACAGTTTGAAGGCCATGGAAACGGGATTGTGATCGGACCATTTAAAGCCTGTGTTGATAACCGAAGAGGTATTTACTTCAATATTGTCAGAAACAATAAAGCCATCCAAAGTGAGAACAAAGGCAAGAGAAGGGTCGAAGGGGGCGTCGGCGCATCGGTTAGAAGGAACCGGCGATTCCTCGTTAAGCGGAGCAACGAGGCTAAGCTCCTCGGGAAGCAGGTCGAAGGGGAAGGGCTGGGCCCAAACCTGGTTCTCACCGTCGGAACCGCCGAAGATTTCCGGGGAATTGCCTAGAAGGTCTTTATTAAAATCCCCGCCGGCAAGGGCGTAGTTTCCTGCCTCGTATTCCGCGGCCATGTCGGCAAGAAGAAGTTTAAGCTGCTCGGTGGCAATGCTGCCGTCGGAACTGTAAGCGGAAAGGTGGAGATTGTAAAGGCAAAGGGTCTTGCCGTTGTCAACCGGGATGCGGGAAACGCTGTAGCAGCGGTCAAGATCAAGCATTTTCATAAAGCCTTTTTCCACCGGCAGAGAGCGGCGAAGGGCGCTGTCCACCTGCAAATCCGAAAGTGTCATTATGCCGGAAACAGACTTTCCGTGGGGGGAAAGGATGGGGTAAAGCAAATAGGGGGAATCGTAGTTTTGGGAAAAGTTTGAGGTGTAACCGGGAAAGCTCTTGTAAACAAGCTCTCGCTGGTCAACGTGGTAACTACGGATAGAGTCGATATCCACCTCCTGCAAAAGCAGAAGGTTTGGCAAAAGTGCCGCAGCCTCGGTTAAAGCACCGCTGGTGTTTTTATTAACTGCCTCCTGGCTAAAGGCCCGTGAATACTTTCCTCCATCCAGAAAAAAGCTGTAATCGTCACTGTATGCGCCAAAACCTATGTTGTAGGATATGATGGTATAATCAGTTCCGACCATGGCAGGGGCGGAAATAGGGGCCTTTATCTCAAGAACCAAATTGTCCTCAATACGGTAATAGTCAATAAAGACATAGGCAAAGTAGCAACCTGCAAGGACTATTAGCGCCAAAAGAACCAGAAGAATTGTTTTAATTGCTTTTTTCATAATGTACCTCCATCTCTTTTCCATGTACTTATATACCCATATTACATAGATTTTTAATTATTACAACAGATTTCTTGTAAAGGATAGTATGATTAAGGGTGAGAGAGAGAAAGATTGTTATTTGCTGTAAACTGTGATACCATTTATATATAAATTAATCTAAAAACCTTGCAGCGGTAAAAAACAGGCTCTGACTTTGGAGGTAAAGATGCACACAAGCGAGTTTATATCACTTTTGGAGCAAAACCCCATTATATCTGCCGTAAAGAACAACGATGAGCTGCTCAGTGCGTTAGAAAGCGACTGCGGCGCAGTTATTCTGCTTTTTGGCAGTGCTTTGAATGTGGAGGAGCTTGTGCGTTCGGTTAAGGCGCGGGGCAAGGTGTGTATTGTCCATATAGACCTTGTGGAGGGGCTTTCCCAATCTACGGTGGCAGTGGATTTTCTACTTAAAAGCACCGGAGCAGACGGAATGATCTCAACGCGTCCCCAGCTCGTAAAGCACGCAAAGCAAAAGGGGATGCTCACCATTCAGCGTTTTTTTATCATAGACTCCAAGGCGCTGGACAATGTAAAGAGGCAGCTTCCAACCTGTGACGCGGACATTGTTGAGATACTTCCCGGAGTTATGCCCAAGGTTATAGCAGAGCTTGCAAGGTGTTGCAAAAAGCCCCTTATCGCCAGCGGCCTTATCAGAGATAAGGAGGACGTTTTAAACGCCATTTCAGCCGGAGCGGTGGCAGTTTCCAGCACTAACGGTAATGTATGGTACCTTTAGGTCGAAAAAGCTCGTTAAAGAATTATTTATACTTGATTACGGCACGGTCTTCTGATATATTTAAACAAGCAGAACAAAAATAGAATACTGCTGTTTGAGTTTATTTGAGTACAGCGACACAAGTCCCGAACAGGGGCTGTGTTTGCTGTGCTTTTTTTGTGTATTTTTAAGAAAAGGTAAGGAGAAATTATGTTTGATGTACTTGTTATCGGCTGCGGCGTAGTAGGGGCGGCCCTAGCCTATGAGCTATCAAAGCACGAACTTTCCGTCTGCGTACTGGAAAAGGAGAACGATGTTGCTAACGGCACCACCAAGGCTAATTCTGCTATACTCCACTCAGGCTACGACCCCAAGCCCGGAACTCTAATGGCAAGGCTTAACGTGGAGGGCGTTCCTCTTACCAAGGAAATATGCAAAAAGCTCGATGTGCCCTGCAAAAGTGTTGGCAGTCTTACAGTCGCATTTTCTAAGGGGGAAATGGAAACGCTAAAAGAGCTTTATGAAAGAGGTATTAAAAATGGCGTTCCCGATCTTGAGATTATTGACCAGGCGGCGCTGCGGGAAAAAGAGCCTCACATTAGTCCTGAGGCACAGGGCGCTCTTTGGGCCCCTAGTGCTGCAATCTTAAACCCGTGGGAGCTTTGCCTTGCCATGGCGCAGACCGCCGTTACAAACGGGGTGGAGCTGCATTTAAACAGTGAGGTTATAGGAATTACCAAAAAGGGGGGGACCTTTGTGGTAAAAACTGCCGGGGGCAATTTCGAGGCGAAAGATGTTGTTAACGCCGCGGGTATTTACTGCGATAAGGTGCATGGCATGATTGCCGAACCCAGCTATATTGTGCGGCCCCATTCCGGCCAGTACTACCTTCTTGATAAATCTGAAAGTGCCAAGGCAAACTCCGTTATCTTCCAGTGTCCCAGAGGAGACACTAAGGGCATTTTGGTGGCTCCCACAGTCCACGGAAACCTTATTGTCGGCCCGGACAACGAGGCTGTTAAAGCGGGGGATTTGAGCGTTGGCACAACCAGACTGCAAAACATAAAAAAAACCGCGCAAAAGTCTGTTCCCGACATTAACTTTGGAGAGAATATTCGAAATTTTGCGGGCCTTCGCACCATTACCGATGTGGACGACTTTATCATCGGTGAAACCGAGGCACACGGCTTTTTTGACATTGCGGGCATCAAGAGCCCGGGACTTTCCGCCGCTGCGGCTATCGGCGTTTATGTAAAGAATATGCTCGCTGCCTCCGGCGTAGCCATGAAAAAGAAGAAAGACTATGTGGACGAGCGCCATGTATTACGCTTTAACCAGCTTTCCGCCCGAGAAAAGCAAGAATTCATCAGGCAAAACCCCCTTTATGGTCGGGTCATCTGTCGCTGTGAAACTGTAACCGAGGGCGAAATTGTTGACTGCCTCCGTGCCCCAATCCCCCCTTGCAGCATAGACGGGGTTAAGCGCCGTGTGGGCGCGGGCATGGGAAGATGTCAGGGTGGATTTTGCTCGCCGAGGGTACTCGAAATCCTTTCCCGTGAACTGGGACTTGACCCCTTGGAAATCCAGAAGGACTTAGAGGGCACATATATTCTTACAGGCAGAACAAAGGGGGAGAAGGCATGACTTACGATGTTGCTATAATAGGCGGCGGACCTGCGGGACTTGCAGCCGCCCTTGAAGCAAAAAATGAGGGTGCAAAAAAGGTAATTATCCTTGAGCGTGATAAGGAGCTTGGCGGAATACTCAACCAGTGCATCCACAACGGATTTGGCCTTCATCACTTCAAGGAGGAACTTACCGGGCCGGAATATGCCGGGCGTTTCATAGAGCAGGTCAAAAACACAGATATAGAGGTATGTCTTGACACAATGGTGCTTGAGGGTACAAAGGAAAAGCAGATCCACTGTGTGAGCAAGGAAGAGGGATACAGAATAATTGATGCTAAGGCTGTGGTGCTTGCCATGGGCTGCCGGGAGCGCACCCGGGGTGCCATCTCCATCCCCGGCACCCGCCCTGCGGGCGTACTTACAGCCGGAACTGCCCAGCGATATGTGAATATGGAAGGCTACATGGTCGGTAAGCGCATAGTAATTTTGGGCAGCGGCGACATCGGACTTATTATGGCCCGCCGCATGACTCTTGAGGGGGCAAAAGTACTTGCCTGCATAGAACTTATGCCCTATTCCGGAGGTCTCACGAGAAATATCGTTCAGTGCCTTAACGACTATGACATTCCCCTTTACCTCAGCCACACCATTACGAATATCTGCGGCGATAAGCGAGTAGAGCGGGTAATTGCCGCCAAGGTGGATGAGGACAGGCGCCCAATACCCGGAACTGAAATGACCTTTGACTGCGACACCCTGCTGCTGTCCGTGGGCCTTATCCCCGAAAACGAGCTTACAAAAAACGCAGGCATTGAAATGGACGGGCGCACTAAGGGCGCAGTTGTTTTTGAAAACATGCAGACGGAAATAGACGGAGTTTTTGCCTGTGGGAACGTTGTTCATGTTCACGATCTGGTAGACTTTGTAACCGCCGAAAGCCAGAGAGCGGGCCGCGCTGCTGCAAAATTTTCTGCGAAGGGCAAGGCCCAGTATGGCAAAACCCTCAGGGTAAAAAACGGAGACTCCATCGCATACACCGTGCCCCAGCGCATACGCACTGAAAACGTGGAAAGACTCTGCGAGGTGTTTTTACGGGTCAATAAAGTCATGGGAAATGCGGAAATTCAGGTGCTAGACGGCGAAAATGTGCTTGCACATTACAAACGCGAGCATCTTGCCCCCGGAGAAATGGAAAAAATCGTCCTGCCACGTATGCTTCTGGATAAAGCGGCGGGAGACGAGCTTGTAGTTTCAGTAAAGGAGGCGTAGTGATTATGACAGAAATTATATGTATCGGCTGCCCCAAGGGCTGCCATCTGCAAGTTGATGAGAAAAATAATTATAAAGTTACCGGTGCATCTTGTGAAAAGGGTATAGAATATGGTAAAATAGAGCTTACAGATCCAAGACGTGTGCTTACCAGCACCGTTAAGATAAAGGGAGCGGCGCTTAACAGATGCAGCGTTAAAACAAACGCCCCCATCCCCAAGGGGGATTTGTTCAACGTTATGAAAGCGCTTGATGCAGTAGAGCTAAATAGTCCCGTCAGAATAGGCGATTTGGTGATAACAGATGTTTGCGGCACGGGAGCGGACATTGTAACCACGCGAAATCTTTAAGTTCTTACGGAGGAAAATGGAAAATGCCTAAATACATACTATCACTTGACCAGGGAACAACATCTTCTCGCGCCATCCTCTTCGATGGGGAGCAGAACATAGTTGCTATGGAGCAGAAGGAGTTTCCTCAGTTATATCCCAATGAGGGCTGGGTGGAACATGACCCCATGGAGATATATTCCTCCCAGTATTCAGTAATGATGGGACTTATTGCCAAAAGTGGCATTGAGGTGTCCGATATTATGGCTATCGGCATTACAAACCAGCGGGAAACTACCATTTTGTGGGATAAGGAAACAGGGAGACCTGTTTATAATGCCATAGTCTGGCAGTGCCGCCGCACGGCGGATATCTGTGAGGATCTAAAGGCCCGGGGCCTTGAGGACTACATCCGCAAAACCACCGGCCTTGTTATTGACGCATATTTTTCCGGCACCAAAATTAAATGGATCTTGGATAACGTTGAGGGGCTTAGGGAGAGGGCCGAAAGGGGAGAGATACTCTTTGGCACTGTGGACTCTTGGCTTGTCTGGAAGCTTACCGGTGGCAAGGTTCATGTAACGGATTATACCAACGCTTCCCGCACCATGATTTTTAATATAAACACGCTGGAATGGGACGACAGGATGCTTAAGGAGCTTGATATTCCCCGCTGCATTTTGCCAAAGGTCCGTCCCTCCAGCGAGGTTTACGGCTATGTTAACATTCAGGGTACCGACGTTCCCATTGCGGGGATCGCCGGCGACCAGCAGGCCGCCCTTTTCGGACAAAAGTGCTTTTCTCAGGGTCAGGCTAAGAATACATACGGCACAGGCTGCTTTTTGCTAATGAACATCGGCTCGAAGCCCTGCGAGAGCAAGTCCGGTCTTATCACCACCATTGCCGCCTCCACCAGCAAGGATGAGGTTCAGTACGCTCTTGAGGGCAGCGTTTTTGCCGGCGGTTCGGTTATTCAATGGCTTCGCGATGAGATGCGCTTTTTCACCGAGAGTTGTGATGCCGAGTACTACGCCCGTAAGGTGGAAGACACGGGAGGAGTTTATATTGTTCCCGCCTTCACCGGTCTTGGCGCGCCCTATTGGGACATGTACGCCCGGGGCTGCATTGTTGGGCTGACCCGCGGTACCAAGCGTGCCCACCTTATCCGGGCGGCCCAGGAAAGCATCGCTTTTCAGTCCATGGAGCTTGTTACCTGCATGGAAAAGGATACAGGGTTAAAGCTTGCCGAGCTTAATGTTGACGGCGGAGCCAGCCGCGATTCCTTCCTTATGCAGTTCCAGTCCGATGTGCTGGGAAAACCAGTGCAGCGGCCTATGATTAGAGAGACCACGGCCTTGGGTGCCGCCTATCTTGCGGGCCTTGCAACTGGCATGTGGGAGAGCAAGGAAAAGCTAAAAAGTCTTTGGGGCATTGATGTGGAGTTTACCCCCGACATGGAAGATGAAAAGCGCAAGCGCCTAATAAAAGGCTGGAAAAAGGCCGTATCCAGAAGTCTTGACTGGGTGGAGCGCTGATAGGCCCCGCCCCGAAAGATATAAAAAATTGTCTCGGCAACGCGAGCTGTTTATTTTTTGATTCGGAGGATAGTAAGAATGAACAAGCAGTGTGAATTCTTCCCCAGTAGCAACGGAAACGACAGAATTTGCTACTACAGGTATACGCCGGAGGGCGATATTAAGGCTGTTTTTCAAATTGTTCACGGCATGGCGGAAAATGCTGAGCGTTATGAGGACTTTGCAGAATACCTTTGTGATAAGGGTTACGCGGTTTATGTGCATGAGCATGTGGGGCATGGCAGCAGTGTTGCGGACATTGAGCATCTGGGCCTGTTTCTCGATGCAAATCAGGCGGAAACCATGGTGGAGGATGTTCACAAAATGTGTGCCATAGCCAAAGCAGAGAACCCCGGAAAGAAGCTGGTGCTTATGGGACACAGCATGGGCAGTTACTTGGTGCGCTTGTTTGCTGCAAAGTACGGCACGGAGATTGAGGGGCTTATCATAAGCGGTTCCAGCGGCCCGAACCCGGCGGCGGGCTTAGGGCTTATGCTTGTTAAGGTTTTGAAGATCTTTAAGGGCAAGGACTACAAAAGCAAATTTGTGGACAAAATGGCCTTTGGTAAGTTTAACGACCGTTACGACGATCGCCGCACCGACTACGACTGGCTTAGCCGTGACCGCAAAATTGTTGATGACTATATTGCCAGTCCCTACTGCGGGTTTTTGTTCTCCCTTGACGGTATGAAGGCGCTGATGGAGGTAAACGTAAACTCCAACAAGCCTGCCTGCTATACAAAGTTCCCCGAGAATCTGCCCGTTTATTTCTTTAGCGGTGACATGGACCCTGTTGGCGACTACGGTCAGGGTGTTAAAAATGCTTATAATGACCTTGTATCCGCAGGCGTGACCGACTGCCATATAAAGCTCTATGCCAATGCACGCCATGAGATTTTAAATGAAATAAACAAAGATGAGGTCTATATAGACTTTGTTAGCTTCGCCGACAGAGTTATTGGATAAAATCCATAGGCGGATACATTCAGGCCGTTGTTATAATGAAAATCGGAGAGATACCTTTCGTGTCTCTCCGATTGATTTTATCCGTACATTAGGCCCGGGAGAGTCAGGTCGTGGTCACGGTATTCGGGCATTTTAAGGTTGCCCAAAAGTGAGGCTGGACCTACGCTGTGTTTCCCAAAGCGGCTCCGAAGCTCCTCCACGCAGTTAAAGAGCTTTTCACTGCGCTCAAGGCGGGTGGGGTCTTCAAAAAGGTTCAACTGCTCCGGCATTTCGCCGGGGATAAGGTTTATTGCCCTAACGGTAACTGCGCGAACAGGAGCGTGCCAGTTATAATTATACCGAAAAAGGCTGCGGGCGCGCTTGGCAATACTCATTGGGTTTAAGACTGCATAGGGCATCGGCCCCTGAAACTGCTGAACAGACAGACAGTTATCCTTGACCGATATCTGAACACCGGAGGCCAGTAGGCCATACTGGCGAAGCCTGTGGCCGATGTCCTGACAAAGCTCCAGCATAACTCGCCAAACTTCGTCTTCACTGATTAGATCCTCCACGCAGGTGATGCCGTGACCCACGGATTTTACCGGGGGGGAGAGGTCCTTGTACATGACCGGAGAGCAGTCCAAGCCGTTTGTGTAGCTGTGCAGGGTCAATCCATTGACACCAAACTGCCGCCGGAGAAACTCGGGGGAAAGGGCGGCAAGGTCGCCAATGGTGTGCACTCCGAAGCGGGCGAGCTTTGCCGTGGTTGCCCGGCCCACATAGAGCAGATCTGAGGCGGGTAGAGGCCAAACCTTTTTTCTGAAGTTTTCCGGTGTAATCTCTGTTATTGCATCTGGCTTTTTCATGTCCGAGCCAAGCTTTGCAAAAACCTTGTTGAAGGAAACACCTGTGCTGACCGTAAGCCCCAATTCGTCTTTAATAGTTCGGCGGATATCCTCTGCAATATCCATGCCGCTGCCGAACATGGGTGTACTTTTCGTCACATCCAAAAAACACTCATCCATACCGTAAGGCTCAACGTAGTCTGTGTAGCTCTGGTAGATTTCCCGGGCAAGGCGGGAGTATTTGATGTATTGCTCAAAATGCGGTGGCACGAGAACAAGTCCCGGACAAAGCCGTGCTGCCTCCCAGTTGGCCATGCCTGTTTTTACACCGGCTTTTTTCGCCTGCTCGGACTTTGCAAGAACTATCCCATGGCGGTTCTCCGCAGAGCCGCAAACGGCCACGGCAAGGCCCCTAAGCTCCGGGTGCAGCATCATTTCCACCGAGGCGTAAAAACTGTTCATATCGCTGTGAAGGATGATCCGGTTGTTCATAAAAAAGGCAGCTCCCTTATCAGGGTGCGGGTACGGCATAATTCGCCGTTGACAAATAGCCCGCACGAGATTATAATGTGCATAAAGTTGCACTAAATTGCTTTCTGTTGCTACACCATAATAGCAACATCACGCTGCTTTGTCAAGAGCAAGGACGCAACTTGAAGCAATTTTAAAATTAAGGGAGGCAGCGCCATGAAAACCTTTAGAGAAAAGCTGATTGCCCATCGGGGTCAGCTTGGCTTAAGCCAAGCTGAGCTTGGCCAACTGGCGGGCATTGGCAAGCGCACAATAACCTCATACGAGACTGATGGCCGTATCCCTCATGCGGCCCAGCTTTACAAGCTTGCGAAGGCCCTTGGGGTTTCGCCGGAATACCTTAGAAACGACGAGATAGACGACCCTCATCACGGCGAGGAGCGGGCAGACTACATTGAAAGCGCGCGAGCGCGCTTTGGCCCTAAGGGGGCGCGGGATGTGGAGCGCCTGCTGGCGCAGAACGCCGCCCTTTTCGCAGGTGGCGAGCTTAGTGAGCAGGCCAAAGACGCCTTTTTCCAAGCAGTGATGAAGGCCTACGTGGACTGCAAGGAAAAGGCAAAGGAAACCTATAGTAAAAAATAAGCAGGGCTCTTTTGAAAGCGTGGTGAAGCACCTTGAGCAGCGATTTTATAGCCGCGGAAGTTCAGCGAATTAAAAACAAACACGGGGCGCTTTCCCCGGAGGGGCTGGCTAAGGACATGGGCATTATTGTGCGATATGAGCCGATGGGAAGCTTCGAGGGCTGCTGCAAGGGCTTTTTTGTTTGCTTTTGCAGGGTGAAACACATTACGGTCAATTCCGATTTGCCTGAGGAACTGCAGCGGGTTATCCTTATGCATGAACTGGCCCATGTGGTGTTGCACGGGGAAAAGACAGCCGCCTTTCATGACTTTACCATTTTTGACGGAGGAGGCCTTAAGGAATACGAGGCCAATATTTTTGCGGCGGACTATATGCTTTCAGACCACGAGGTTCTACAAACGATCAAGGACGGTTTATCCTTTTTCGCCGCCGCCGCAAGGCTCAATGTGCCGCCGGAGCTGCTGGATTTTAAATTTCGCCTTATGAAGCGAAGGGGCTGCAAACTCAACGAGTCGCCTGTTCGCGCACGGGGAAATTTTCTCAAAAAAGTATAGGGAGGGCAGCAATTGAATAATGTACAAAGTGCCAAGGTCTATGTTGGCGTTAACGCCTCATTTGACCACGAGGGCAGGCTGACACCCAAGGTGATAAAATGGGAGGACGGCGCCGCCTTTGAAATTGACAGAGTGCTGGATGTGCGGCAGGCCGCTGCCATGCGCGCAGGAGGACAGGGTGACCGATACACGGTTATGGTCAGGGGAAAGCAGAGCTATCTGTTTTTCGAGCGCAGCACAGCAAGCACCGGACCAAATCTGGGTCGCTGGTTTGTTGAGCGCAGAGCGTAAAAAAGCAAGGTACGGATACCTTTCGGTGTCCGCACCTTGCTTTATGCTTATGCCAGACTACTGAGGCTGGATAAGGATGATATTCTTGTTTAAATCAATGCTTTTAATTGCACCGGGAACAAGGGTCTGACTGCCGAAAATGTCGGTAAGCCGGACCTTGTTTCCCTCCACCAAAATATTGGCAACTCGCTCGCAGATGAGCTTGTCAATGCCGTTGGCGGTTTCGTAGGCGGTTGTAAGGCACATAAAAATCCCTCCTGTGGCTGCTTATTTGATTAAATTAAGGGCTTCCTCAAGCTTGTCATTGGCCTGACCGAAAAGACGCATGGCTTCTTCCAAGGCCACGACGGCCTCTTTTTTTCCTGCGCTCTCAAGGGCGTGATAAATTTCGTGAAGCTCCTCGCTGTGGCTACGGTTATGGTCGAGCATGTAGCTAAGCAGGGTGAGAGTTTCCTCTTCGCTGTGATGGGCATGGTTATGGGAGTGCCCGTTGTCATGACAGTGGCAGTGATTGTCGTGCATATTAACTATCTCCTTCACTAAAAACGGTCAATTTGTTTTTTAATTTACATTAATATTATAGGACAAAAATCAAAAATAAGCAAGCGCCCCTGCGGGGAGATTTAGCCTTAATTAAATGACTTGTATAAATTTACACAAAATTCATAAATATTATAGAGGATAACACAAATTCAGCTTATAGACCTTCAAATACTGGACAATTTAGGCAAAAAAGTCCATAATAAGATGATATTAATTTAGATATCATATAAAGTAATGGAAGGAGTTGCCACAGATGAGCCTTAAGCCCATTAGTGTCGATTTCCTATATGAAGGACTTATGGTGGACTACCCCATCTATTACAAGGAAGGGGATCAGCTTGTTCTGCTTTGCAAGGACATTATTCTTACCAAAAAAAAGCTAAAAACGATTCGCGTGGCTCTGGCCTCCGGAAAAAATATATATGTTGAAAGCAACAAGCGGGACTCTCTTTTAACCGACACAAAGTTTTTTGCCCTTGCCCAAAGCAGGCTTGAGGAAAAGCTGGGCATGGGTGAAGTTCGCAAAATCGCAAAAAGCATAATCAGCAGCGCAGAGGAAAGCGGCATTGTAAGGCGCCAAGAAATTGATAACATAGTTGTTGACCTTGGGCACAAACTCGGTGAAAATGACGCGGCAACCCTTATCCAGTTGGTCAGCGGCATGCGCCAGGTGGATGAATACCTTTTCACCCACAGTGTTAACGTTGCAATACTAAACGGCCTTATCGGGCGATGGATGCATATGAGCAACCAGCAGTGTGAAATGCTGATAAGGGCGGGAGCGGTGCACGATGTCGGCAAGGTGAGGATATCCCCAAAGATATTAGATAAGCCCGGTAAGCTTACGCCTATGGAGTTTGAGGCCATTAAAATGCACACGCAATTTGGCCGCGAAATGCTTGAGCAATCCGGCGAAACCTCAAAGGAAATTTTGGAGTCGGTGGAGCTGCACCATGAAAGGGTCAACGGCACCGGCTACCCCTTTGGACTTGTTGGCTCTCAAATCCCCGTACATGCCTCGATAACTGCCATTTCTGACATATACGATGCCATGGTTGCAAGACGCAGCTACAAACCGGAGGTGTCGCCCTTCGACATTCTTGATCAAATTTCAAAAAATGCTTTTTCCGGGCTGGACATGAAGATAATTAAAGTCTTTTTACAAAACATGCCGGCGGAGCTCGTGGGTGCCAATGTGTTGCTTTCAAACGGAGCAACTGCAAAGGTAAAGTTCGTTAACTTTAACCACTATAAATACCCGTTGGTAGAAATGGACGGGGAGCTTGTGCAAACAAACGAAAAGCTCTACTGCGTGCGTATCTACACAGATATAACTACAGCATAATTAAATGCGTGTGCAAAGCTGTGCAGACAAAAAAGTGCAAAACCAATTTAATTGGTTTTGCACTTTTTTCATACTCGGATGCTCCCCATGTACTTGTTTACAAAGAGTTTTTGTTCTTAACCGGCATCGGTTATTTCCCTTTGAAGCTTCTTAGTAAGGGTTGTCGTATTCTTTGTGCGTGAGACTGGGCTGGCAGGTGGCGGCAAACATTTTTCCACCCACCTGATAGCGGAACCACCCCCACTCAAGCTTGTAGTCCTTAACTGTCCCCGGAAAAGAAAGCAGGTATTCATCTAGCCATTGGTATTTGTTCATTGCAATCCCCAATCTATGTTTTTAAGCAGATTATAGTATAATAATGCGTTTATGGCAATAAATTGAAAACATAGCAAGAAGTTTTAGCCTTATTTAAGCTTGGCACTTTCCTTCATTTCGCGGCGGGCCATATAAAGGGGGATAAAGGTCAGCAGCGTTCATAGTCCGGCAGCTAGGAAGATAGAACCGGTGGAGAGCACCCAGAAAAGCTCCCTATCCTTAAACATTTCGTTAAACTGGAAGGAAGAGAAAACCTGACGCCAAAAGCTCTTGTGGGTAAGGGAGGGTTTAAGGTCGGGGGAATCCTCAAGGGTGAAGATAAGCACGATGCCGATGATTATAACGGCAATTCCCATTCCAACAAAAAGGGCCATGAACCGTTACGCTAAGGAGGCTCCCATAGTTGACTTCCACTGCCACATTGACCCTAAGGATATATACGAGGATAAGCGTTTTGACAGCATAACGGCGCTTTGGCTGGGCGAAGGCGGAAGCTTCTGTGGTGACCACTACAAATGGCGGCTTATGCGTTCTTGCGGGGTGGAGGAAGAATACATAACTGGCACAGCTCCCGATGCCGAGCGCTTTAAAAAGTGGGCTGAATGCCTTGAAAGCGCCATAGGAAACCCCCTTTACCACTGGAGTCATATGGAACTAAAAAAGTACTTTGGCTTCAACGGGCAACTAACAAGAGAAAACGCGTGGGAAGTCTACGGGCTATGTAATGCCCAGCTTGCTTCGCCGGAAATGTCTGCGCGGGGCTTGATACAAAAAAGCAAGGTCAGCCTGATTTGTACGACCGATGACCCTGCAGACAGCCTTTTTTGGCATAAAAAACTTATGGAAGATAAAAGCTTTGCCGTGAAGGTCTTGCCCACATTTAGGCCGAACAAGGCCAAAGATATTGAGAAAGACGGCTTTATAAGCTACATAGAAAACCTGTCCCAGACAGCCCATATGGACATTGGCCGCTATAAGGATTTAAAAACAGTGCTGTCAAGACGCATGGACTATTTTGCATCTCTGGGCTGCAAGGTTTCTGATCACGGCATGGAAGAAATGGAATATGCTGGCGCTTCCGAGAGCGAAATTGAAGGGATTTTTTCCAGAGCCCTTTCGGGAAAAGCGCCAAGCCCGGAGGAGGCGGCAAAATACCACACAGCACTGCTTCTGTTTCTCGGCTGTGAATACAGCCGTCGCGGCTGGGTAATGCAGCTTCACTATGGGGCAAAGCGAAACAACAACACCGCCGCTTATAAGAAGATGGGGGCCGATACCGGCTACGACTGTATTTACGGCACTGCGTCATCAGCTCGGCTTGCGGATATTTTGGATGCTCTCGAGCGGGAGGGAGCACTTCCAAAAACCATTGTCTACAACCTCAATCCCGAGGAAAACGCAGCAGTGAATTCAATTATCGGCTGCTTTCAAGACAGTTCTGCCCGGGGGAAAATACAGCACGGGCCGGCCTGGTGGTTCTGCGACAATGCGCGGGGCATAGAAAACCAACTGTGCTCTCTTGCAGAGCAGGGCAGCATCGGTGGTTTTGTGGGCATGATTACAGACTCGAGAAGCTTTCTTTCTTACACCCGCCACGACTACTTCCGCCGCATTCTCTGTAATCTTCTTGGCAACTGGACAGAGCAGGGGATGTACCCACGGGATTACAATGCCTTGGGCCGCATAGTAAGCGGGGTAAGCTACGAAAACGCTTTACAATACTTTGGCTTTGAGCTTGGGTAGTTCGAAATAAAAAGAATGCGGAGTCTCCATTGTGGTAGAGACTCCGCTTTAATTACTAATTAATCTGTTATATTATTCTTCGCGCTCCGTAGTAGTGGTTGGTGTAATAATCGGTGGAAAGACTTGATATTTTTACAATATCCCCTGTGTGGGGAGCATGGATAAACTGCCCTTCGCCAATATAGATTCCTGTATGACCAATATAGCCACCGCCGGAGGAGGTAAAGAGGATAACATCGCCTGCCTGCAGGTTGTCCTTTGATACGGAGCTGCCGTTGTAGGCAAGGGATGCGGCGGTGCGGTTAACGGAGTAACCGAAGTTTGTATAGCAGTAGTATACAAGTCCGGAACAGTCAAAGCCGGAAGGGGAAGTGCCGCCGTAAACATAAGGTACACCCAAAAACCCCATGGAATAGTTAACTATGTCCATGCCCGTTGCGGTGTTTGTGCCATCGCTGTACCATTGGTTGCCGTTACCGTTAGAAGTGCCGCCGCCCGTACCCGTTCCGGTGGGGGGCTTGTTCTGCGCCGCCCTTTGCTCAGCCTCTATACGCTTAAGCTCATCTAACTGGTTTGACATGGCGCTTATTTGGCCGCTTAGCGTGTTTTGCATGGCATTTATGGCTTCAAGCTGCTGCTTATAATCTGCGGAGCTTGCTGAGAGGGAGGAGAGAATAATTTCCACTTCCGTTTGCTGTGTGAACAGCTCTGCCTGTTTTTGCTCGTATTCCTCAAAAACCAACTTTTGGGCGGCTATTTCTTCTTCCATGGCCTCCTTAGCAAGAGCGACTTGCTCCTGGGCCTGTCGAACCTTGTCTATAAGCTGGTTGTCGTGCTTGCTAATTTCCATTATGCAGTCAACGCGGCTTAAAAGGTCTGTGAAGGAGTTTGCCTTTAAAATGATTGATATGTATGAAGCAGAGCCGTTTTCCTCCATCGCCCTTACCCGGGTTCGGTATTGCTCCATCAGCCTCTTTTCCTCGGCCTGACATTTGACAAGGGTGTCCTCCATTTCTGCAACGGAGTTTGTATAGACAGCTATAATCTTAGTAAGCGTATCCATCTCCTGCGCCGTAAGCTCAATCTCCTGAGAAAGAAGCTCAAGTTGCATACTCTTGTCGTTCATTTCGTTTTCCAGGGCTTGGGACTGGGTCTGTATTCCGGCCTTCTGCTGGGCAAGCTGGTTTTGCTTGTTTTTTAGAGCGTCAAGCTCCTGCTGACTGACAGCGACCGCACTTGTGCATAGAAGCCCCAAGGTGAAGGTCAGAGCAAGGCACAGAGCGGCAATGCGCTTTATTGCCCCGTTCTTTTGGTAAAAAGAGTTTGCTATCATGCTTGGCATTTTCCTTTCGCGTGTTGGTGAAGCTTTCGCTCCAGCCAAAATGCTTACATTTATATAATTGTAACTCTTTTGATACTTTATTTCAAGCACAAAGCGCAAGAAATGACAAAAAGAAAGTTTTTCCAATTTTTTTGAAACAAGGCCTGTCAATTGTAGACAATGGGTTTTCAGATTTTCTGTTTACTTTGTGTTATCAAAAAAATATCTTAGCTTTAAAGCCAACTGAAGATTTAACAAATCCTCCACGGAATCTATGTCAATGTTTAAAATTCTACCAATTGTAGCAAGTCTGGCACGAAGTGTGTTTTTGTGAATAAATAGTTCCTGCGCGGTTTTTACTTTAGAACAGTTGTTTCCCACATAACGCTCAAGAGAATACAAAAGCTGTGAATTATAAATTTCGTCGTGCTTAACTAGGGGGGAAATATAGCTTTCGTAGGTTGAGTGGAGAAAGGCATCGTCCAGCCGCCCCTCGTTATCCATAAAATATTTTAGAACGCCAAGCTCGCTATATCGGCAGTATTGCCTGCTGCTGTTTATTGCCCGCAAATAGTATGCTACACGAGAAGACTGATTGTAAGCTGTTTTAAGCTGGTAAAGGGGCATCGGGTCGCTTATACCTACAAAGGTATGAGCGATCTTCATGGTTTCAAGGAAAATGCTTCGAAGCTGAAATAATATGGTGTCTAAATTCTCAATAGGATAGGGCAAAAGGATAATTTGCGCACCGGGTTTTTCAAAAAACAGGATATGCTCACTTTCGCTTATCTGCTTTTCGACAGCCTCATAAAAAAGGCCAACTCGGTTGTTAAGCAGGACAAATGCGTTAATATCTTCAATTTCATCATATAGAAACTGCACCGCATAGTACTGGCGGTGTATTTTTTTATCCATTGGAGCAAGCAGCGCTTCTGCGTTCTCCTGTGTAAGAGTATTGTCTTGCAAAAGCCTGTCCATCAAGAGGCTGTTAAACCGCCGCGTTGCGTTATTAATTTCATTCTGCTTTGTTGAATGCAGCGCAACAAACAAACCTAACTGCTGGATTTTCATTATTTCGCTAGGACGCGGCTCGCTTATGCTTTCGTCAATTGCGAGTGCTATGTATCCATATTTAACATGGTTGAGCGTTACTGGAAATAGTAGCAGC